>NZ_JBIBKS010000009.1:0-334428 GCF_042959345.1 Streptomyces sp. NPDC007905 | reverse complement strand
TAGAGTGCGGTCACGAGGGTGTCCAGGTTCGTCGTCACAAACGATCATGGACACCCTCTCCTCGCGCCCGCAGGCATTTGGAAAGACTCGTCTAGGAGCCCGGGGCGGACCGGGTACGGCGTTCATGGAGTGCACGTTCACGGAGTTCACCACCGCTGAACTCCGTGCGCCGGCGGGCGGCTTCGGCCGTCCGCCGACGCGGTGTCAGTGGCTACGGATACGCTGATCACCCGATCACGTCGTGCCGAACTCGTGCGGTAGTGATGTGGTATCGGCAGGACGGCCTGGACAACAGGTGTGCGGGGCAGGGAAGTCGGGAAGGCCGCAGGAGCGACACCGGCGGCGATGGGGGCGGGAATGTCGGTTGGAACGGAGTGGGACGGACCGCAGGTGCCCGTGTCCGGTGACGAGGGCCAGGCGGCGACCTTCGCGCTGGCCTCGGCCGCCTACCGGGACAACGTGATCGAGGACATCAAGAAGACCGACAACGAGTGGCACCAGTCGACGGTCAAGGCCGGCAAGTGGAGACTGGTCCGGCCGAATCTCGGCGAGGCCTTCTCCCGGGCCGTCGTCGATCGCATGCTCACTCCCGGCCGCACGCCGCTCATCCAGTCCTTCGGCGCCGAGCCCCAGGTCGTCGTGGAGCACTGCCTGGCGGCCAACAACATCCGCCGCGAGCGCGACAGCCGGCTGTCCGTCGTCGTGGCCCTGTGCGGCCTGATCTTCCTGCCGGGACTCATCGGCTGGCTGCTCGTCTTCCAGCTGCGCACCTTGGTCGTCAGGCGCGACGACAAGCGGGCCGGGGCACTGGCCACCGCCCTGCTCACCGGGGTCGGTGTGCTCGCCGGGCTCTTCCTGCTGAAGATGCCGTTCAGCGGGTTCTGGGCGTGGTACGCGCGTGGGGCCGTCGTCGCCCCGGTGCTCGGCTGGTTCTGGGCCAAGCAGATCTGCGAGCGCACCGCGAAGGACCTGCGGGCGCGCTGGGACGGTCTGCTCTCGGGCAGCAGCGTCGGCGCCAAGGTCCCCGAGGCCGTGCCGCGCGGTCCCGGTGAGACCGCGGCCGAGCAGCTGCGCCAGTCGCTGGCCCGGCTGAGCGCCGAGCAGCAGTCCAACTCGGTCTTCTACGCCGGCCCCAAGGGCATACTCGGCATGGGCACCCGCTGGGGCGCCTGGCAGCTCGCCGAGGACCTGGTGCCGGCCGACCCCACCCGGGAGATCCACCCCTTCCGCAGCTGGGACGTCATACGCGCGATCCACGACCAGCTGCGCATGCTGGAGCGGGGCCCGCTGAACACCGGCGGCTTCCCGAAGCCGTCGATACGGCACTGGATCGTCACGCCGATCGGGGAGAAGGCGACGGCGGTGTCCCGGCCGGAGGGCACGGACGTCGAGGCGTTCCAGGTCAAGCCGCACGCCATACAGGAAATCTGCAACAAGCAGCAGTTCGGCAGCGGCGACCGGCACTACCTGGGCGTGCAGTGGACCCTGTGGGACGGGCAGCTCGTCATCACCATGCTGATCACGGTGACCGTGCTGCACGAGACGCTGCGCATCGAGGTGACCGGACATGCCCTGGGCCCGGTGAACCCCCTGTTCACCACGAAGCCGGAGGCGCCGGCCAAGGAGGTCTCCAAGTCCTTCAAGCCCTGGGAGACCCGCACGGTCAAGCTGCCGCTGGTCCCCACCGACGAGGTGGTACGGCTCACCGCGCGCGCCCCGCTGACCTGGTATCCGCCGCTGCTGAACTGGCTCGGCGGCTCGCTCGTGCTGCCCGAGCCGTTCGGCCTGCGGCACGCGTGGGCCGACCAGCCCTGGCGGCACCGCTTCATGGCCGACGACGCGCTGCGCGCGGCCACGCCGGTCCTGCGGGTGGTGCACTCGGCCGCGCTCCGGGTCCTGGAGGAGAACGGCGTGGACATCGAGAAGTTCGGCAACCGCTCGTCCGTCCTCAGCGGCCTGGTCCAGGACCCGACACCGAAGAAGGCCGACCTGTACGACGCGTGAGCCTCCGGCGGTCCGGCGGGGTGCGGGTCGGTGGGGGCAGCGGCTCCGGGGGCTGCCGGCCGGCGCAGCAGGGTCAGGCCGCCGGCCAGGCCTCCGCGAGCATCTTGCGGG
Source organism: Streptomyces sp. NPDC007905 (assembly GCF_042959345.1). Taxonomy (NCBI): domain Bacteria; kingdom Bacillati; phylum Actinomycetota; class Actinomycetes; order Kitasatosporales; family Streptomycetaceae; genus Streptomyces; species Streptomyces sp. NPDC007905. The sequence goes on along the minus strand of NZ_JBIBKS010000009.1, from coordinate 332,313 downwards.
TGTCGGCGAGCAGCTGCGGCAGTACCTTCGTGTGGCCGACCACCGGCATGAAGTTCGTGTCACCGCCCCAGCGCGGGACGATGTGCTGGTGCAGGTGGGCCGCGATGCCGGCACCGGCCGCCGTGCCCTGGTTCATGCCGATGTTGAAGCCGTGCGCGCCGGAGGCGGTGCGCAGGGCCGTCATCGCCTGCTTGGTCAGCTCGGCCAGCTCGGCGGTCTCCGGGCCGGTCAGCTCGGTGTAGTCGGCCACGTGCCGGTACGGCACGGTCATCAGGTGGCCGCCGTTGTACGGGTAGAGGTTGAGGACGGCGTAGACCTGCTCGCCGCGGTGGACGATCAGGCCGTCCTCGTCGGACTTGGCCGGGATCGAGCAGAAGGGGCAGCCGTCGTCGGCCCCCGGACCGGTCGGCTTGTTCTCGCCCTGGATGTAGGCCATCCGGTGGGGCGTCCACAGGCGCTGGAACGCGTCCTGCGTCCCCACTCCGATCTGCTGCTCCGGCTCACTCGTCATGCAAGGCAGCATATGGCTTCGCCCGTTCGCGGCGTGTCGCCGGGGCGGCGAGACGGCGGTGACCGGCCAAGCTTGGCCGGTGGACGACGACAGCCCCGCGGCTCACTGGGAGCAGCGCACCGAGATTCCGCTCTTCGTGGCGTCACTGGTGTTCATCGCCGCCTATGCCACTCGTGTCCTGGCCGTGAGCCTGCCGTCCGGCTGGCGGAACCTGTGCGGGTTCACGATGCTCGCCCTCTGGGTGCTGTTCGCCGCGGACTACGTGGTGCGCTGGCGGCTCAGTGGGCAGCACTTCCTGCGTTTCGTCAGCACGCACTTCCTGCACACGGTCGTGGTCATCCTGCCGCTGCTGCGCCCGCTGCGGATCGTTCCGCTCTACGACGTCATCCAGCGCCGGCAGGGAGAGCCCCGGCTGTCCCTGTACGCACGCGTGATCGCCTACGCGAGCCTGTCCACCCTGCTGCTCGGCTTCTGCGGCGCCCTCGCGGTCTACCAGCAGGAGCGCGGGGCGCCCGGCGCCACGATGAAGACGTTCGGGGACGCCGTGTGGTGGGCCGCCTCGACCCTGAGCACGGTCGGCTACGGCGACATCACCCCGGTGACCGCGCTCGGCAGGGTGATCGCGATCGGGATGATGGCCTGCGGCCTCGGCCTGCTCGGCGCGGTGACGGGTTCGTTCTCGTCCTTGCTGATGCAGATCTTCTCCCGCCAGAGCGACGAAAGGCCCCCGGGACGCTGAGCCTCCCGGGAGCCTTTCGTGCGGGTCAGGTGCCGGATCAGACCTGGGTCCGCTCCTCCACGACCTTGGCGATCTTCGCGATGGCGTCGTCGAACGGGATGCCGTTCTCCTGCGAGCCGTCGCGGTAGCGGAAGGACACCGAGCCGTTCGACATGTCCTCGTCGCCCGCGATGACCATGAAGGGCACCTTCTGCTTCTGGGCGTTGCGGATCTTCTTCTGCATACGGTCCGAGGAGGAGTCGACCTCGACGCGCAGGCCCTTCTTCTTGGCCGCCGCGGCGAACTTCGCCAGGTACTCGACGTGCGCGTCGCCGATCGGGATGCCGATCGCCTGGACCGGGGCGAGCCACGCCGGGAAGGCACCCGCGTAGTGCTCCAGGAGTACCGCGAAGAAGCGCTCGATGGAGCCGAAGAGCGCGCGATGGATCATGACCGGACGCTGCTTGGCACCGTCGGGGCCGGTGTATTCGAGGTCGAAGCGCTCGGGCAGGTTGAAGTCGAGCTGGATGGTCGACATCTGCCAGGTACGGCCGATCGCGTCCTTGGTCTGGACGGAGATCTTCGGGCCGTAGAAGGCGGCGCCGCCCGGGTCGGGAACCAGGGGCAGGCCCTGCTTCTCGGCGACCTGGCGGAGGGTCTCCGTGGCCTCCTCCCAGACCTCGTCCGAACCGACGAACTTCTCCGGGTCCTTGGTGGACAGCTCCAGGTAGAAGTCGGTCAGGCCGTAGTCGCGCAGCAGGCCGAGGACGAAGGTGAGGGTCTTGTCCAGTTCCTCGGACATCTGCTCACGGGTGCAGTAGATGTGCGCGTCGTCCTGGGTGAAGCCGCGGGCCCGGGTCAGGCCGTGCACGACTCCCGACTTCTCGTACCGGTACACGGTCCCGAACTCGAAGAGACGCAGCGGCAGTTCGCGGTACGAGCGGCCGCGCGCGTCGAAGATCAGGTTGTGCATCGGGCAGTTCATGGGCTTGAGGTAGTAGTCCACGCCCTCGTCGAGCTGCATGGGCGGGTACATGCCCTCGGCGTACCAGTCCAGGTGCCCGGACGTCTCGAAGAGCTTCCCCTTGGTCGCGTGCGGGGTGTAGACGAACTCGTAGCCCTCTTCCTCGTGGCGGCGCCGCGAGTAGTCCTCCATCACACGGCGGACGATGCCGCCCTTGGGGTGGAAGACGGCGAGACCGGAGCCGATCTCCTCGGGGATCGAGAACAGGTCCAGCTCGGTGCCGAGCTTGCGGTGGTCGCGCTTCTCGGCCTCGGCGAGGAAGTCGAGGTGCGCCTTCAGCTCGTCCTTGGACGGCCAGGCGGTGCCGTAGATGCGCTGCAGCATGGGGTTCTTCTCGCTGCCGCGCCAGTAGGCGGCCGCGTTGCGCATCAGCTTGAACGCCGGGATGAGGCGGGTGGAGGGCAGGTGCGGACCACGGCAGAGGTCCTTCCAGCACAGCTCGCCGCTCTTGGCGTCCAGGTTGTCGTAGATCGTCAGCTCGCCGGCGCCGACCTCCACGTCCGCGCCGTCGTCGGCGGAGGCCGAGCCCTTGAGGCCGATCAGCTCCAGCTTGTACGGCTCGTTCGCCAGTTCCTCGCGGGCGTCCTCGTCGGTCACCACGCGGCGGGAGAACTTCTGTCCCCGCTTCTGGATCTCCTGCATCTTCTTCTCGACGGCCTTGAGATCCTCGGGCGTGAACGGCTTGGCGACCTCGAAGTCGTAGTAGAAGCCGTCCTTGACCGGCGGGCCGATGCCCAGCTTGGCCTCGGGGAAGAGCTCCTGCACGGCCTGCGCCATGACGTGCGCGGTGGAGTGGCGCAGGATGTTCAGACCGTCCTCGGAGGAGATCTCGACGCCCTCGACCTCGTCACCGTCGGACAGCTCGTGGCTGAGGTCCTTCAGCTCGCCGCCCACGCGCGCGGCGATGATCGAGCGCTCGCCCGCGAAGAGGTCGGCGGCCGTAGTGCCCGTCGTCACCACGCGTTCTTCCCGCTCGGAATCGCGTTGGATGATCACACGGACGTCTGACACCGGTCTCTCCTGACTGAAGGGGGGTGCGGCGCCATACCAGGAGCGCGCGCACAAGGGATCGTACCGACCCGACGCCGCCGACCGCGAAACGGTCACCCTCAGTCCTCGTCCCCGTACGCCTCCCCGCACGCCTCCTCGAAGAAGTCCCCTTCCTCGGGGGTCTCCTGCAGGGACTTCATCAGCCGGTCCCGCTCGGCGTCGTCCACCTGCACGGGTACGACCCCAAAGGCGCCGGTGAGCCTGCGGAAGCCGCCCCGGCGCTCCAGCCGGCCGTGCACGCGCACCGGGAGGCCCACGAGGTGGGCATGCCCGGCGATGCGGTAGTCCTCCTCGTCCAGCGTGACGCGGAGGTGCGGGACCTCGGCGCCGGCCAGCACCCGCAGCCGTACGGTGCCCTCGCCGCACGGCCCGGAGCGGCGCAGACGGACCACGGCGCCGGTGATCTGCACCGGCACGGAGGGTTCCTCCTGCAGATAGCGGGCTCCCGCGGCGTGGAGCACGGGCAGGTCGCCGGGTGAGAACTCGACGGGTTCGGCCGAGGGGGCACAGCCCACGGGCACACCGGGCCCGGGGGCCCAGGCGATGGCGATGCGCGCACCCTCGGTCCCGCGGACGAGCGCGGTCAGCGCCTCGGTCAGCTCGCGGCTGACGCCGGCCGCCACGGCGCCGTCGAAGGCGTCCATGCCGCCGGTGGCCCGCTGGTAGTCGATGGCCTCGCGGGCCGCGTACAGGGCCTGGTGGAGGCGGACGGCGAGCGGGCGGCCGGTGGGCACGGGCACGAACGCGGTCAGCCGGCGGCCCTCGGCGGTGGGGCCGACGAGGACGTTCTCCAGGAGCGAGGCGGCGGGCCGGCGGTGCCGGGCGCCGTAGTAGCCGGCACGCGCGCGCGTGGCGAGCGCGGCGGCGAGCAGCGTCCGGCGGGCGGCGGCGCGCAACTGTTCGTCGACCGTCCAGGGGGCGGCGCCCACCGGCCCGCTCGGGATGTCCCGCCACCAGCGGATCTCGTCGCTGGGCACGGCGAGGGAGATCAGCATCTCGCGCGCCGAGGGGGTGTCGCTGCGGGCGAGGGCGTCGAGGGCCTCGCCGAGCAGGTCGTCGCTGTCGGGGAAGGCCCGGCTCTCGGGCACCAGCAGGCTGGTCCCGTTGCCGCCGGGCCCGGGTGGGGTCCAGCGGCCGTAGCGCCCGGCCGCTCCCCCGCGCCGCTGCCAGCCGTGCCGGTGCAGCAGGGCGCCGAGCACGGCCGGGTCGACCTCCGCGGGCACGGGCGGCCGGTTCCAGGCGAGGTCGTCGGGGTGCGGCCGGACCTGCCGGGCCGGCTCGTCGTACGGGCGGATCCTCATGGCCTGCCTCCCGTCCCGACCCGCGTCATGATCTCGCACAGCGCACGGTCGTCGAAGATGCGCGAGGTCGGTATCCGCACGGTGGTCCGGTGCCGGCCGGTGACCGGATGGCCGGCGAGGTTGACCCAGTAACAGCAGTGCCTGAGGTCGAGCCGGTCGTGGCTGGCGCGCAGCCAGTCGTCCTGGGAGCGCGGGACGAGCATCACGACCAGGATCTTGTGCACCGAGACGGGCGTGCGGGCGAGCTTGCGCAGGTGGGCGTTGTCGAGCGTGAAGGAGAAGAAGCGGCCCGGCGGGTTCGGCGCGACCTGGTAGGTGCACTTCAGCTGCACCTTGATGGTGACCTCGTCGTCGACGGTGTGGCCGGGTGCGCTGTGGCTGACGTGCCAGTCGATGCCGTTGTCCGGGAAGGGCTGGGACAGCGAACAGCCCGCGGCCGCGGCGACCGCGTGCAGATAGCCGACCTGCAGTGTCTCCATGCAGGCGGTGGTGGCGAGCGTGCCGCGAAGGGTGCCCGTACGTTCGGGCAGCAGCCCGCCCCGCTCGGGCTGCGCTATGGCCATGACCAACAGCCTTCCAAGCCAAGAGTTTCCCGCTGCGGGCCGCTGAACTGCAAAGACCCGTACTCCTGTTGTGTCCTTGCGGCGTACGGCGCAAACGGCCCGGGTATCACCAAACGGGCAGAAGACGGAACGTCTCTTGCCGTGGGTGAACGAGGAGTTGGGTTGGGATGACGTGCTGGTACGAGGGGCCGCTGGCTGCCTTCGACACGGAGACGACGGGCGTGGACGTCGAGACCGACCGGATCGTGTCGGCCGCCGTCGTCGTCCAGGACGCGCCGGGCACCCGGCCCCGGATCACCCGCTGGCTGGTGAACCCGGGTGTGCCGGTGCCCGAGGCGGCGACGGCGGTGCACGGACTGACGGAGGATCACCTGCAGCACCACGGCCGCTGGCCGGCGCCGGTGATGTACGAGATAGCCGAGCAGCTGGCCGAGCACGCGGCGATGGGGCGCCCCCTGGTGGTGATGAACGCCCCCTTCGATCTGACGCTGCTGGACCGGGAGTTGCGCCGGCACCGCGCCACCTCGCTCGACCGCTGGTTCGAGGCGGCCCCGCTGCGGGTGCTGGATCCCCGGGTCCTGGACAAGCACCTGGACCGCTACCGCAAGGGCCGGCGCACGCTGACCGACCTGTGCGCGCACTACGGCGTGACGCTGGAGGGCGCGCACGACGCGGCAGCGGACGCACTGGCCGCGCTGGACGTCGTACGGGCCTTGGGCCGCCGTTTCGCGACGCGGCTCGAGCGGCTCTCCCCCGCCGAGCTGCACACGCTCCAGGCGAACTGGCACGCGGCGCAGGCGCGCGGGCTTCAGGCATGGTTCGCGCGCAGCGGCTCGGAGGAGATCGTCAGCACGGAGTGGCCGCTGCGTCCGGAGCTGCCGGCGGCGGCGTGAGGGTGCGGGGCGGATGCGACACCGAGGGCCACGACCCACGCGGCGTACCGGTCCGCCCGTTGCCCGACGGGCAGTTCGTCGGGGCAGGTGGCGGGGTCGGCCAAGTAGGGCCGGAATGCCTCGGCCTGGAGCCGGAGGGCGGTTCCGCGCGGCGTGCGCCTCTCCAGTTTCCCGTGGCGGCCGACGAGGGCCACACTGACGCCCGCGACGACGGCGGCCGCCGGCAGGACGGCTGCGACCACGCTCAGCGCCCGCACCCTGCGCCGCGCACCGAGATCGCCTTTCCCGGTCTTCTCCTGCCTGCCCCACCCCTCATGACGTCCCCGTCACGACGTACGACCGGACACGAAAAGGCCGGTCTGCGTGTGCAGACCGGCTCTTTCCCGGTGGGCGATACTGGGTTCGAACCAGTGACCTCTTCGGTGTGAACGAAGCGCTCTCCCACTGAGCTAATCGCCCGGGAACGCACTGAACCATACAGGTCCCCGCGGTGTTACTTCAAACCGCTTCGAGGTACCGCAGCAGTCCGCGCCGCCCGGCGGCCATCATCAGCCGGTGGTTGGCGCGGAAGACGGGCCGTCCGGGCGCCGCCAACCGCCTGAGCAGGGGCTTGCGTACCTCGACCTCCTGCTCGTACAGGGCGAGGGTTCCGGGACCGCCGGCGGTGACCGTCCAGCGTGCCCAGCCCTCGATGTCACCGGACACGGCGATCTCCAGCACACCGGCGTCGGGTTCGTCGCGGCTCCGGCGTGCGGTGAAGGTCATGGCGTACGGGAGGACGGACCGGATGGTGATCACACCGGTGTCGTCGTCCAGCCGGGTCACCGACCGCACCTGCGGCCACCAGCGCGGATAGTCCTCGGGCCGCTCCAGCGCGGCATACACGACGGCCGGCGCCGCGGGCAGGGGCCACAGGCTGCGGAAGCGGTAGTGGGTCCAGTCCATGAGGCGAGTCTGCCCGCGGACACATGGATCTGAGTACGCGTACTCATGCGTCGCAGCGTGCTCCCGGCCACACTCCGGGCGGGAGCACCGCCGCCCGTGCGACGGTGCTCCCCTCCACCACTGGGGCATCCTGTCGCCGAGCAGGGCCAGGTTCTCGATGGCCGCGAGGCCGTACCGCGCGGTGTCGTTATGGACACCCAGTTCGCCTCGCTGCCTCGACCAGGGTGGGCGGTCCGGTCAGCTTCTCGGTCTTCCACGGCGAGCCGGACCCGGTGTAGCCGTCGGAGCCGTAGAACTTGGTCCGGGCGCGCTTGGCGAGCGCCGCGTCACGGTCTGTACGGCGGCGTGGGCGTGCAGGCGCGAGTGGCCCTGGAAAGCGCAGCAGAGGGCGGACTGCGGCATGTCCTGCTGGACGACCTTCGGTCGGTGACGATGCCGGCCTTCACACGGTTGCAGCCGTCCGTCCACCACTCCGTCAGGTCGGCCCTGTCGAAGCCGAGTCCGTCCTTGGTGAAGAACGCCTCGCCGTTCTGGCGGAGGTAGAGGCCGTACAGGTGCATGATGCTGAAGTAGCCGGTGTCGCCGCGACCTTCGTGTTGTCGTTGAAGGTCGTCACGGCCTTGAAGTACTCGTCCCAGGTCCAGCCGTGCCGCGGCTCGACGCCCGCCTTCTGGAAAACCTTCTTGTCGGTGACGAGCGCCATCGTGTTGGACCCGACGGGAATTCCCAGCTGCTTGCCGTCGACCTCGCCGACCTTCGTGCGCCGCCCGGAAGTGATCCATGCTCAGATTGCCCGCCTGCACCTGGGACTTCAGGTCGAGAAGAATTCCCCGCGTGTCGTACTTCCGAAGGAAAGTGACGGCGTTTTGGAAAACGTCCGGGGGATTTCCGCCGGCCGCCTGCGTCCGGAACTTCTCCCAGAACGACCGGTAGGTCTGGAAGTCGGTCTTGCCCTTGATCTCCGGGTACTTCTTCTCGAAGAGCGCGATCGCACTGATTGATCTTCTTTGGCCCGCTCTTCGGCATCCCACCAGGAGTAACGGATCGTCACCGTGCCGTCCCTCGCCCCACTGCCCGCCACACCCGGCTGTCGCGGCGAACCCGAGCGCGGCCGCCTTCAGGACCGTACGCCTCTCAAGCTTCCTGTTGGTTCCCGCAATTCTTCCTCGCAGCGTCGTCGCGCGTCATGAATCGTTTCAAGAAATGCGACGGCGGTGGCCGGCCGTCGCCGAGGGGGTGGTCAAGGGGTGACGGCGCAGGTGAAGGGAGGTCCGGCCGGCAGAACGGGCGCGGGCGACGAGTCAGCCGGAACCGGTCGACGCCGGACGCACGTACGGAGCCGGCCGGAGACGGACAGCGGTGGGCCTCGGCGCAGGGGGGGGGCGACCGGCTCAGGCGTCACACCGGTCGCATGTCGGCCCGATGAGTGCGGGTCATGCGCCTCGGCCACCTGCGTGGCGCCCTGGACGCGTCCTGCGGCGAGTGGCTCTCGGCGCGGTCCAGGCGGCCCCGTCGAGCAGGGGAATGCCATGACGGTGGGTGCCGCTCGCGCACCCGGAGAGTCGGCTCCCGCAGTGCGTCCCGGCAACGGCCTGCCGCGGCAACGACGACGGCCCACCTGCTCTCGCGGGTGGGCCGTCGTGTCCGGGTGGGCGATACTGGGTTCGAACCAGTGACCTCTTCGGTGTGAACGAAGCGCTCTCCCACTGAGCTAATCGCCCGGACGCAGGAAGAACATTACCCCATGTCAGGGGATGCCTCCGACCAGGGCCGGACCGGTGGACGGCCGCGCCCCGGCGCCGGATCACTGGTCATTGATCTTCCACGGCATCACGGCGCCGAAGTTCCACAGGTAGATCCCGACGAGTGTGCCGACGATCACCAGGCCGATCACCGTGAGGGTGATGTTCCGGCGGCGCACCTTCGGATCGAGGGCCCGCTGGGCCGCCTCGGTGACCTTGCGCTTCGTCCAGCGCAGCACGAGCTGGGCCCAGACGAACTCGGTCGCCCAGATCGCCATGCCGGCGAAGATCACGACCCAGCCCGGTCCGGGCAGCGGCAGCATGACGACGCCGGCGCCGACGACCGCCAGGCCGACCACGAAGACGCCGACCTGCCAGCTCAGGTGCAGGGCCCGGCGGGCCTTGACGAATTGGGGCGCCCGGGAGCCGAGCCTGCGCTCGGACCGCTCCGAGCCCGCCTTCGCCTTGTCCATCCCGTTGGCCTTGTCCGCCTCGCCCGATGCTACGACAACCTCGCCCGGCTCGTCACTCCCCGTATTCATGCAGACAAACCCTACCGGAGTGAATCAGGTCACCGGAATGGGCGTAGACCTCGTACGAGTTCTCGGCCGGAAGAGTTACGTAAAGGCACGCAAAACACTCAGAGGGGTTTACAACGGCACCGTAGGTGGCATGTCGATTTCGCCGACGTGCGAATCCCCGAGCGCACACTGAGCGAAAGGCCCTGGCGCTTATGAACACCACGGTCAGCTGCGAGCTGCACCTGCGCCTCGTTGTGTCGAGCGAGTCCTCCCTGCCTGTCCCCGCAGGCCTGCGGTACGACACGGCCGACCCCTACGCCGTGCACGCCACCTTCCACACCGGAGCCGAGGAGACCGTCGAGTGGGTGTTCGCCCGCGACCTCCTCGCCGAGGGGCTGCACCGGCCCACCGGCACCGGCGACGTCCGCGTCTGGCCATCCCGCAGTCATGGTCAGGGCGTCGTGTGCATCGCCCTCAGCTCCCCGGAGGGGGAGGCCCTGCTCGAGGCCCCGGCGCGGGCCCTGGAGTCCTTCCTGAAGCGAACAGACGCCGCTGTGCCCCCCGGCACGGAACACCGGCACTTCGATCTGGATCAGGAGCTTTCGCACATCCTGGCGGAGAGCTAGGTCGCGGCACCCCTGAGCCGCCCGGCGCCGTCCACTCGGGGAGACGGCTCGGGCCAAGACAACCGCATACGGCACACGCCGACGCCGTCACCGTGAGTGTTCACGGGGCGGCGCCGGCCTGTTCTCCGTGCGCTCCAGGGGCGTAGGTCTCGGGAACCCTCAGAGGCACGGAGGCGTTCCACCGGCAATCGCCGGTGGGGCGGAACCCGGTGCGGTGGGCGTGGATGTCGCTACCATCGGCCAGCATCGGCGGGCGCCCGCCCGACATCCAGGCCAGGGAGCGAAACGTGCTGATCACCCACGACACCCGGTGCGCCCTCGACACCGTGGTGGATCTGGTGAACACCGTGCCGGAGGACGACACGGCGGCGGACGGACTGCCGGATGTCCCGGCACTCGCCGATTTCGTGCGAAGCCACGCCATCAGCGATGTCGGGGTGCTGTCCGAGTTCGACCTGTCGGCGGTGCGCAAGGTCCGGGGCCGGTTCGCGGGGATCTTCGCGGCCCCGGACGCCCGGTCCGCCGCCGGGATGATCAACGAGCTGGTCGCCGCGGCCGGCACCACCCCGCGACTCACGGACCACGACGGCTACGACTGGCATGTGCACTACTTCGCACCCGGCGCCTCCGTGGCCGACCATCTGGCCGCCGACTGCGGAATGGCACTCGCCTTCTTCGTGGTGGCCGGGGAGCAGGAGCGGCTGCGGCGCTGTGAGGCGCCGGACTGCCGACGTGCCTTCGTGGATCTCTCCCGCAACCGCTCGCGCCGCTACTGCGACAGCCGCACCTGCGGGAACCGGCTGCATGTCGCCGCCTACCGGGCACGGCGCAAGGAAGCGGCGGGCTGACCACGGGGGCGCCCGGGGCGACGCCGGTCCCGGCGGGTGACGCCGGGACGGACGTGTACGGCTCACAGCAACAGCAGGTCGTGCAGCGCAGCCATGAGGAGCAGACACCCGATCACCGCAAGGAAGATCATCAGCGGTGGCTGGGAAAGGGCGAAGAGGCACCCGCGCGGCTCGTCCTTCGGCGGCGCGGCCTCGCTCTGTGTCGTGTCCAGCATCTCGCCGGTGATGATGGCCCAGGCGGCACCCCGTTGGCGATCACACACTCGCCGAGTGCAGGACTTCACCGATTTCCGTACCGGCCTGTTCGACTTGCTTCCGGTAGTGAACGGTTTCAGGTCATATGCCGTGCTTCTTCAGGATGGCCTCGATGTCGCTGAAGTCGTCGGCGGAGCTGCTGGAGCGCGGGGCGGCGGTCGGCCGGGCGGCGGGGGTCGTCCCCGCACCGAGTGAGGGCGCCGAGGCCGCCGGTGCCACCGTGTCGGCGCGCGCGCCCCGGGCCGCCCTGCGCTCGGCCCGGGTGCCGCCGCGGCGGCGCTCCACGGCGCGGGCGCCCGCGAACAGCAGCCAGGCCGCAGCCAGCACGCCGAAGCCCGCCCAGGCCGTGGGGCTGAAGGCGGTGTCGGCGAGCCAGCCGACGACTCCGGTCATCACCAGGCCGATCGGCACCAGCGAGTAGGCGGCGATACGCGCGGCCGAGAGGAAACGCTTGCGGTAGGCCGTGACCACCGCGATGCCCAGGCCCGCGACGGAGACGGCGGAGCAGACGGTCTCGGCAATCATCCGGTCCTCCTGGCGGGCTCGGTCGGTGGGCGGCGGACGCAAGAGCACGAGCAAGGTGCGCTTCGTCCCTTCCATCCTGCACCGCCCGGTCCACGCCATGCCATGCTCAGGTCCGACATCAGGGAGATCTCCGGGTCGCCTCCTCCTCGGGTGCCGGTCCGCCGGCCCCGCCCCACCAGGCGCCATGGTCGTGCGGGGCCGTACGGTCCCGATTGGGTCGGCCGCCTCCGGCCTGGAAGACTGGACCGCATGAGCGACTCCTCCCCCGCCCGCGCCGAAGCCCTCGTCCTCGACGTCTGGTGCGAACTGCAGTGCCCCGACTGCCGCGGCGCCCTGGACGACGTCCGTGCCCTGCGCGCCCGCTACGGCGACCGGCTGGAGCTGCGGCTGCGGCACTTCCCGCTGGAGAAGCACAAGCACGCCTTCGCCGCCGCCCAGGCCGCCGAGGAGGCACTGGAGCAGGGCAAGGGCTGGCCGTACGTGGAGGCCGTGCTGGAGCGGGTCGAGGAGCTGGACCGTGCGGGGGAACCCTTCCTGGTCGACGTCGCCCGTGAACTGGGGCTGGACGCCGAGGAGTTCGACACCGCGCTGATCGACGGCCGGCACATCCTGATCGTCGACGCGGACCAGGCCGAGGGCAAGGCGATCGGCGTCACCGGCACGCCCACCTACGTCATCGGGGGCGAGCGCCTGGACGGCGGCAAGAGCCAGGAGGGGCTGCGCGAACGCATCGAGGAGATCGCGGACCGCCTGCTGGCCGGAAAGGTCTGACCCGGAGCCCTACAACAGCGGCTTGGAGAAGGCGCGCTGCGTCGTCTCGTAGCCGAGCGACTCGTACAGCCGCTCGGCCGGGGCGTTGCCGGCGAACACGTTGAGGGCGAGGACGGACCGGCCCGCGGCGAGCGCCTGGCGCTCCGCCAGCAGCATGAGAGTCCGGCCGTGCCCACGGCCGCGGTGGGCCGTGTCGGTCTCGACGTCGAAGACGAACGCCTCGGCGTCCTGCAGGGCCACCCACAGCGTGCCCACCCGCGTCCCCTCGTGTTCCAGGACGCTGAAGAGCATGTCCTCGGTGCCGAGGCCGTGCGGCAGCAGCGTCTCGTGGTCCCGTCGCGACTTGGCGCGTGCCACGGCCTCGGGTACACCCAGCTCGATCCAGTCACGGGCGTACCGCTCGGACTCGTACTCCTCCCACGCGTCGTACTCGGCCGGGGTCATCGGCCGTGCGTGGCTGCCCGGGGGCAGTGCGGGCGGGGTGGCTCCGAGACGTTTCCCCATGCCGCGGTTGCGCAGCGTGTAGCCGAGGACGTCGACGAGCCGCAGCACGGCCTCCGCTCCGGCGGGGACCACGATCTCGATGTGGGTGCAGCCCCAGCCGCGGGCCACCTCCTCCGCGGCGAGCGCTGCCACCGTGCCCCGGCCGCGCCGCCGGTCGGGCTCGGCTATCCGCAGGGTGAGGATGCGGGCCACCGAGGCGCCGAGGGACGGCGAGGTGCCGAGACGGATCTCGCCGACGGGACGGCTGTTCACGCACACCTGGTAGCGGCGCGAACGGGTGCCGTCGGCTTGCTGCTGGAGCGGCTCGGCCGGCCGCAGGGTCGTCGTCATCACGGGAGTTCTACCCGCTCACGAGCCCTCGGTCAGCCGGATTTCCCGCTTCTGTCAGGGGTCCAGGTCCCGGCCGGAGTGCTCGTCGAAGATCCGCATCGCCTTGGCGGTCACCGGGCCGGGTGCCGCGGGAAGTTCCCTCTCGTCGATCCGGTGCACGGCCTGGACGTCCCGCAGGGTGGAGGTGAGGAAGACCTCCTCGGCCCGCTCCAGGACGTCGAGCGGCAGGTCGGTCTCCCTGGCGCCGGTCCATTCCACGGTCAGGGCCCGGGTGATGCCGGGGAGGCAGCCGGAGGAGACCGGCGGGGTGTGGATCTCGCCGTCCAGGACGACGAAGACGTTGGACCCGGTGCCCTCGCAGAGCCGGCCGACCGTGTTGCCGAACAGGGCCTCGGAGGCGCGGTGTTGGTGAGCGCGGGCGAGGGCGACGACGTTCTCGGCGTACGAGGTGGTCTTCAGGCCGGTGAGGGCGCCGCGCTCGTTGCGGGTCCAGGGGACGGTGATCACGGCGGTGACGTCGGGACGGCGTGCGGTCTCGCCGAGGGCGACCACCAGGGTCGGGCCGTGGTCGCCGCGGTCGGAGCCGAGGGGGCCGTGGCCGCCGGTGTAGGTGATGCGCAGCCGGCCCAGCGGCATCGGGTTGGCCTCCAGGACCGCCGTACAGGCGCGGCGCACCTCGTCGTGGTCGGGGTCGGGCAGGCCGAGGCCCCGGGCCGAGCGGGTCAACCTGTCCAGGTGGCGGGTGAGCGCGAAGGGCTTCCCGTCGACCGCCTTGACCGTCTCGAAGACGCCGTCTCCGACGGTCAGGCCGTGGTCGAAGACGGAGACACGGGCGGACTCGATGTCCTGCAGCCCGCCGTCCAGCCAGATCCTCATGTGAGCGCCCCTTCGTCCGTTCCCGCCCCGCCCGCCCGGTCTTCCTGGTACATCCCCGACGCTACCGCGAGCAGCCGGGACGCCTTCAGGTCGGTCTCCCGCCACTCCCCCTGGGGATCGGATCCCCAGGTGATGCCGGCGCCGGTGCCGAAGCGCAGCATCGCCGTGCCGGGGGAGGGCCGGTCGATCCAGAAGGTACGGATGCCCACGGCCAGCTCCCCGACGCCCCGGTCGGCGTCGACCCAGCCGATGCCGCCGCAGTAGGGGCCGCGCGGCGCGGTCTCCAGGGCCTCGATGATCCTGAGGGCGCTCGACTTGGGGGCGCCGGTGACCGAGCCGGGCGGGAAGGCCGCGGCGAGCAGGTCCGGCCAGCCGGCGTCCTCACGCAGCTCGCCGCGGACGGTGGAGACCAGGTGGACCAGACCGGGGTGCTTCTCCACGGCGCACAGGTCGGGCACCGTCACGCTGCCGGTGGCGCAGACGCGCCCGATGTCGTTGCGGACCAGGTCCACGATCATCACGTTCTCGGCGTAGTCCTTCTCCAGGAGGTCCGCCTCGGTGCGGCCGGTGCCCTTGATGGGGCCCGACTCGACCGTACGGCCGGCCCGGCGCAGGAACAGCTCGGGCGAGGCGGTGGCGATCTCCACGCCGTGCTCCGGCAGACGGATCGTGCCCGCGTAGGGCGCCGGGTTGCCGCGGGCCAGCTCGGCGGTCAGCGCGTCCACGTCGGCGTCGGGGGCCACCGGCGCGCTGAGCACCCGGCAGAGGTTGGCCTGGTAGACCTCGCCGGCCGCGATGTGCTCGCGTATCCGGCCGACGGCGGCGGTGTACGCGGCGCGGTCCAGGGAAGAGGTCCAGTCCCCGACGGCCGGGCCCTGCCAGCCGCCCGGCACCGGGGCGGGCACCGACTCCTCCCGTACGTCCGCGAAGCGGGCGCAGGTCAGCCGGCCCTCGAAGTCCGCGCAGACGGCCCAGAAGCCGGCGGAGTCCAGGGCGGCGGGATCGCTGGTGACGTCGAGGAGGCCGGTGGCGAGTCGGTCGCCGAAGCGGGCGAGGGGAGGGAGCCCGGAAGGGCGCCGAGGAGGGTGGTGGAGCACGGGTCGAGTCTAGGACGGGTGTCCGAAAGGCGGCCCGGGCATGTCCCGCCGCGGGCGCCGACCACGTCGTCCGGTGGGTGCAGCGCAGCACGCTGCGCAAACGCGTTTTTGTGCTGGCCCAGGAATCCGCTAGAGTTCAACACGTCGCCGGGACGTGGAAGCGGACCGAAACGACAGGCGGACGTAGCTCAGTTGGTAGAGCGCAACCTTGCCAAGGTTGAGGTCGCGAGTTCGAGCCTCGTTGTCCGCTCGAAGGAAGAAGGGGTCTTCCCGGTCCCCTACACTCCTGGTGGAGTGGCCGAGAGGCGAGGCAACGGCCTGCAAAGCCGTCTACACGGGTTCAAATCCCGTCTCCACCTCCAAGGACGATTAGCTCAGCGGGAGAGCGCTTCCCTGACACGGAAGAGGTCACTGGTTCAATCCCAGTATCGTCCACTGGATCTTCTCGAAGATCCCTACCCGCGCGATTAGCTCAGCGGGAGAGCGCTTCCCTGACACGGAAGAGGTCACTGGTTCAATCCCAGTATCGCGCACGCAGTGCCCATGATCCGCTCTGTGGAGTGACGTCCGAGTGATCGTGGTCCCGAGGACGATTAGCTCAGCGGGAGAGCGCTTCCCTGACACGGAAGAGGTCACTGGTTCAATCCCAGTATCGTCCACACACCGAAGAAGCCCCCGGCCGTCTCGTACGGCCGGGGGCTTCTTCGTTCGCTCAGCTGGAGAAGAGCATGTGGCCGAAGCTCTTGGGGCGGTGGTGGCCACCGTGGCCGCCGTGGCCGCCGTAGTGACCCCCCTGGTGGCCGCCGCCGTGCGGGGCGCCCCAGGCGGGGGCGGACGGCGCGGGGTACGCCTGCGGGGCCGACGGGGGCGGGGGCGCCGGCTGGGACCACTGGGACTCCAGGCGGGTCAGCGCCTCCAGCTCGCCGTAGTCGAGAAAGATGCCGCGGCAGCCGCTGCACTGCTCGATCTGAACGCCGTTGCGGTTGTAGGTGTGCATCGGCGCATGGCACTTCGGACACTGCATGGTCGGCTCAACTCCTCGCCGGTCGGTCCTGCTTCGTGTTTCCCCAGGACAGACTCCGTCCGGCCCCGGTCGGTTGCAGCCTATGCCGGGAATCCGTGCGTCAACTGGTGCGGGACGGGAGTCATTCGGGCACAGGCGTCCACCAGGGCCTGGTCCACCTCGTCCAGCGGGCGGTCCGCCGCGAGCGCCTTGGTGATCGCGCGGGCCGCGGTCTGCACGGTGAGGGTGCGGGCCGGGACGTCCAGGGCGGCCCAGGGGTCGCCGTCCGCGGGTACGGCGGGGCCGCCGGCCTCACGGTACGCGGTCAGGAAGCGGGTCCACTCGTCGGGCGGGAGCAGCCCGCAGGCGTACCAGGCGGCGGGGCGGGCGAGGTCCCAGGCCGGGACGCCGAGGCCGAGGTCGTCCACGTCGATCAGCCGCCAGGGGCCGCCGGGTGCGGGGTGGCGGACGAGCTGGCCGAGGTGCAGGTCGCCGTGGCAGAGGACCGGGGTTCCTGGCATGGGGGCCTCGGCGCGGGCCCAGGCGGGCAGGCCGTGCCAGGCCTGGAGGACAGGGGGTGCGGCGGGGTGGGGAGCGCTGCCCACGGCCGTCCGCAGGCGGCGGACGGCGTGGGCGGCTTTCCCGGGGCCGCGCATCGGGGGCAGGGGAACGGGAGGGGCCGTCCGGTGAAGCCGTGCGAGGAGGGTGGCGGCGGCTTCCCAGGGAGCGGCGTCCGGATCGTCCGGGTCCACGGGGGCGCCGTACGGCCAGAAGGTCACCAGGCGGTCGTGCAGGGCGACGGGGTCGCTGGTGAGCGGCGCGAGGAGGACGTCCGGGAGCCGGTCTGCCATGGCGAGGCGGAGAGCCAGCTCGGCGGGGTCGGTGTCCGGCGCGTGGGCCTTCGCGACGGTGCCGGCATGCCGGACGACGGTGGCGTCGGGGCGCACGGCGAGGGGGGTGGTGGCGCAGGTGCAGGGGGCTTCGCCGGTTTGGGGGTGGGCGGCGGCCGTGAGCGTCGCGGTGAGGGCAGGCAGGAGCGCGGGGGTGTCTGGGGTCACGGGGGCCTCGAGAAGGTGGGCTGTGCGGTGAGGGTACTGGTAGCCGGCCGAGGGAGGCTTCGCCTGCCCGCGCTTGCGGGGTGCCGCTGCGCCCGCCCGCGCCGCCCCAGCGGCACGACTGCCCGCACCACGTGGGCACGACGGCCCACCGCTGCGGCGAGTGCTGAGGCTCTGTGGCCGACGGTGGCGCTACTCCTCAGGGGCGCGGGGAACTGCGCGACCGGCCAAGGGCCGGCCGCGGTCGGCGATGGTGCTGCCGGCCGGCGTGGGGGGGACCGGAAACGGCGATGCCGGCGCAGCTCCCCAGCTGCGCCGGCATGTGTGCCGTCCGCCGCACCCCCGTCCCCACGGGGTTTCATGGATGGATGTCCCCGCCCGGACCGCTCTTCCGGGCCTGGGGTCGCCGCTCAGCGCCCCAACATCGCACCCACGGACGACGCCTGTGTGGCCACCGTCTCCCAGCCGTCGAAGACGAGGAGGAGCAGGGCCGCGAGGGGAAGGGCCATGAGCGTCGCCACCAAGGGGTGGCGGCGGGCCGTCCGGCGGGTGGCGAACACTGTGCGCCGCGGTGCCGTGTGGGCCATGGTCCCTCTCCTGACCGTTTCGGTTGTCGTTCGCAGCGGCGGGTGCCTGACCTCGGGGGACGAGTGTTGCACCCGCCGCTTGACCTCAAATCTAGGGGCGCGGCGCCCGGCGGACGTCATGCCCTCGTACCGAATCCCGGGCCTCCCGGAGGATGAGCCATGACCTGTGGAGTACTCCCCTGGGTGGAGAAGCGGTCCCGGATCTCGGGGTCTTCCCGGAGGGGTCGCCCGCTGTGTCCCGTCATGTCCGGACCGGTCCGGCGGGGCGGTTCGAGTGACTTCGATCACTTCGACCGGATCCGGGGGAGGGGTGACGTCCGCGCCGCGGACGGCTCTGGGCGGCGTACGCCCGTCCACCGGTGGGCCCCTCCGGGCGGTGGCGGGCCCCCACTCATGGTCACCGGCCTCGGCTTCAACCTCCGTGACACACATGTGCGTTGGAGTGCCGGGCGTCCCAAGGGCTCCGCAGACAGTGGCTTCCTGACCGTGTTTCACCTCGCGCGCCCGCCACGCACAATCCATCCGCCCGAGAGGGCGCGGCCTCTGCGCGCGGGCGGCCGTGGAAACGTAAGCTGTGCCACGTCACAGGGACCGGGCAGCGGGGATGAACATGGCGATGATGCGCCTGAGGCGCGAGGACCCGCGCGTCGTCGGCTCGTTCAGGCTTCACCGACGGCTCGGCGCGGGCGGGATGGGCGTGGTCTACCTCGGCTCCGACAAGAAGGGGCAGCGGGTCGCGCTGAAGGTGATCCGGCCCGATCTGGCGGAGGACCAGGAGTTCCGGTCGCGGTTCGCCCGTGAGGTCTCGGCGGCCCGGCGCATCAGGGGCGGGTGCACGGCCCGGCTGGTGGCGGCGGATCTGGAGGCGGAGCGGCCCTGGTTCGCGACGCAGTACGTACCCGGGCCCTCGCTGCACGACAAGGTCGCCGACGAGGGCCCGCTCGGCGCGGCCGAGGCGGCGGCGATCGGCGCGGCGCTGTCCGAGGGGCTCGTCGCCGTGCACGAGGCCGGCGTCGTCCACCGGGACCTGAAGCCCTCCAACATCCTGCTGTCCCCCAAGGGGCCACGGATCATCGACTTCGGCATCGCCTGGGCCACCGGCGCCTCCACGCTCACCCATGTCGGCACCGCGGTCGGCTCCCCCGGCTTCCTCGCTCCCGAGCAGGTACGCGGCGCGGCGGTCACCCCGGCGACGGACGTCTTCTCGCTGGGCGCCACCCTGGCCTACGCCTCGACCGGCGACTCACCCTTCGGGCAGGGCAGTTCGGAGGTGATGCTGTACCGCGTGGTGCACGAGGAGCCGCAGCTGCACGGCGTACCGGACGCCCTGGCCCCGCTCGTACGGGCCTGTCTGGCCAAGGACCCCGAGGACCGGCCCAGCACGCTCCAACTGGCGCTGCGGCTCAAGGAGATCGCCGCCCGCGAGGCACAGGGCCCGACCGACGTACGACCGCCCGCGCCGCGCGCCGCGGAAACCGACCGGCCCACCGGACGACTCGTGGACACCTATCCCGAGCAGCAGCGCACCCAGCGGCGGACCGCCCCCGGCACCCCGGTGCCGCGCGGTGGCACACCCGCCCGGGGTGGTGCGCCCGCGCGGGGCGGCAGCAACCCGCGCGGGGGCGTCACCTCCCGGTCGGGCGCGGCCCGCCCCACCCCGGTCCCGCGTGTCGGCGGCCCCCGCTCGGGAAGCGGGAGCCGGTCCGCTCCGCGCAGCGGTACCGGGCGTCCGGCGCCGCGTGCGACGGGGACCGGGCGGCGGCCCGCCAATCCCCGGCTGCTGCGCCAGCGGCTTTTCGTGTTCGTGGTGGTGACGCTGCTGGTGGCGCTGGGCATCGCGGTGGCGCAGGGCTGTCAGGGTCCGGCGCGCGGGCTCGGCGGCGGCGACGGCCGGCCTCAGCAGCACGCGGCGACGGGCTTCGGGCCACTGGACGACGGGAAGCCGATGCCGCGGCGGTACGAGTCGGTCCTCACCTCCGGCTCAGGGACGTGACGCTCCCGATTCCGGCTCAGGCCCCCGGCCGTCCCGTCGCCACCGCGTAGAACGCCACCGCGGCCGCCGCGCCCACGTTGAGGGAGTCCACGCCGTGGGACATGGGGATGCGCACCCATTCGTCGGCGGCGACCAGGGCCTGCGTGGACAGGCCGTCCCCCTCGGCGCCGAGCATCAGGGCCACCCGGTCCATCCTGTGGGGAGCGGCCTCGTCCAGGGGCGCGGCCTTCTCGTCCGGGGTGAGCGCGAGCAGGGTGAAACCCGCCTCGCGGACCGACTCCAAACCCTTGGGCCAGGTCTCCAGACGGGCGTAGGGCACGGAGAACACCGCACCCATGGAGACCTTGACGCTACGGCGGTACAGCGGGTCGGCGCAGTCGGGCGACAGCAGTACCGCGTCCATGCCGAGGGCGGCCGCTGAGCGGAAGATCGCGCCGATGTTGGTGTGGTCGTTGACCGACTCCATGACCACCACCCGGCGGGCGGAGCGGAGCAGTTCCGCCGCCGTCGGCAGCGGCTTGCGCTGCATGGAGGCGAGGGCGCCCCGGTGTACGTGGTAGCCGGTGACCTGCTCGGCGAGTTCCGGGCTGACGGCGTACACGGGGGCCGGGAGTTCGTCGATGACGTCGCGCATGACGTCGATCCACTTGGCCGAGAGCAGCATGGAGCGCATCTCGTATCCGGCTTCCTTGGCCCTTCTGATGACCTTCTCGCCCTCGGCGATGAACAGGCCCTCGGCCGGCTCGCGCTTGCGGCGCAGTTCGACGTCGGTCAGGCCCGTGTAGTCGCGCAGGCGCGGGTCGTCGGGATCCTCAACGGTGATGAGATCGGCCACAGGGTGATACTGCCTTGTCCTGGGTGTGCTGCCAACGGCTCGGAACGGGTTGTGTTACCCCGGGTTACGCGTGATCAAGCCACAGGCCCCGGACCGGCGTTCACGACCTCGCCGATGACGATGACCGCCGGGGGCTTCACGTCCTCGGCGCGTACGGTCTCGGCGA
Organism: Streptomyces sp. NPDC007905; assembly: GCF_042959345.1. Lineage (NCBI taxonomy): Bacteria > Bacillati > Actinomycetota > Actinomycetes > Kitasatosporales > Streptomycetaceae > Streptomyces > Streptomyces sp. NPDC007905. The sequence goes on along the minus strand of NZ_JBIBKS010000009.1, from coordinate 311,574 downwards.
CCGTGGCGAGGGTCGCGTCCACGCGGCGCTGCGCGGCCGTCGTGCCCTCCTGGACGAGGGCGACGGGGGTCTCGGGCGACTTGCCGTGCGCGACGAGCGTCTCGGCGATCTTCCCGATCTTGTCGACGCCCATGAGGATCACGAGCGTGCCGGTGAGCTTGGCGAGCGACGGCCAGTCGACCAGGGAGCGCTCGTCGTCGGGAGCGACATGGCCGCTGACCACGGTGAACTCATGGGCGACACCGCGGTGGGTGACCGGAATGCCGGCCGCGCCCGGCACCGAGATCGAGCTGGAGATGCCGGGGACGACCGTGCAGGGGATGCCGGCCTCGGCGAGCGCCTGGACCTCCTCCATGCCCCGGCCGAAGACGAACGGGTCGCCTCCCTTGAGCCGTACGACGGACTTGCCCTGCTTGGCGTGCTCGACCAGCGCGTTGTTGATGGCCTCCTGGGCCATGAAACGGCCGTACGGGATCTTCGCGGCGTCGATGACCTCGACGTGCGGCGGGAGTTCGGCGAGCAGGTCGCGTGGGCCGAGCCGGTCGGCGATGACGACGTCCGCCTCGGCGAGGAGGCGGCGGCCGCGGACCGTGATCAGGTCGGGGTCGCCGGGGCCGCCGCCGACCAGCGACACGCCGGGGGTGCGGGTGCGGTGGTGCGGGGCGACCAGGGTGCCGTCGCGCAGGCCCTCGACCACCGCGTCGCGGATGGCGGCCGTGTGGCGCGGGTCGCGGCCGCGGGCGTCCGTGGTGAGGACGGCGACGGTGACGCCTTCGCTGTGACCGGTCGCCGGGGTCCAGGCCGTCGCCCGGTCGGCGTCGTCGGAGCGGACGCACCAGACGCGGTGGCGCTCCGCTTCGGCGGAGGCCTGCGCGTTGGCTTCGGGGTCGCTGGTGGCGATGAGGGCGTACCAGGCCTCGGCGAGGTCGCCTTCGGCGTAGGCGCGCCGCTCCCAGCGGATTTCCCCCGCGTCCGCCATGGCCTCCACCGAGGGGGTCGCTTCCGGGGAGACGAGCACGATGTCCGCCCCGGCGGCGATGAGCGCCGGAAGACGCCTCTGGGCCACCTGACCGCCGCCGAGGACGACCACGCGGCGGCCGGAAAGGCGGAGGCCTACGGGATAGGCGGGGTGTTCGGCCATGAGGTACGGCTCCTCGTGCAGCTGTGAGGTGGGCGCCCTGCAACTCCGGAGCGGCCCTGACGTGCGGATTTTATGCCGTGAGCAGGGCAGACGGCACAGGTGGTCCGGCAGCTGAACACCGGACCACTTCCGCGCCCGCTACTTCTCGGTGACTCCCGCCGAATCGAACGTCGCCACCTCGTGCATCGCCCGGGCCGTGCTCTGGACCAGGGGCAGGGCCAGCAGGGCGCCCGTGCCCTCGCCGAGGCGGAGGTCGAGGTCGACCAGGGGGCGCAGACCCAGCCTGTTCAGGGCTGCCACGTGGCCGGGCTCGGCGCTGCGGTGCCCGGCGATGCAGGCCGCGAGGACCTCGGGGGCGATCGCACGGGCGACGAGAGCCGCGGCGCCGGCGCTGACGCCGTCCAGGATCACCGGCGTACGCAGCGAGGCACCGCCGAGGAGCAGGCCGACCATGGCGGCGTGCTCGAAGCCGCCGATGGCCGCGAGGACACCGATCGGGTCGGCCGGGTCCGGCTGGTGGAAGTCCAGGGCGCGGCGGACGACCTCGGTCTTGCGGGCCAGCGTCTCGTCGTTGATGCCGGTGCCCCGGCCGGTGACCTCGGTGGGGTCGGCCCCCGTGAAGACGGAGATGAGCGCGGCGGACGCCGTCGTGTTGGCGATGCCCATCTCACCGGTGAGCAGCGCCTTGTTGCCGGCCGCCACCAGGTCTCGGGCGGTCTCGATGCCGACCTCGATGGCCGCCTTGGCCTCCTCGCGGGTCATCGCGGGGCCGGTGGTCATGTCGGACGTGCCGCCGCGGATCTTGCGGGGCAGCAGGCCCGGCGTGGCCGGCAGGTCGGCGGCGACACCGACGTCCACGACGCACACCTCGGCGCCGACCTGGGTGGCGAAGGCGTTGCAGACCGCTCCCCCGCCCAGGAAGTTGGCCACCATCTGAGCGGTGACCTCCTGCGGCCAGGGGGTGACGCCCTGGGCGTGCACGCCGTGGTCGCCGGCGAAGATGGCGACGGCCGCGGGCTCCGGGATCGGCGGCGGGCACTGCCGGGACAGCCCGGACAGCTGCGCGGAGATGATCTCGAGCATGCCGAGCGCGCCGGCCGGCTTGGTCATGCGCTTCTGGCGCTCCCAGGCCTCGCCGAGGGCCTTGGCGTCCAGCGGGCGGATCTGTGCGACGGTCTCGGCAAGCAGGTCGTGGGGTTCCTCTCCGGGCAGGGCGCGGCGGCCGTAGGTCTCCTCGTGCACCACCCAGGACAGCGGGCGCCGCTTGGACCAGCCGGCCTGCATCAGCTCGGGCTCGTCCGGGAATTCGTCGACGTACCCGACGCACAGGTAGGCGATGACCTCCAGGTGCTCGGGCAGGCCGAGGGCGCGGACCATCTCGCGCTCGTCGAAGAAGCTGACCCAGCCGACGCCGAGGCCCTCGGCGCGGGCGGCGAGCCAGAGGTTCTCCACGGCGAGCGCGGCGGAGTACGGCGCCATCTGCGGCTGGGTGTACCGGCCGAGGGTGTGGCGGCCTCCGCGGGTCGGATCGGCGGTGACGACGATGTTCACCGGGGTGTCGAGGATGGCCTCGATCTTCAGTTCCTTGAACTGCTTCGCCCGGCCCTTGGGAAGCGACTTCGCGTACGCCTCGCGCTGGCGCATGGCCAGTTCGTGCATGGTACGGCGGGTGTCGGCGGACCGGATCACGACGAAGTCCCAGGGCTGCGAGTGGCCCACGGAGGGCGCCGTGTGGGCCGCCTCCAGCACGCGCAGCAGCACCTCGTGCGGGATCGGGTCGCTGCGGAAGCCGTTGCGGATGTCGCGCCGCTCGCGCATCACCTTCAGGACGGCCTCGCGCTCGGCGTCGTCGTAGGCGGGAGCGGCCGGTCCGGTGGACTGTTCTGCCTCTTCCACAGCGGCCGTGCTCTCTTCCTGGTCGGCGGCCCTGGTCTCCAGGTCCTCCGCCTGCTGTACGACGTCGGGGGCGTACTCGTCCGCCGGTGCGGCCGGTACGGCAGCGGGCTCGGCCTCGCGGGGCGCGGGGACCGTGGCCACGGGCTCCTGCAGCTCCTGGGCGGGCAGGACGAGGGGCTGCGGCGGGGTCGGGGCCAGGTGGGGGGTGGTCGGCACCTGGCCGTCGACCGGCACGAACTGCCCGAGCGGCTGCTCGGGGTGCGCCTGCAGCGGAACGCCGGAGGGCAGGGGGTCGGTGGCGGCGGCCGGTCGCGGGCTCTCCGCGGCCGGGCCTGCCTCGGCGGCCGGCTCGGACGGCGGCACAGCCTCGTCGGCGCCCGCGGCGGGAGCGGCCTCGGTGGGCTGGAGCTGCGGGCCGGAGGGCACGGCGGCCACGGCGGTGACCGGGGCCGGCGGCCCGGCGGCAGCGGCCTGGTCGGCGGCATCCTGCGACTGCTGCTCGCCGGTCGCGGCTTCGCCGTCGTGCGGAACGGGCCCGGCGAGCTGCGGGCCCTGGGCCTGCGAAAGGGCGGGCTCGGTCGCCGTGGGAAGGCCGTCGGCGAGCGGGGCCTGTACGGCGTCCTGGGCCGAGCCGACCGCTTCGGGGGTCGCCTCGGCCGCTTCGGGCCCGTACGCCGGCATCGGCTCGGCAGCGGGGACGGGCTCGGGCGCCTGCGCGGGGTCGGTGGCGGGCGGGACCTGGGCCGCGGCGTGGGCGGCGGTTTCGGGGGCGTCGGCGGGCATGGCCTCGGCGGTGCCCTGGGCGGCCGCGTGGGCCTGTACCGGGGCGCCCTCGGCGGCTTGGGCCACGCCTTGAGCGGCGACAGCGGGGTCGGCGACGCCCTGGACACCGGCGTCGGCAGCCTCGGCCTGCACCGGAACGGAGACAGCGGGGTCGGCCATGCCCCGGACACCGGCGTCGGCAGCCTCGGCCTGCACCGGAACGGAGACAGCGGGGTCGGCCATGCCCCGGACACCGGCGTCGGCGGCCTCGGCCTGCACCGGAACGGAGACAGCGGGGTCGGCCATGCCCTGAGCCGCGGCGTCGGCAGCCTCGGCCTGCACCGGAACGGAGACAGCGGGGTCGGCCATGCCCTGAGCCGCGGCGTCGGCAGCCTCGGCCTGCACCGGAACGGCGACAGCGGGGTCGGCGACAGCCGCAGGTACCTCTGCCTGCGGGGCCTCGGTGCTCTGCGCGCCCTCAACAGGCGGTACGGGCTCAGCGGGCTCTACCGGCTCAGCGGGCTCGGGCGGCTGGACGGCCTGCGCGACCTGCGCCGCTTCCGGCGCCTGGACCGGAGCACCCGGTTCCACCGCGTCCGCCACCCGCCCGGTCTCGTCCCCTGCCGTGACCTCGGCGGGCTGGACGGTCCCTGCGGCCTCTGCGGCCTCCGCCGCGGGTACCACCGCGTCGGCCTGCGGGGCGGCCTCAGTCACGGCCGGCACTTCGGCCACCACCCAACCGTCGGCAGCGCCCCCGCCATCGGCGGCGGCCACGGCTCCGGCGGCAACCGCGCCCTCGGGCCCGGGCCCGGGCACGTCCATGGCCGGCTGCGCGCTCGGCACGCCCTGCCCGGGCCCGACCGGAGCCCCGGCCGCATCCTGGGCGGCCTCGGGCGCCTGGCCCGCGTCGCCCCGAGCGACGTACACCCCGTCGTGGCCGTGTGCGGGCTGCACACCGTCGTGACCGTGCACGACCTGCGCCTGGCCCGCGGCCTGGACCTCCTCGACCGCTACCTGCGCGGCCGCCTGGGTGGCGAGTCGGGCCATGGCGGCCCGGGCGGCGTCGGACGCGTCGGCGGCGGGCTGGGTGACTCCGGCCGGACCAACCGTTTCGGCAGCCGGCGCCTCCGCGCCGGCCTGGGCCACGGCGGCGGGCGCCGCGCCCCAGGGAGCCGCGTTCTGCGGGGCCATGTCGCGCAGCGGCTGGACGTCGAGGTACTCGGGGCCGACCGTGGCCGGACCCGGCTGCCGTACCGGCGCTCCAGCGGGGCCGCGGTCGGCGAGGGAACGGACCGGGCTCGCGGAGGCGTCGGGGATCGGCGGGCCGAGGTGCAGCGGCCGGCGCGGCGGCTGGGGTGCCGGAGCCGGCTCGTGCGGGGCCGAGAGGATGGGCGACGGCGGCACGGAGGCCGGCGCCGGGTTCGGCAGCCGGACGCCGCCGAGGTCGACGGAACCGCTGTCCCGGCCGGCCGTCGCGTGCGGGTCCGGTTCGTGGACGGCCTCGACGATCGGTTCCGGGGCCGGGGGCGGCACTTCGTTGCCCCACGCACCCTGGGCACCCGGCAGCAGCAGGTCTTCGTCCTCGGCGGGTGCCTCGGAGAGGTAGGTGTACGCGCCGTGCGCGGGGACGCCCGGCTGTTCCACCATGCCTGCGCTCTCCGGCTGCCCCTCGCCCGGGACCTGGCCGGTGTCGGTCATGCGTACCCCTCGCCCATCGGTTAGTGCTTCTACGACCAGCTCACCCGGAACGGCGCACCGACCGCCCCATAGTGAAGAACGAGCGTGCGTGCCCAGCGGCACGAACGACCCGCCCCAAAAAGGCGACAAAGCCATTCAGTGGCATTGTCCCGGCCGTTGCGCCATCGCGACAGCATGATCCGCGACAGTCCGCTGTGGACTGCGCCACGTTGCGCGTCCTCGGGTTCTGCCGTACCACACCCACCCCAAAACGGGCGCGCTTTCCGGACATTGGCGAACGAAGTTCCGGGCCACCGGTGCGGTACAACGATCGGCCAGCCTACCGCGCGCAGTACGACAACAGGATCACGGGGCGCGATCCGGCAATACCCCGCTGAGCAGGAACGCCACGTTCCGCTCGGTCTCCGTCCAGGCCCTGGTGTCCAGTTCGACGGACTGCAGCAGGGCGCACTCGACCCGGTATCCGTGTTCGGTCAGGCCACGGCCGACGAGTTCGGCCTCGTCGCGGGTCGCGGCGTGGGCCACGATGCGCTGCGGGCGGCGGTCGGCGACCGCGGAGACCACGGCCGCTCCCCCGCCGCCGACCCGTACGACGTCCGGTTCGGGCAGGTTCTCGAGGACGTGCGGGGCGGTCCCCCGCACCACCTGGAGCTGGACACCGAAGCGACGCGCGACCGCCTCGGTGCGGGCGCAGGCCTCGGCGAGCCGGTCGACGGCGATGACGGCGGCGCCCGCACGCGCGGCCTCAGCGGCGAACGCCCCGCTGCCGCAGCCGATGTCCCAGACGAGGTCGCCGACCCGGGGGCCGAGCCGGGCCAGTTGGGCGGCTCGGAGCAGTTGCGTCTCTCCCTCGGCGAGCCCGCCGCCGTACGCCGCGTACGCGGCGTACTCGTCGTCGGGCTGCACCCAGCCGCGCGGCCCGGCACCCGGGTCGCGCCCGGCGATCCAGCCGCCGCCCTCGGCCGCGGCCCCCGGTCCGGCGGGTCCGCCGATGACCATGACGACGTTCGGATCGCGCCAGCTGTGGTCGGCGGCCTTGTCGGACGTGACGACGGTGACCTGCTCGCGTTCGGTGCCCAGTTCCTCGCAGATGACGAAGGTCCGGTGGATCCCGTCCAGGAGCAGACCGAGTTCTGCGGGGCCCGCGCCCGGCGAGGTGAGGACGGCGACCTTGGTGTGGGCGCGGCACACGTTCACGGCCCGGCGCAGGGTACGGGGGTGGGCGACGACCACCTGGGCGTCGTCCCACGGCATGCCGGCCCGGGCGAAGGCCGTGGCCACGGAGGAGACGGCGGGGACGACCTCGATCTCCAGGCCGAACTCCGGTGCGCGCAGAGTCCGTACGATGCCGAAGAAGCCGGGGTCGCCGTCGGCGAGCACCACCGCGGTGCCGCGGTGTGCGGCGATCCGGCGGGCGGCCAGGGCGAGGCTGCCGAGGCGGATGCGCTCGGCGCCGGGCGGGACCTCGGGGAGCGCCAGGTGGTGGGCCGCGCCCGCCACGAGCGTGGCGGCGCCGAGGGCGGCGCGTGCCGCGTCGGTCAGCGGCGAGCCGTCCCAGCCGATCACCGTGACCCGGTCGGCCATCGTCGTCAGTCTCCAGGTTTGCGCAGATCGTCAGGGATACGGGCCCGTGGGCGGGCTTCGTGAGCGTATCGGGTGAAGGTGACGGACGCGCGCGGGCGGGGCCGTGCGCGGATCCGGGCGCGCCTCGGCGGGGTCAGTTCCAGTCGGAGTACGCGGTGAAACCGCCGGTGTCGGCGAGCTGCTCGTCGGCGCCTTCCAGGTCCTCCGGCAGGAGGCTCCACACGATGAAGTCGCTGCGCACGTCGGTCCAGGTGCCGTCCTCGGTGCGGTGGTGCACTATGCAGGCGTTGCGCAGCACGCCCTCGCTGATACAGCCGATCTTCTGGGCGACCTGCTGGGAGGCGGTGTTGTCGGCGGGGGTGCGGATCTCGATGCGTTCGAACTTCTGGTCGCCCAGGAGCCATTGGGCGGTGGCGAGCGCGGCCTCCGAGGCGTAGCCCTCGCCGCGGGCCCAGGGGGCGATGATGTAGGACAGCTCGGTGGCGCGGATGTGCCAGTTGGTCCTGGTCAGCTGGACGACGCCGACCAGGCGCTGGGTGAGGAACTCGGTGACGGCGAGGTCCAGGCCCCGGCCGGCGGTGCGCTCGGCGGGCGCGTACTCGGTGATCCAGTGCCGGGCGCCGTCCTCGGTGAACGGCCGGGGGACGTCGGTCCAGGCGGCGACCTGCTCGTCGTTCATCATCTCGGCCAGGGCGGGCACGTCGTCCTCGTCGAGGGGACGCAGCACCAACCGCTCCGTGCTGATGGAGATGTTGGGGAAGGTGCTAGTCATGCGCCGCTCCGTAACCTTCGGAAAAAACGTGAGAGACCATCAGGACGTGTCGGGGAGCCCTGCTGAACTGCCCAGCATGCAGCATGAAACCACTGAACCGCACGACGGGTCCCACTCCGGGTGAGGGAGTGGGACCCGTGCGTGGCGATACGCCGTAAAGGTGCCGTCGGATCCGGGTCTTTCCCGGCGACCAGCCGGCTCAGAAGGAGGGGAGGACCGAGCCCTGGTACTTGTCCTCGATGAACTTCTTGACCTCGGGCGAGGTGAGGAGCTTGGCGAGCTTCTTCACCCGCGGGTCCTTCTCGTTGCCCTTCTTCACGGCGAGGAAGTTGCCGTACGGGCTGTTCTTCGCGGACTCCAGGACGAGGGCGTCCTTCGCGGGCTTCAGGCCCGAGGGGATGGCGAAGTTGCCGTTGATGACGGCCGCGTCCACGTCGTCCAGGGAGCGCGGGGTCTGGGCCGCCTCGACCTCCTTGAACTTGAGGTTCTTGGGGTTCTTGGCGATGTCCTGCGGCGTGGCCTCGGCGCCGGCGCCGTCCTTCAGGGTGATGAGCCCGTGGGCGGCGAGCAGCTTCAGGGCGCGGGCCTCGTTGACGGCGTCGTTCGGGACGGCGACGGTCGCACCGCTCTTGAGGGCGTCGGCGCTCTTCACCTTGTGGGAGTAGAGGCCGAGCGGCTCCAGATGCACCGTGACGACGGGCACGATGTGGGTGCCGCGCTTGTTGTTGAAGTCGTCCAGGTACGGCTGGTTCTGGAAGTAGTTGGCGTCCACCGAGCCGTCCTCGGTCGCCGTGTTCGGCGTGATGTAGTCGCTGAACTCCTTGACCTCGAGGTCGAGGCCCGCCTTCTTCGCCAGGTTCTTCTTGACGAAGTTCAGGATCTCGGCGTGCGGGGTCGGGCTCGCGGCGACGACCAGCGGACCGCTGGTGTCGGAGGAGCCGGAGTCCTTGTCCGAGCCGCAGGCGGTGAGCCCGAGGGTGAGGGCTCCGGCGGCGAGGACGGCAGTGGTGAGCTTGGCGGTGTTACGCACGAAAAGTGCCTTTCCTTAAGGGTGGTGCGACCCCGTGTGGGTGACGGGGAGTCCGTGGAGTGCCGCTTGCAGGAAGCGGTGCTGCTCAGGCGACCTTGCCGACGTCGGCCGCGGCCGGCTCCTTCGCCTTGAGCAGGCGGAGCCTGGGCGCCGGGCCGGAGCGGCCCCCCCGGCTGTGCAGGGAGCGGGCCGCGAAGTCGCCGGCGAACTGGATGAGGGAGATGACGACGGCGAGGATCGCGACGGTGATCCACATCAGCTCGGTCTCGAAGCGCTGGTAGCCGTAGCGGACGGCGAGGTCGCCGAGGCCACCGCCGCCGACCGTGCCGGCCATGGCCGAGTAGCCGATGAGGGCGATGATCGTGGTGGTGGTGCCGGCGATCAGCGAGGGCAGGGCCTCGGGGACGAGGACCTTGCGGACGATCGTCCAGGTGTTGCCGCCCATCGACTGCACGGCCTCGACGAGACCGTTGTCCACTTCGCGGACAGCCGTCTCGACGAGACGGGCGAAGAAGGGAATGCCACCGATGGCGAGCGGCACGATCGCGGCGGTGGTGCCGATCGTCGTGCCGGTGACCCAGCGCGTGAAGCTCATCAGCGCGACCATCAGGATGATGAACGGCATGGACCGGCCGATGTTCACGACCTGGCCGATCACCTTGTTGGCGACGGCGTTCTGCAGCAGGCCGTCCCGGTCCGTGAGGACGAGGAGGAGGCCGAGCGGAAGGCCGACGGCGACGGCGATCAGGGTGGACCACAGCACCATCGAGAGCGTCTCGGAACACGCCTGCGACAGCAGCGGCTGCATCTCGGACCAGGTCACTTGGCCCCCTCCTTCACCAGCACGGGCGCCTGGCCCCCGCGCCCGACGACATCGATCTGCAGGCCCTGTTCGCGCAGAAAGCCGATGGGCACCACGTTGTCCTCGTAACGGCCGGGCAGTTCGAGGCGCATGCGGCCGATCTGCAGGCCACCGACGGTGTCGATGGCGGCGCCGAGGATCGAGATGTCGATGTTGTAGGTGCGCGAGAGCTGGGAGATGACCGGCTGGGTGGCGGCCTCGCCGTGGAAGGTGACGTCGAGGACGGTCCGGTCGGCGCCCGTGGCCTCGCCGCCCACCGGGAACAGCGCGGCGGCCAGTTCGGAGCCCGGGGTGCCGAGCAGCTCGCTGACCGTGCCGGACTCCACGATCCTGCCCTTCTCCATGAGGGCGGCGGAGTCGCAGACCGACTTCACGACGTCCATCTCGTGCGTGATGAGCAGAACGGTCAGGCCCAGCTGCCGGTTCAGGTCGCGCAGCAGCTGGAGGATGGAGCGGGTGGTCTCCGGGTCGAGGGCGCTGGTGGCCTCGTCGGAGAGCAGCACCTTGGGGTCGCCGGCGAGGGCGCGGGCGATGCCGACGCGCTGCTTCTGACCGCCGGAGAGCTGGGCCGGGTAGGCCTTGGCCTTGTCGCCGAGGCCCACCAGGTCGAGCAGCTCCAGCGCCTTGCGGGAACGCTCCTTGCCGGACTTGCCGAGGATCTCCAGCGGCAGCTCCACGTTGTCCTGCACGGTCCGCGAGGAGAGCAGGTTGAAGTGCTGGAAGACCATGCCGATCCGGCTGCGCGCCCGGCGCAGCTCCGTGCCGGCGCGCGGTCCGCGGCCGGCCAGGGCGGTGAGATCCTGCCCGGCGACCGTCACGGTGCCGGAGGTGGGGCGTTCCAGCAGGTTGACGCAGCGGATGAGCGAGGACTTCCCGGCGCCGGACTGGCCGATGACGCCGTAGACCTCGCCTTCGCGGACGTGAAGATCGACGCCGTCCAGGGCGGTGACCTCTCGGCCGCGGGAACGGTGTGGCCGGTAGATTTTCGTCAGGCCCGATGTGGTGATCACAGGATTTCCGTCACTGTCGAGTGCGCGGGCGTGGGTGTGCCCGGGCACGGGTGCATTCATCGCATTCAGGGACGCGGCACGGTTCTCGCGGTGGCGATGGAACCGGGGGAGAACATCGTGTGCGCGGGAGGCCTCCGTCCCGTATGCCGGACAGCGGGCACGGGGACAGGCCGCGGCCCTCGCTTCGGGGCGCGAGGCTCAGATGGTGCGGGGGCCCTCTAGAAGGCGCACATTCGACACGTCATGCGACACATACAACGAGCACCGGGCGTCAGGGTCGCCTCGGTCGCAAGGGTGCGGCTGCTCGTCGTGGTCATGCGATCAGTAAACCAGACCTACGGTGCTGACAGGCCGCCGCCGTCCGCATGCTGGACAGCGGCGGACAGCGCTCAGCCGCGGACACGGATCTCCACTCCCCCGTCGGTGACCAGTGCGGGCAGGGCCGACAGGTCCTTCACCACCAGATCGGCGTCCAGCTCCTCCGGCCGGTGGGTTGTGGCCAACGCCACGGTGGTCATGCCGGCCGGCGCGGCAGATCGGCGACCCTCTCCACCGCGGCACGCCCGTGCACGTCGACCAGGAGGGCGTGCGTGGATCGTCATGTAGACCCTGCGGCGTACGGCGGGGTCGGCGGCGGCGGGCCATTTCGGCCGTAATAGGGTCGCGGCATGCTCAACGCCCTGACGCTGGTGACCGGGGTCGCCGCGCTGTTGCTCGCCGCCTGGTGCGGCTGGGCCGCCTACCGGGACCAGCCGACCAAGGACTGGCACTTCATCGGCATGGCCGTGGTGTCCCTGCTGGCCGTGATCCAGCTGGTCATCGGGATCGTGCAGTTGGCGCGGGGCGAGAAGCCCGAGCAGGGCACGACGATCTTCGTGGCCTATCTGCTGGGCGCGCTCGCGTGTGTGCCGGCGGCGGGCTTCATGTCGCTGGCCGAGCGGACGCGCTGGGGTTCGGTGACGGTGGCGGCCGGCGGTGTGGTGCTGGCCGTGCTCGAGGTGCGGCTCTATGACATCTGGGGAGGCTGAGGTGACGGCGGTGGAGGAGAAGCCGACCCGGTTGATCAGCGGGCCGGGCATGCTGCTCGTCTGGTTCTACGGCGTGATGGTGGTCGGCGCGGTGTCGCGCTCGGCGTACCAGATCGCGACGGACTTCGACCGGGCGCCGCTGGCGTACTCGCTGTCGGCGGTGGCGGGTGTGGTGTACGGCTTCATCACCTACACCTTGATCCGCGGCGGCGAAACGGCCCGCAGGGCGGGACTGGTGTGCTGCGCCGCCGAGCTCGCGGGCGTGCTGATCGTCGGCACCTGGACCCTGGTCGACCGCTCGGCCTTCCCGGACGCGACCGTCTGGTCCGACTACGGCATGGGCTACGTCTTCATTCCGGTGCTGCTGCCGCTCTCGGCGCTGTACTGGCTGCGGAAGTCGCGCAGCGCCGTCACGCGGTAGTCGCGTACGTCCCCGCCTGCTTCTCCAGGACGATCATCTCGACCCCGTCGGCACCCTGGGACCGGCCCACGGTCTCGTAGCCGACCCGGCGGTACAGACGGAGGTTGCCCTCGCTGCGGTGGCCGGTGTGCAGACGGAACCGGGTGGCACCGCGCTGCTCGGCGAGGGCCGTCTCGGCCGCGCGGAGCAGCCTCGCGCCGATGCCGTGGCCCTGCAGGCGCGGGTGGACACAGAGCTTGCCGATGGCGGCCGCGCCATCCTCGGTCACCTTGCCGCGCACCGAGCCGACCACCTCGTCACCGAGGCGGGCGACGAAGACGCAGTCGGAGACCACTTCCTGGCGGAGCGAGTCGAGGCTCTGGACGAGCGGGTCGATGCGGTAGTTGCCGTACAGCGCCGCCTCGCTCTGGAAGCACAGGTACTGGAGCTTGAAGATCTGCTCCGCGTCCTGCTCGGTCGCCACCGAGATGGTCACGCTCATGCCCATGTGCGCATGCCTCCCGCTCACCTGATCACCCGTTGTCCCCCACTCCTATCCCCGCACTTCGCGGGCCGCAACCTCCGGGGTGAGCATTCGTCGGAGACATCCCAGACATCTGGAGCGTTCCGGGCCGAGACTACCTTGTGAGATACCCAACTCCCCCGCGATCTCCCGGTATGTCAGGTCCTTCGGGGAGAGCAGCGCCTCCATGAGACGGGGGCAGCGGCCGGGCAGGCGGCGGACCGCATCACGCAGGGCGCGGTACCGGGCGGCGGCGAGGGCCAGTTGCTCGGGCCCGGGGCGGGCGTCGTTGACCGGCTCGACATCGTACGGCCGTTCGAGGCGGTGGGTGCGGCGGCTGCGGCGTGCCTCGGCACGGACGGCCTTGCGCAGCCAGCCCTGCGGGTCCAGCGGGGGCCCGTCGGCCTCCAGACGCTCCAGGAGGCGGAGCCACACGGCCTGCTCCAGGTCACCCGGCTCGCTACCGGAGGCATGTGCCTCGGCGGAGGCCTCGGCGGTGAGCAGGGGGCGCAGGGTGGCCACCAAGTCGTGTGTCATATGCGGAACGACGCACCGCCCCGGCGGCAGGTTCCGGGGCGGCGCACGGACACCCCGAACGGGGTTGCGGAGGGATCCCGTTGACGACGGCGGTCAGTCGGCGAGGAAGTCGGCGCGGGCGAGCAGTCCGGTGTCGGCGTTGTCCGTGAAGACGCCGTCGATGCCGGTCGCGAAGTACGTCTTGAAGGCGCCGAAGACGTCACCGTAGGCGTCCGCCGCGCTGCCCTTGCGGTACTCGGCCGGGAGGAAGGGGTTCTCGTTGCGCAGGGTGTAGGGGTGCAGGATCAGGCCCACCTTGTGCGCGTCGGCGACCAGCGCGGTCGGCGTGGCCAGGGTGCCGTCCGCCTTCTTCGGGATGATCAGGTCCAGCGTCGGACCGATGCCCTGTGCGTAACCGGCGATCTCCCTGAGGCCCTTGGGCGTGATCAGGTCGGCGACCGTGCGCGGGTCGCCCGTCTCGACGAAGTCGTAAGGGCGGCTGTCGGCCGAGGAGAGCAGGACGACGAGCGGGTTGTCGACCAGCTGGTTCAGTCTCTGGATGCTGCTCGGCTCGAAGGACTGCAGGATGACCGGCGAGTTCCGGCCGTCCTTGCCGTAGGTGCGCAGCAGCTTCGCCACCCGCTCCTCCAGGCCGAGGCCCAGCTTGCGGAAGTAGGTGGGGTGCTTGGTCTCGGGGTAGATCCAGACCTGCCTGCCCCGCCTGCGGGTCTGCTCGTCCTGCCACTTCAGGACCTCTTCGAAGGTGGGGATCTCCCAGCGCCCGTTGTAGAGGGTGTTGTGCGGGCGGTTGGCCGGGATGCGCTCGACCGCCCGCAGGGTCTTCAGCTCGGCGAGGGTGAAGTCCTCGGTGAACCAGCCGGTGGTGGGGACGCCGTCGAGGATCTTGGTGGTCTTGCGGTCGGCGAACTCCGGATGCGCAGCCACGTCCGTGGTGCCGCCGATCTCCGGCTCGTGGCGGCAGACGAGGTGCCCGTCCTTGGTGGGCACCAGGTCCCCGGCCTCCACCACGTCGGCGCCGAGGTCGAGGGCCAGGTTGTACGAGCCGAACGTGTGCTCGGGGCGGTAGCCGCTGGAGCCCCGGTGGCCGATGATCGTCGGCACCGGCAGGCTCTTCAGCCCGCGGTCGCCGCGCACGGACGTCCGGGTGTCGGCCGCCCGGGCGGTTCCGGGCAGTCCGAGGACCGTTCCGCCCGCGCCGAGAACCGCCGCACCGAGCAGCGCCCGTCGTGCCGTTCCCCGCGTCCGCTCGTTCGCCTGGTCGCTGTCCATGAGCCTCTTCCTGCCGTCTGCCGTCCGCCCTGCCTCTGTTTCTGGCGCGCGCCGATCGTAGGGGCGCGCACATGACCGACGGGAGACCTCGGTTCGAACGCGCGGGTGACGCCGTACGTCCTGTGGGAGGCAAGATCTGACGGTCCGTCGGCATCGGCGGGCGTGAGGCGGGTAGCCGGATGGTGAGGACTCCGCGCGATCTCCGTCACATCGTCGCCGGGGCGTTACGGCCGGACTCCGGCGCGCCACCGCAGGTAAACCCGCGTCAACAATGCGTAAGACCTCGGTGAACCGCCCCCACCCGATGTGCGCTTCCCCCGGAGCCGCGAGTAATGTCCTCACCTGCACAGACTCATATCGCTTCCCTCGACATCGGAGGACCCGTTGTCCCGCTTCGCGCTCATCAAGGCAGTGCTCGGACCGATCATGCGCCTGATGTTCCGCCCACAGGTGGAGGGCGCGGAGCACATCCCCGGGGACGGCCCGGTCATTCTGGCCGGTAACCACCTGACCTTCATCGACTCGATGATCCTGCCCCTGGTCTGCGACCGTCAGGTCGTCTTCATCGGCAAGGACGAGTACGTCACCGGCAAGAGCCTCAAGGGCCGGCTCATGGCCTGGTTCTTCACGGGCGTCGGCATGATCCCGGTGGACCGCGACGGCGGTCGGGGCGGTGTGGCGGCGCTGATGACCGGCCGCCGCGTCCTCGAAGAGGGCAAGATCTTCGGCATCTACCCGGAGGGCACGCGCTCTCCCGACGGCCGCCTCTACCGTGGCCGCACCGGCATCGCCCGCCTCACGCTGATGACCGGCGCCCCCGTGGTCCCCTTCGCGATGATCGGCACGGACAAGCTGCAGCCGGGTGGGGCGGGGATCCCGCGGCCCGGCCGCGTGACCGTGCGGTTCGGTGAGGCGATGGAGTTCTCGCGGTACGAGGGCATGGACCGGGACCGGTATGTGCTGCGGGCGGTCACCGATTCCGTGATGGCCGAGGTCATGCGGCTGTCCGGCCAGGAGTACGTGGACATGTACGCCACCAAGGCGAAGGCAGCCTGACCCGTACACCCGCATCCCGGCAACCGGCCGACCGCCCAAGGCGGGGACGACCGCGCGCCCGCGCCCCTGGTGACTCCCATTACCCGGCGTTCTCCAGCTTCTGGTTCCTCAGCAGGAACCATGCCGTCGCTGCCGTCGCCAGCAGGATCGCCGCACCCGCGGCCGATGCGAGGTGCAGGCCGTGGACGAAGGAGCCGCGGGCCGCGTCGAGCAGGGCCCCCGCCGTGTGCGGGGACATGTGCGCCGCTGTCTCGACCGCGGCACCCAGGGATTCGTGGGCCGTGGCCGGCGTGCCGGCAGGGCCCGTGAAGTCGCGGTAGACGCCCGTCACGATGGACCCCAGGAGGGCGATACCCAGGGCCGCGCCCAGCTCGTACGCCGTCTCGGAGACGGCCGAGGCGGCGCCTGCCTGGTCCTTGGGCACGCTGGAGAGGATGACGTCGGCCGTCACCGTGAAGGAGAAACCGGCACCGATGCCGACGACCAGGAGTGCGGTGCCGAGGACCGGGTAGCCCGTCGACCGGCCCAGGGTCGTCAGCACGGCCAGGGCCACACCGACGGCGGCCAGGCCGCCGGAGACCACCGCGCGTACGGAGAAGCGGCGGGCCACGCGGCCCGCGACCAGGCCGGCCGCCACCGCACCGACGGCGGCGGGCAGTTCGGCCAGGCCCGCCTCGAACGGCCTCCTGCCCTGGACGAGTTGCAGGTACTGGGAGAGGAAGAACACCAGGCCGGACATGCCCAGCACGGTCAGCAGGTCGGCGAGCACGGCCCCGCTGAAGCCACGATGCCGGAACAGGCGCATGTCCAGCAGCGGGGTCGGCATGGTGAGCTGGCGGTGTACGAAGCCGTAGAGGGCGCCGGCGCCCAGCAGTCCGGTGGCGAGCGTCTGCCAGGTGAAGCCGTGGGTCGCCGCCTCCTTGACCGCGTACACGAGGGCGATCACGCCGACGAGCGACAGGACGACGCTGACCAGGTCCCAGGGGCCGGGGTCGGGGTTGCGGGACTCGGGCAGCGTGCGGATGCCGACGAGCACCAGGACGGCCATCACCGGCAGGTTGATCAGAAAGACCGAACCCCACCAGAAGTGTTCGAGGAGGAAGCCACCGGCGATCGGGCCGACGGCCGTGCCGGCGGAGGCCGTCGCGCCCCAGACGCCGACCGCGAGGCTGCGCTCGCGCGGGTCGTGGAAGAGGTTGCGGATCAGGGCGAGGGTGGCGGGCATCAGGGTCGCGCCCGCGACGCCGAGCAGCGCCCGCGCCAGGATCATGAGTTCCGGTGTCGTCGCGTAGGCGTTCAGGACGGACACGGCGCCGAACGCCGTGGCACCGCCGAGCAGGATCCGCTTGCGGCCGATGCGGTCGCCGAGACTGCCCATGGAGACCAGCAGACCGGCGATGACGAAGGAGTAGACGTCACCGATCCACAGCAGCTGGGTGCCGGAAGGGTTGAGGTCTTCGCTGATGTAGGGAGTCGCCAGGCCGAGGACCGTGGCGTCGACGGCCACCAGCAGCACGGCCAGCACGAGGACGGAGAGCGCGAGCCAGCGGCCCTGGCGCTGCTCCACCTCCGCCGCGCGATCCACCGAGCTCTCGGCTGCGCTCGAGCGACCCCCATGCTGCAGGGTGCTGGTCATGATTCCTCTCTTCAGGGTGCGTGTGTGCGTCGTACGCCGCCGAGCAGCAGCTCGACGACCATGTGGGTGAAGTCCTTGGGTGCCACCCGGCCCTCCGCCACCGCCCAGGCGCCGGAGGCCAGCAGGCCGTACAGCGCCTCGGTGAGCCAGGCCGGGGTGAGGTCGATGCGGAACTCGCCGCTCTCCTGGCCGCGCCGGAAGAGGCCTGTGAGGCGTTCGTCGATGCGGGCCCAGCCCTGGTTCTGCTGCTCGCCTTCGAACAGCTGGTTCTCGGTGTAGAGGAAGGCGAGCAGGGCGGCCGACGGTTCGATCGCCCGGACCAGGCGGTGGACGGCCTCGCCCGCCGGACCCTCGTCCAGGCGGGCCGCGTCCAGGGCGGCCTCGCACTCCGCGATGCCGAGCGCCTCCAACGCCCTTACGAGCGCGTCGCGCCCGGCGAAGTGGCGGTGCAGCGTGGCCCGGCTGATCCCGGCGGCCTTGGCGACCTCGTCCATGGTCGCCGTGGCTTTACGGGTCAGCAGGGCGGCTGCGCTGCGCAGCACGTGGTCACGATCCAAGGCCATGAGACAAGGATAGCGCGCATGAGACATTCTTGTCTCATCGTAGGCATGGATGACTCATCGATGCTGGTCGGAGTGGGGTTCCGTTCAGTGCCAGGGCAGCTGTCCGCGCCGCTCCCAGTATGTCTGCGGGTCCTCCACCAGCGTGGCGAGACGGGTCAGCTGGTCCTCGCCCAGATCCACGACGGCCGCGTGCAGGTTGGAGGCGAGCTGCGTGAGGCTCGCGGCACCGGAGAGCACGACGCCGGCCCACGGCTGACGCAGGATCAGGGCGAGGGCCACGGCGTCGCAGCCGAGAAAGGTCTCCTCGGCCACGGCCTTCAGCACGTCGGGCGCGTGCGGTGCGGCGAGCCGGCCGTTGGCCATGCCCTCCTTGACGATCACGGTCAGTCCGGCGTCGTGCGCCTCGGCGAGCGCGGGTCCCGCCGAGGTCTCCAGGGCGTTGTACGTCGACTGGACGGTACGGAAAAGGGGCTCGCCGTCGACCGTCACCTCGAGGGCGGCACGGATCGCGTCGGCCTGGGCGGGGCCGCTGGTGGAGAAGCCGACGGTGAGGCCCTCGGCGGCGGCCTCGGCGAGCCTGGCGTGGAGTTCCTTGTCGGTGAGGGCCGGGCTGTCCGGGGTCACCGAGTGGATCTGGTAGAGGTCGAGCCGGTCGCCGAGCAGCGCGTCGGTCTCGGCGCGCTGCCGTTCGTAGGTCGCCAGGCTGTGGTCCTTCACCTCGTGCTGTTCCGCGTCGGTGGACCAGCCGGCGGTGTAGGTGTAGCCCCACTTGCTGCCGACGACCACGTCGTCGATGTCCGGGCGGGCGTTCAGCCAGTCGGCGAGGAACTCCTCCGAGCGGCCGTAGGAACGGGCGACGTCGACATACCGCACGCCCTGGGCGTAGGCGGCGTCGAGGAGTTCGTGGGTGCGTTCGCGCAGCGCGCCGACCGTGCGCTCGGCCGGGAGGTCGCCCTCCCGGCCGAGGTTGATGTAGCCCGGACGGCCGACGGCGGCCAGGCCGAGCCCGATGTGCGCGGTGGGCGTGGTCGCGGTGGCCAGGCGGCTGAAGGGCATGCGAACTAACTCCCTGCACGATCGGCGGAGGGGCATCCCGCGCCAGGGGCCGGGATCTCGCACCAATCTACCCAGCCCCGTGCGGTTCAGCCCGTGCTGACGCAGCGCGGCGCGAAGGCCGGGTCGGCCGGCCCGTCGCGCTTCAGGGCGTTGAGCACCCACTGTTCGACCAGCGGCGACTTGGGCGCCTGGTCGTGCTCGGTGGTGTCGAGCGGGCAGCGGTCCTGGAGCAGCACATTGGTCACGCGCGCGTCCGGGCCGTCGAGGAAGGCGCTGGTGTACGGCAGCACGACCTCGTCGTGCCTGGTCGCGACGGCCGTGTAGTCGGGGCCGGCCGGCGTCTCCGGGGCGGAGTTGAGCTTTCGCAGGAAGTCCGAGCCGGCGGTCTGGTCGACGCAGGACGGGCAGACGGTGGCGCCGGCGGCGAGGGCGAGCGGGTTGGTGGTGCCGTGGTTGGAGGGCACGATGCCGACGAGGTCGTCGACCTTGGTCGCTCCGCCGAGGAACTTGACGTAGTAGCGGGGCATCATGCCGCCCTGGCTGTGCCCGACGATGTCGACCTTCCTGGCGCCGGTCGCGCCGAGCACGGCGTTCACGAAGTCGCGCAGTTCGGCCGCCGAGTCCGGTATCGGGGCGGTCTCCAGGTCGCCGTACTCGAAGGAGAAGACGCAGTAACCGGCGTTCGCGAGCTCGGGCGACAGGGTCAACCAGTTCTCGTAGGAGGTCTTGAAGGTGCCGTTCACCAGGACCACGGGCTGCGGATGAGCGGAGTCCGGCTTGCAGGACCAGTCGTTGGCGCCGGGTGGCGGGGTGTCGGCGGCGCCCGCGGGGGCCGTGAGGCCGAGGCGCACAGCGCCGCCACGGCGGTGACGGCGAGGAGGCGGGCTGTTCGTCTTGTACGTCGTGCGCGCATGACGTCCCTTTCATGCTCGGCGGCCCGACCGGCGTTCGGCAATGCCGACCGGGTAACCGGAATGCTCACCTCCGAGGTAGCGGCAAGTCAAGGATTCGGCCAGTGGCCGAATCTCATCCGTTACCAAGCGGTCCCACCCAGCGGTCCAGGCAGCGCGAAGGGCCCGGACACGACTCGAGGTCCGGGCCCTTCGGTCGACTACGTTGCTAGGCCTGCTTGGCCGTGGCCCACGCGTGTTGGGCCGCAACGTCCGCCTTGACCTCGGCGAGCTGGACGGCGACCGCACTGGGTGCCGTCCCGCCGCGGCCGCTGCGGGAGGCGAGGGCGCCGGGGACGTTGAGGACCGTGCGGACCTCGGGGGTGAGGTGGGCGGAGATCTTCGCGAACTGCTCGTCCGTGAGGTCGTCCAGTTCCTTGCCCTCCGCCTCGGCGACCTTTACGCACTCGCCGGCGACCTCGTGCGCGACGCGGAACGGCACGCCCTGCTTGACCAGCCACTCGGCGATGTCGGTGGCGAGCGAGAAACCGGCCGGGGCCAGCTCCTCCATGCGCTCGCGGTGGACCGTGAGCGTGGCGATCATGCCGGTGAAGGCGGGGAGCAGCACCTCCAGCTGGTCGCAGGAGTCGAAGACCGGCTCCTTGTCCTCCTGGAGATCGCGGTTGTAGGCGAGGGGCAGGGCCTTGAGCGTGGCCAGCAGCCCGGTGAGGTTGCCGATCAGGCGGCCCGACTTTCCGCGCGCCAGCTCGGCGATGTCCGGGTTCTTCTTCTGGGGCATGATCGACGAGCCCGTGGAGAACGCGTCGTGCAGGGTCACGAAGGAGAACTCCTTCGTGTTCCAGATGATGATCTCCTCGGCGATCCTGGAGAGGTTGACGCCGATCATCGCGGTGACGAAGGCGAACTCGGCGACGAAGTCCCGGGAGGCCGTGCCGTCGATGGAGTTGCCGACACTTCCGTGCTCGAAGCCGAGGTCCTTCGCCACCGCCTCCGGGTCCAGACCGAGCGAGGAGCCGGCCAGCGCCCCGGAGCCGTACGGCGAGACCGCCGTCCGCTCGTCCCACTGGCGCAGGCGTTCGGCGTCCCGGGACAGGGGCTGTGCGTGGGCCAGGACGTGGTGGGCGAACAGGATCGGCTGGGCGTGCTGGAGGTGGGTGCGGCCGGGCATCGCCACGCCCGGGTGCGCCTCCGCGAGGCCGATCAGGGCGTCCTGGAGGTCGGCGATCAGACCGCCGATGATCCGGGCGTGGTCCCGCAGGTACATGCGGAAGAGGGTCGCCACCTGGTCGTTGCGGGAACGGCCCGCGCGCAGCTTGCCGCCGAGGTCGGGACCGAGGCGCTCCAGCAGGCCCCGCTCCAGGGCGGTGTGGACGTCCTCGTCGGCGATGGTGGCGACGAAGGAGCCGTCGGCCACGTCCGCCTCGAGCTGGTCGAGCCCGGCGATCATGCGGGTCAGCTCGTCGTCCGTGAGCAGTCCCGCCTTGTGCAGCACGCGCGCGTGGGCACGCGAACCGGCGATGTCGTACGGCGCGAGCCGCCAGTCGAAGTGGACGGACGCGGACAGCTTCGCCAGGGCCTCGGCGGGGCCGTCGGCGAAACGGGCGCCCCAGAGCCGTACGTCACCGCTGTTGCTGCTCACTTGCGTTGCTCCTCGGAAGATGTCTTTGTACGGCCGATGTCTCTGTGCCACCGCCTCCCCACCTTTGCAGGCGAGGAGGCGGCCGTCAGGCTGATGCGTGCGAGGTGACCCGAAGGGCTGGGCGCCTACGCGAGGTCGCGCTTGGCCGCGATCTTCGACGACAGGCTGTAGATGTCGATGAAGCCCTTGGCCGCCGCCTGGTCGAAGGTGTCGCCGGTGTCGTAGGTGGCGAGGTTGAAGTCGTACAGGGACGACTCCGAGCGCCGGCCGGTGACGACCGCGCGGCCGCCGTGCAGGGTCATCCGGATGTCGCCGGAGACGTGTTGGTTGGCCTCGTTGATGAAGCCGTCCAGGGCGCGCTTGAGCGGGGAGAACCACTGGCCGTCGTAGACCAGTTCGCCCCAGCGCTGCTCGACCTGCCGCTTGTAGCGCGCCAGTTCCCGCTCGACGGTGACGTTCTCCAGCTCCTGGTGGGCGGTGATCAGGGCGATCGCCCCCGGGGCCTCGTACACCTCGCGGGACTTGATGCCCACGAGACGGTCCTCGACCATGTCGATCCGGCCGATGCCCTGGGCACCCGCGCGCTCGTTGAGCTGCTGGATGGCCTGCAGGACGGTGACGGGCCTGCCGTCGATCGCGACCGGGACGCCCTCCTTGAAGGTGATGATCACCTCGTCGGCGTCGCGCGGGGTGGCCGGGTTCGAGGTGTACTCGTAGATGTCCTCGATCGGGGCGTTCCAGATGTCCTCCAGGAAGCCCGTCTCGACCGCGCGCCCGAAGACGTTCTGGTCGATGGAGTAGGGGGACTTCTTGGTGGTGGCGATCGGGAGCTGCTTGTCCTCGCAGAAGGCGATCGCCTTGTCCCGGGTCATCGCGTAGTCGCGGACCGGGGCGATGCACTTCAGGCCGGGGGCGAGGGCGACGATGCCCGCCTCGAAGCGGACCTGGTCGTTGCCCTTGCCGGTGCAGCCGTGGGCGACCGTGGTGGCACCGTGCTTCTCGGCGGCGGCGACGAGGTGCTTGACGATCGCCGGCCGGGAGAGGGCGGAGACCAACGGGTAGCGGTCCATGTAGAGGGCGTTGGCCTTGATCGCCGGGAGGCAGTACTCGTCGGCGAACTCGTCCTTGGCGTCGGCGACCTCGGCCTCGACGGCACCGCAGGCGAGCGCGCGCTTGCGGATGACGTCCAGGTCCTCGCCGCCCTGGCCGACGTCCACCGCGACAGCGATGACCTCGGCGCCCGTCTCCTCGGCGATCCAGCCGATGGCGACGGAGGTGTCCAGACCGCCCGAGTAGGCGAGTACGACGCGCTCGGTCACGGGGTTTCTCCTCACACTGCACTGGCTGACATGCATGAGTATGCAGAACTCCGCATGATTCGTCAATCGCCGCCCTCGGCGGTGCGGGTCCGGGCCAAGGTGAGGGAGTTTCGAAAAAGGGCTGAACAGACGAAACCGCTTTCTCGTCCTCCCCCGAACGCAGGCGTCTGTGACTGTGCGCGATAGTCGGCCTTTGAGCACGCTAGTCCTCGCAGCCGTTCCGCCTGCGGTTTCTCGACGGGGGCCGCAGGGAGCACATCCCGGACTTCCTGGTCGCGACCGCAGGGTCGACGCTGTTGATCGACGGCCGCCCGGCCCACCTGGTGAAGGAGTCGGACGTCACCGTGTTCGCGGCGACCGGCCGCGTGACGGCTTCCGCCGGCTGCACCACTCTGCGAGTACGCACCTGGCAGAAGCTGCCTTGCAACGCTGAGGCATACCAGGCAGCCCTGCAGCACGTCGCAGAGATCATCATGGCTGCTCGACAGCACGGATGAAGCGCGGGGCAGTTCGCGCACGACCTCGCGGAGATAAGGGGCCTGCCAGAGGTCTTCGACCCAGAGCAGGAAGAGGACCTCTACCTCTGCAAAGGGTTCGGTCTGCCTGGAGGCCCGCACCCGGATTGCAGGCGGCCGACAGGATGCCCAAGCTGGAAGGAGCGAGGCCGGGACGTGGTCGTCGGCCGCGCCGGCCGACGACCGGCCGGTCACCGTGCCGGTGCGACGTCCCGGCGTACGGCAGCGACGACACGTCTCGAGGTGGCACATGACATCAGCGACGACGACCGACGCGGCGGAGGAGTTCCGGCGGCTGAGCGACGACGATCCGGAACTGCAGGCCCACGGCAAGTACTACTCGTGCAGCTTTCTGCTGGACATGGACCCCCACCGGTTCCTCGTGCGGATGCACAAAGGAAAGGTGGACGAACTGATCACCGACCCCGAGCCGTTGGTGGCCTACGACTTCGCGATCCGCGCGGACGCGGAGACCTGGCAGGGCTTCTGCCGACAGACGCCTCCGCCGATGTGCCACGGCATCTGGGCGGCCACATTCCGACGGGGCATGCGCCTGGAGGGCGACCTGCTCGTGCTCATGCAAAACCTGCGCTGCCTGACCCGGCAGCTGGAGCTGCTGCGCGTCACGGGCCCCCTCGGGCCGGCGGACGAGGCCGGGCCCGCCCCATCCTCTCGTGAGACATAGGAGCTCCCCATGGTCAGCGGCAGGATCTCTCCGGTAACCGGCCACTACGTCACCATCGACGTGGAGGACGCACAGTACAAGGTGTTCTACCTGGAGAACGGGCAGGGCACGCCTCTGGTGTGCCAGCACACCGCGGGCTGCCACAACCACCAGTGGCGGGGCCTCCTCGAGGACGAGGAGATCACCGGCCGCTACCGGGTGATCGCCTACGACCTCGCCCGGCACGGCAAGTCGGACCCGCCGTGGAACCAGGAGTGGTGGAAGGAGGAGTACAGGCTCACCGCGGACCACTTCACGTCCTTCATCGTCGCCTTCTGCGACGCCCTCGAACTGCAGGACCCGATCTTCATGGGGTCGTCGTTCGGGGGGAACGTGGCCCTGCAGCTCGCCCTGCGGCACCCGGACCGGTTCAAAGCGGTGATCCCCGTCGAGGGCGCGGACTACTCACCCGGCTTCTACCTCGACTGGTGGCAGCATCCCCACGCCAATGCCGCCCAGGTGTGCGCCAGCGGCGTGTGGGACCTCATGGCACCGCAGTCCCCGGAGCAGGACCGCTGGGCCACCTGGTTCTACTACACCCAGGGCTCGGAGGCGTTCAAGGGCGACCTGTACTTCTACTCCGTCGACCACGATCTGAGGGACCGGCTGGACGACATCGACGGCGACCGGTGTCCCGTGATCATGCTGACCGGCGAGTACGACTACCTCACCACCCCCAAGGACGGGCGCCGGACCGCAGAGGCCATCCGCGGAGCGGAGTTCATCGAGATGAAGGAGATCGGCCACTTCCCGATGAGCGAGAACTACCCGCGCTTCGCCCAATACCTGGGGCAGGCCCTGGAGCGGATCGAGAAGCGGACCGGCTCCTGAGGCCACGGCGTACGTCCGTGTGTCCCGCACCCACGGTCGCACGCGTGCCACCGGCCACTTCGACCGGATCGCCATCTCCATCGGCCGCACCTCAGCCAAGCCGACCGGTCCTGACCCGCTGGCGGCCTGCACGCTCACCAAGTGAGCTGACGAGCAGCCGTGGCCGCCCCCGTGGGAAGCGCCGGCCGGGGCGGCCGCGGTGGCCCCGTGAGGGCTTCCGGTACGGCAATTCGCGGGACGGGCGAAGGAGTCCCGTCGATAATCGTTAGACATGGGAAAGACCTATGAGCGCATAGACGGCAGGCTCCGGACGTTCATCGAGGAGCAGCCCCTCTTCTTCACCGCGACCGCTCCCCTCTCCGGCGACGGCACGGTCAACCTCTCCCCCAAGGGCCTCAAGGGCTCCTTCGTGGTGCTGGACGAACGCGCGGTGGCCTACCTCGACTTCGCCGGGTCCAACGCCGAGACCATCGCGCACCTGCGGGAGAACGGCCGGATCACCCTCATGTGGTGCGCCTTCCAGGGGCCGCCGAACATCGTGCGGGTGCACGGCCGGGGCGAGCCCGTCTTCCGGGACGACCCCCGCTTCGCCGAGCTGCTCGCCCGCTTCCCCGACATCGACCCCAGCGCACACGGGCTGCGCGCGATCATCGTCGTCCACGCCGAACTGATACGCGACACCTGTGGTTACACCGTCCCCCACATGGCGTACGAGGGGGACCGCGACCTGCACGGCAAGCGCTTCGCGCGCGAGGACGACGCCTCGCTGAGCGCGTACTTCGCGAAGAAGGAACACGTCGCCACGAGCCTGGACGGGCTACCCGGGCTGCCGTTGCCACTCCCGCCGTCTACCGTCTGAGCCATGCGCCCCGGTGTCGTCGTCGCCCTCGTGTCCGCGTCCTCCCTGTCCTGCCTCTCCCTGCTCGGCTTCGCGCCGGGCCCCGGGCCCGTTCCGTTGCCCGCGCGGATGGCGGACACCGGCGGCGGCACCCAGCTGATCACCGCTCAGGCACCGCGTGCCGGCTCGACGTCCGGGACGCTCGTCTGGTGGAACCGCAGGCACGGCCAGTGGGTCCGGGCCGGGTCGGCGCCGGCACGGTTCGGGGCGAAGGGGCTGGTGGAGGGGGGTACGCGGAAGCAGGGGACGAACACCACTCCGACCGGGCTGTACGGCTTTCCCTTCGCCTTCGGGATCAAGGCGGCGCCCGGCGGCACCCGCGTCGCGTACCGGGCGGTGACGAAGACTTCCTGGTGGTGCGAGGACACCGGGTCCACGGCGTACAACCGGTGGGTCGACCCTCTTCCGGCCGACTGCCGTGCCTCCGAGTCCGAGCAGCTGCTCTCCTACAAGACGCAGTACGCCTACGGACTCGTCATCGGGTTCAACTACGACCGTCCGGTGCGGGGGCGGGGGGCCGGGATCTTTCTGCATGTGAACGGGCGTGCGGCGACGGCCGGTTGTGTGTCGGTGCCGGAGGATGCCATGCGGCGGATTCTGAGGTGGGCGGACCCCGGCAGGAAACCGCACATCGCGATCGGGACCGTGAACGGCCGGACGGCGATCACCCGTTACTGACGTCAGCACCGGCATCGCCCAAGGGCAGCCGCACGGTGAACGTCGTCGCCCCCGGCCTGCTGTCCAGGCCCACACCGCCCCCGTGCGCCTCCACCACCGCCGCCACGATCGACAGGCCCAGCCCTGCCCCGCCGCCGGAGGCGTCCGGGCGGCGGCGGTGTTCCGCTCGCGTGAAGCGTTCAAAGACGCCCGGCCGGACTTCCTCGGGTACACCCGGCCCGTCGTCGTGGACGGACAGGCAGGCCTGATCCGCCTCGGCCTCCAGGATCACCGTCACCTTCGTGCCCACGGGCGTGTGCAGACGCGCGTTGGCCAACAGGTTGGCCAGCACCTGTTGCAGGCGGTGGCTGTCGCCCGGCACCGTCACCGGTTCCTCCGGGAGATCCAGGATCCAGCGATGGTCAGGGCCCGCGGCCCGGGCGTCCGTCACCGCGTCCAGGACCAGGTGGGTGAGGTCGACCGGACGGCGCTCCAGGGGGCGGCCCGCGTCGAGGCGGGCCAGCAGGAGCAGGTCGTCCACCATCTCGCCCATGCGGGAGGACTCGGCGGCGATGCGCTCCAGGGCCCGGGTCACCTCGGCGGGTACCGGCCCCGGGTGGAGGAGGGCCAGTTCCGCGTGACCGCGGACCGAGGCGACCGGGGTGCGCAGTTCGTGGCTGGCGTCGGTGGCGAAGCGGCGCAGCCGCTCCTCGCTGGCGTGGCGCTTGGTCAGGGCGTCCTCGACGTGCCCCAGCATGCGGTTGAAGGCGCCCGCCACCCGGCCGACCTCGCTGCGGGGCTCGGACTCCGGGGCCCGGGCAGGCAGCGCGACGTCGCCGCTGGCCAGGGGGAGTTCGCTGACCCGGGTGGCGGTGGCGGCCACCCGGCTGAGCGGGCGCAGCGACCAGCGGACCCAGAACGCCCCGGCCACGCCGGTGACCACCAGGGCCAAGCCGAAGACGATCCCGGCCACCAGTTCGAGACGGTGGACGGTGACCTGGACGGGCTCCAGCGGCAGGCCGACCAGCAGGACGTCTCCGTCTCCTCCCGCGGTCGCGACGACCCGGTAGTCGTCCAGGGCGGAGAGGTCGACGGTGTGGGGTCTGCCGTCGACCGGAACCGAGGCCAGCCGCTTGCGGTCCGAGGCGGTCAGGTCGACGTTCAGGTCGGCGGAGGGGTCACCGGAGCGGATGAGGCCCTTGTGGGTGACCTTGCCGTTCAGCATGCGGGCGCCGAAGGTGCCGGTGGCCAGGCGGCGGGTGTCACCGTGCTCGTCGCCGTCGTGGTCGTCCGGCACCGGGCCGTTGTGTTCCAGGCTCTCCGGGAACCGTGTGCCGACCTGGGCGAGCTGTTCGTCGAGGCGCTGGGTGAGGAAGCCGTTCAGTTCGACGACCGCGGCGAGTCCCACGGCAGCGCAGCTCACCGCGAGCAGGATCACCAGGCCGAAGGTGAGGCGGGCGCGCAGGGTACGGGGGCGGGACAGTTGCCGTACGGACCTCACCTGGGCACCGGCTTCAGGACGTATCCGGCCCCGCGCACCGTGTGGATCATGGGCTCGCGGCCCGCGTCCACCTTCTTGCGCAGGTAGGAGATGTACAGCTCGACCACATGGGCCCGGCCGCCGAAGTCGTAGGACCAGACCCGGTCCAGGATCTGTGCCTTGCTGAGGACACGGCGCGGGTTGCGCATGAGGAAGCGCAGGAGTTCGAACTCGGTCGGTGAGAGGTCGACCAGCTCTCCGTTCCGGGTCACCTCGCGGGCCTCCTCGTCCATGACCAGGTCGCCGACGGTCAGCCGCGGCCCCTCCTCCAGCTGGCGGGCCATGCCCGCGCGGCGCAGCAGCCCGCGCAGCCGGGCGACCACCTCCTCCAGGCTGAACGGCTTGGTCACGTAGTCGTCGCCGCCCGCGGTGATACCGGCGATCCGGTCCTCGACCGCGTCCCGCGCGGTGAGGAAGAGGACGCACACCTCGGGCTTCACCTCGTGCAGCCGGCGCAGCACGGCGAAGCCGTCGGTGTCCGGGAGCATCACGTCCAGGACGACGGCGTCGGGCAGCAGCTCGCGCGCCGCGGTGACCGCGGAGGCACCGTCGCCGGCCGCGCGCACCTCCCAGCCCTCGTAGCGCAGGGCACCGGTGAGCACCTCGGCGAGATCGGGGTCGTCGTCGACGACGAGGACACGCAGGGCGGTCCCGTCGGGTCGGGTGAGGGCGGGGCGGCCGGAGCGGGTGGTGTTCATCGCGTCTACCAGCATCGCTCCCGCCGAGGGCGGCGTGCCGCCCGGGGGGCTCTGAGTTTTCTCTGAGTCGGTCCGGGCCCACGTGAGGGCCGGGTGCGGAAGCCCTCTGAGTTTCCTCTCAGAGGGCTTCCGCACCCGGTCGCTCAGAGCTGCCTCAGAGCTTCGGCACGCACAGTGGCCTGGCACGACGAACGAAGGGACGGCACTCATGACGACCGTGGACGAGCGGCGCGCGGCTCCGCCCGTGCCGCCGGCCGCACGGCGCTCCCCCGCGGGGCTCGTGTCGGCCGTGCTGTGGGCCGGGGCGGCGGCCGTGGTCGCCCTGTGGTGGGCGGACACGGGCGCCGTGGTCGGCACCACGGGCTGGCTGACCGGGGCCGGGCGGATCGCCGGCCTGCTGTGCGGGTACGCCTGCGCGGTGCTGGTCGGCCTGATGGCACGGGTCCCGCTGCTGGAGGTGCGGATCGGCTCCGACCGGGTGGCGCGCTGGCACGCGATGGCAGGCCGGTACACGATCTGCCTGCTCGTCGCGCACATCGGGCTGGTCCTGGCCGGGTACGCCGCCCAGGACCGGGCCTCGCTGTGGCACGAGGCGCTCACCGTCGTCCTGGACTATCCCGAGATGCTCAAGGCCACCGCCGGCACGGTGATCCTCTTCGCGGTGGGCATCACCTCGGTGCGTGCGGTGCGCCGGCGCACGAGCTACGAGTTCTGGTACTACGTCCACCTCCTCACGTACGCGGCCGTCTTCCTCGCCTTCGGGCACCAGATCGCCCTGGGTGACGAGTTCAACGGCAAGCCCGTGGCCACCGCCGTCTGGTACGCGCTGTACCTCGGGGTGGCCGCCCTGGTGGTGTGGTTCCGCGTCCTCGCCCCGGTCCGGCTCAACCTGCGGCACCGGCTGCGCGTGGAGTCGGTGCACAGGGAGGCACCGGGCGTGTACTCGGTCGTCATGCGCGGGCGGAATCTGGACGAGCTGGGTGCGCGGCCGGGGCAGTTCTTCCGCTGGCGGTTCCTGGGCGAGGGCATGGGCTGGGCGTCGACGCCGTACTCCCTGTCGGCACCGGCGCGCCCGGACCTGCTGCGGATCACGGTGAAGGCGCTCGGCGACCACAGTGCGGCCGTCCCGCTGCTGCGGCCGGGCACCCGGGTGTGGGCCGAGGGCCCGTACGGCTCCCTGACCGCGGACCGGGCCACCGGCCACCGGTCCCTGCTGATCGCCGCCGGCGTCGGCATCACCCCGCTGCGGGCGCTGTTCGAGACGCTGCCCGGCGAGGTCACCCTGCTCTACCGTGCGCGCTCCGCCGAGGACCTGGCGCTGGGCGGCGAGCTGGAGGCAATCGCCCGCCGACGTGGCACGCAGGTGCTGTACGCGCTGAACGGGCCGCGCGGAGAGCGCCCGGGCATCACGGCGGAGTCGCTGCGCGCGACCTTCCCGGGGCTGGCCGGCCAGGACGTCTACCTATGCGGTCCGCACGGCTTCGCGCAGGACGTGTACGGCGCGCTCCGGGCGGCCGGGGTCCCGGACCGCCGTATCCACCACGAGTCGTTCGAACTGTGAGGCATCACCGGTGCACGCACTGAAGAAGAACCGTCCCCTGCGCCGCATCGTGCTCGCGAGCGCCGCCACCGTCTCCGGGATGGTGCTGCTGCTGTCGCTGAAGCCCCACACGAGCCCCGGGATCGCCGTGGGCGCCTCCTCCCCCGCCCCGTCCAGCAGCACGAGCGCGCCGGCCGAGTCGGGCGGGTCGAGCGGGTCGTCCGGTGGGTCCAGTGGATCGTCCGGCGGATCCGGCTCCAGCGCCAGCAGGACCGTCACCGGCGACACGATCCAGACCCGGTGGGGTCCGGTCCAGGTCCGTGTCACGATCAAGAGCGGCAAGCTCACCGAGGTGACGGCCCTGAACTACCCCCAGGACAACCCGCGCGACCAGGAGATCAACGGCTACGCCCTCCCGCAGCTGCGGCGCGAGGCCCTGACGGCGCAGAGCGCGCAGATCGACACGGTCTCGGGGGCCACCTACACCAGTGACGGCTATCGCCAGTCGCTCCAGTCCGCGCTGGACTCCGCGGGCCTCTGAACACTCAGCGCATGCGGCGCGTATCTGTGGGCCAAGGGTCAAGTCCCCACGGAGGAACCGTGACCACCACGCTCGCAGGCGGACGTGCCGCCCGCCGCCAGACGATGCGCCGCATCCGCCCGCGCCGCTCGCCGGCCGTCCCGCTGCTGCTCGCGGTCGGGGCGGGCGCGGCGGCCGTGCTGTGGCTCTGGTGGCACAACACACCGTCCATCGCCGACGACAACGGCAAGATCCTGAACGCGGGCCGGATCACCGGCCTGCTGGCCGGCTACCTCATGGCGCTGGTCGTGCTGCAGATGGCGCGGGTCCCCGCACTGGAACGGCGCGTGGGCTCCGACCGGGTGGCCCGCTGGCACGCGATGAGCGGCCGTTACACGCTCTGTCTGATCGTCGCGCACGTCTTCCTCACCATGTGGGGGTACGCGCTGCAGGCCGGCAAGTCGCTCGGCGACATCGTCCAGCAGACCACCGACTCCATCAACCAGCTGCCGGACATGGGCAAGGCCGCGATCGGCACGGGCCTGTTCGTGCTCATCGGCCTGACGTCGATCGGCGGGATCCGCCGCCGGCTGCCGTACGACACCTGGTACCACGTCCATCTGCTCACGTACGCGGCGGTGTTCCTGACGTTCTGGCACCAGATCACCACCGGCAACGACTTCGCGGTCGAGCCCGCCGCCAAGACCTTCTGGTACGGGCTCTACGGCACGGTCACCGCGCTCGTGATCTGGTACCGGATCCTCACCCCGATCCGGCTGAACGTCCGTCACCGCTTGCGGGTGGAGGCGGTCATCGAGGAGACGCCGGGCATCGTGTCGGTGCTGATCGGCGGGCGCAGGCTGCACCGGATGGGCGCGGAGGCGGGCCAGTTCTTCCGCTGGCGGTTCCTCGCGCCCGGGATGCGGTTCAGCTCGCACCCGTACTCGCTGTCGGCGGCGCCCCGCCCCGACATGCTGCGGATCACCGTGAAGGCGATCGGCGACCACAGCGCCCGGCTGCGCGAGCTGACCCCCGGCACCCGGGTGTGGGCGGAGGGCCCGTACGGCGCGCTCACCGCACAGCGGCGAAGTCGGGGCAAGGTGCTGCTGGTCGCGGGCGGGGTCGGCATCACGCCGATGCGGGCGCTGTTCGAGACGCTGCCCGGGGCGGCCGGTGACATCACCCTGCTCTACCGGGCCAACACCACGCAGGACCTGGCGCTGTGGGACGAACTGGCCGCGATCGCCGACGAGCGCGGCGCCCGGCTGATGTACGCGGTCAACAGCCCGGACGGCGAGCGGCCCGACATCTCGGCGGAGAACCTGGAGCGGAAGATCCCGGACATCGACCGCCACGATGTCTTCATGTGCGGCCCGCCGGGCTTCGCG
The DNA here is from genome assembly GCF_042959345.1 of Streptomyces sp. NPDC007905. Lineage (NCBI taxonomy): Bacteria > Bacillati > Actinomycetota > Actinomycetes > Kitasatosporales > Streptomycetaceae > Streptomyces > Streptomyces sp. NPDC007905. The sequence goes on along the minus strand of NZ_JBIBKS010000009.1, from coordinate 279,571 downwards.
CAGTCGGTGTACGAGGCACTGCGCGGCGCGGGGGTTCCCGCGCGCCGTATCCACCACGAGTCGTTCGAGATGTGAGCGGGAGCTGCGAAGCGATGAGGAAGAGCCACCCCATTCGGCGCGTCGTGCTGGCCACCGCCGCCACCGTGTCCGGTGTCGTGCTGCTGCTGTCGCTGAAGCCCGCCTCGGATCCGGCCGCCGCGTCGGCGGCGGGTGCGGCACCGCAGCAGACGGCGTCAGGGCAGGAGTCTCCCCAGGGCGGCCAAGGCGGCGCGCAGGCCGCCACCGGCTCCGGCACGGTGACGGGTGACGCGGCGCAGACCCAGTACGGGGCCGTGCAGGTACGGCTGACCGTCGCAGGCGGCAAGATCACCAAGGCGGAGGCGGTGCAGGCGCCCAAGGGCGGCCTCAGCGACCAGAAGACGCACCTGGCCGTGCCCAAGCTCAACCAGGAGGCCGTGGCGGCGCAGAGTGCGCAGATCGACGCGGTGTCCGGGGCGACGTACACGAGTACCGGGTACAAGAAGTCGCTGCAGTCGGCGTTGGACAAGGTGAAGACCTCCTCGGCAGGCACCTCCGGCTCCTCCGGCTCCTCCGGCTCTTCGGGCTCCTCCGGCTCTTCGGGCTCGGCGCAGGCCCGTACGGTCACCGGCAAGGTCGCCCAGACGCAGTACGGACCGGTGCAGGTGCGGATCACGGTCAGCAACGGGAAGATCACCAAGGCGGACGCGGTCCAGGCGCCCAAGGGCGGCCTCAGCGACCAGAAGACGCGACTGGCCGTGCCCAAGCTCAACCAGGAGGCCGTGGCCGCGGGCACCGCGGACATCGACGCGGTCTCCGGGGCCACCTATACCAGCACCGGCTACAAGCAGTCGCTCCAGTCGGCGCTGGACCAGGCCGGTGGCTGACGCGGTGGCCGAGCCGGCTGAAGCTCCCGCCGCGGTGCGTCATGCGGAGGAGGTCATGGGGACCGTCTTCTCCTTCGACGTCCGCGGCGGGGAACCCCGTGCGGTACGGCAGGCGCTGGAGGAGGCGGTCGCGGGCCTGCACCGCGTCGACGCGCTCTTCTCCACCTACCGCGAGGACAGCGAGGTGTCGCGGCTGGCCCGGGGCGAGCTGACCGTGGCGGAGTGCGCTCCGGAGGTGGCCGAGGTGCTGGGACTGGCGGCCGAGGCGGAGCGGGTGAGCGAGGGATGGTTCAGCACCCGGTACCGAGGGGTGCTGGATCCGACCGGGATCGTGAAGGGCTGGTCGGCGGAGCGGGCGGCGCGGCTGCTGGCCGCGGTGGACGGCGTGTGCGGGGTCAGCGTGAACGGGGGCGGTGACGTCCAGATGCTGGGCGCGCCGCAGCCGCAGCGCCCGTGGCGGGTGGGGGTGTCCGACCCCCTGCGCCCCGGCGGGCTGGCGGCGGTGATCTCGGCGGCCGGGGTGGAGGAGCTGTCGGTGGCCACCTCCGGTACGGCCGAGCGCGGGGCGCACATCGTGGATCCGCGCACCGGCAGGTCGGCGGTGACGGACCTGGTGGCGGTGACGGTGGTCGGGCCGCGGCTGACCTGGATCGACTGCTGGGCCACGGCGGCGTTCGCGATGGGGTCGCGGGCGGGACTGGCATGGCTGGAGTCGCTGCCGGACGTCGAGGGACTGCTGATCACGGCAGGTGACGAGGTGCGCTGCACCGACGGGCTGGCGGCCCGACTGGGCTAGATATGGTATTTCGTCCAGTTTTACCTTGAGACGGCATCCAACTTCCGCCCTGAGACGTATTCCCTGTGAAGCAAGTTTCAGGAGGAACGACATGGCCATCTTCAGCAGTCTCATGCCCGCCAAGCGTCGCGACGACAACTCGTCGAACAACAACGGGTCGGGGCATGGGCACCGTCACAACAACGGCCACGACCACGGCGGTCACGGCGACCACGGCCACGGCGACCACGGCCACGGCGACCACGGCGGCCACGGCGGCCACGGCGGCTACTGAACACACCCGAAGGCTGAGCGGACCGGAGACGGAAGGACCCGGTCCGCTTCGCCGATCCCCGAGGAACGCATGCCATGGCGCATGTCCTGCGGCGTCTGCTGTCGGTGGGTGACACCTCCGACGCAGTGGTCGCGGCCGCGCCCCCGGTGCCGCCGAGCGCGGTGTTCCGGCGGTTCTGGCCCTACACCCGCGGCTGGCGGCGCTGGCTCGTGCCCGTCGTCTTCTTCAGCCTGGTCGGCCCCGCGGTCGACGCCGCGGAGATCTGGCTGTTCAAGATCGTCGTCGACGACGTGCTGGTCCCCCGTGACCTCGGGCCGTTCCTGTGGATCGCACCGGCCTATCTGGGGCTCGTTCTCTGCTCCGGCATTCTGGGGTTCGCCGACGACGTGACGTCCACCTGGATCAGCGAACGCTTCCTGCTGTCCCTGCGCGCCGATGTGTTCCGGCACGTGCAGGGGCTGTCGCTCGGTTTCTTCGAACGCCGGCGGCTCGGTGACGTGCTGGCGCGGGTCACGGGCGACGTCGACGCGGTCGAGACGTTCCTGCTGTCGGGAGTGGCGGACGCCCTCTACTACGTGATCCGGCTGGGCGTCTTCCTCGGCCTGCTGTTCTACCTGCAATGGGATCTGACCCTGCTCGCCCTGCTCATCGTCCCGCTGTTCTGGGGTGCCGGCCGGCACTTCTCGCGGCTGATCAAGGATGCCTCGCAGGAGCGCAGGCGTCTGACCGGCTCGATCAGCGCGATCGCCGAGGAGTCGCTGGGCAACGTCGCCCTCGTGCAGGCGTACAACCGGCAGGGGTGGGAGGAGCGCCGGTTCGAGCGGGAGAGCGCCGGCCGGTTCCGGGCGGCGATGGCCTCGGCACGCATCCGTGCCGTCTACGCACCCATCGTCGAGGTCATCGAGGTGACCGGCGGCCTCGCGGTCATGGGCCTGGGCACCTGGAAACTGGCCCAGGGACAACTCACCCTGGGCGGGCTGCTGGTCTTCCTGGCGCTGATCAGCAAGCTCTACAGCCCGGTGCGCGGCCTGTCGCGGCTGGGCTCCACCTTTTACGCGGCGTCCGCCTCGGCCGAACGCATCATCGAGTTGCTGGATCAGCAGCCCGAGGTGACCGAGTCCGCGAGTGCCCGGCGGATCGGCCGGGCGCGCGGGGACGTGGAGTTCGACGGCGTCTCCTTCCGCTACCCCGGCATCTCGTCCTGGGCGCTGTCGGACGTGTCCTTCCACGTGGCGCCCGGCGAGACGCTGGCCCTGGTCGGGGCCAGCGGGGCAGGCAAGTCGACGGTCGCCAAACTGCAGCTGCGCTTCTACGACCCCGACCGGGGGGCGGTCCGCCTCGACGGGGACGACCTGCGCACCCTGCGCCTGCCGGACGTACGGGAGAACGTCGCGGTGGTGCTCCAGGAGACGCTCGTCTTCCACGGCACCGTGCGGGAGAACATCGCCTACGGCCGGCCGGAGGCGACGGAGACGGACATCGTCGCGGCGGCGCGCGCCGCCGACGCGCACGAGTTCATCGAGCTGCTCCCCGAGGGCTACGACACGCTGGTCGGCCAGCGCGGCCGGACCCTCTCCGGCGGACAGCGCCAGCGCCTGGCGATCGCCCGCGCGATGATCAGGGACGCGCCCGTGCTCCTGCTCGACGAACCGACCACCGGGCTCGACGTCCGGTCGGGCCGGCGGATCATGGATCCGCTGCGCCGGCTCATGGCCGGGCGGACGACCATCGTCATCTCCCACAACCTGCTGACCGTGCGGGACGCCACCCACATCGTGGTGCTCGACCACGGCCGGGTCGTCGAGCACGGCGCCCACGACGAACTGCTCCGGCGCGAGGGGACGTACGCCCGGCTCCACCGGCTGAACGGCACGACCGGATCCGGGGACCCGGGAAAGGTGCTGTCGTGAGCGCCCCCGCGGGCCGGACGGCCCCACCCTTGGTACCGGGCACGAAACCGGTCGCGGGCTACGAGGTCCTCGCCCACCTGGCGCGCACGGGCTGGCTCGACGTCTACGACGCCTGGAGCGACGAACGGGGCTGCCGCTGCGTGATCAAGGTGGTGCGTCCCGACCATCAGGGCGAGGAGCGGCTTGCCCGGCGGCTGTTGCGGGAGGGCCGGTGGCTGCGGGAGTTCACCCATCCGCACCTGGTCCGCGCCTACGAGACCTTCGAGTCGCCCGAGCCGCTGGTCGTCCTGGAGACCCTGACCGGTGAGACGCTGTCCCACCTCCTGGACCGGGTGCGGCGCCGGCCGGCCGCCGCCGACGTGGCGCTCCTCGGGATCCAGTTGTGTTCGGCGATCCACTACCTGCACGGTCAGGGGCTGCTCCACCTGGACCTCAAGCCGTCCAACGTGGTGGTGGACCGTGGTCATGCGAAGGTGCTGGACCTGAGCGTCGCGCGACCTCCGGGGCCGGCGCCCGCCGGGTTGGGCACGTTCTGCTATCTGGCTCCCGAGCAGGCCCGGGGCAACCCGCTGACGGCCGCCGCGGACGTGTGGGGCATCGGCATCACGCTGTTCGAGGTGGCCTGCGGTGGTCTGCCGTTCGACTGCGACGGGCCGGTGGGCGAGCCCTACGGCGGGGACGAGGCGGACGGCGACGGTTCCGGCTGCCCGGACAAGCGCTATCCGCAGTTGGAGCAGACTGCCCCGCCGATCGGGTCCCGGCGGCGCCTGCCCGCTGCTCTCGCCGCCGCCGTCGACGGCTGCCTCCGGGCCGACGCGTCGTGCCGGCCCACGGTCGCCGAACTGGCCGCCGCCCTGGAAGCGGCACTGCCCGGCCTGCCGGACCCCGCATCCCGCGGCTGAGGCCCGGCGGGCGCCGGGTTCACTGCACGGGGGTCACGACGTGACCCGTCTCCAAGTGCGCCGTGGCGAGGATCGTGCCGTCCGGTGACGTCAGACGGGCACCGGCGACCCCCGCCGGGTCGACGGGGGCGGCCACGCCCCACTGGCCGTGTCCGTCGCGCAGGTCGAAGTCGCCGACGCGGACGGTCGTCCCGTCCGGGCGCTCGAGCAGGCAGTGGACCTTGCCGCTGTAGGGTGCGGCGGGCCCGGTGAGAGCGACGGTCATGAAGATCCAGCCGGGGGTCCCGGGGTGGGCGTACACCTCGCCCGCGGGCTGCCCACCGTCCGAGACCGACGTCATGTCTCCGACCAGCACGGGCTCGGACGACACGGCGACCGGGGAGGAGGCCGTGACGTTCTCGATGGCGGTGCCGACCGCCCAGCCCGCGAATCCGAGGGCGACGGCGAGCGCGGCCGCGACGGACGCGATCCGCACCCGGGTCCGGCGGGCGCGGCCGCGCAGGCCCTGCTGCGGGCGGCCGGACTTGCGCGCGTGCGCGCGCACCTCGTGCGCCGCCGCGTCGTGGGCGAGCCTGCGCGACACCCGCGTCTCGAACCCGAGTGGAGGCTCGCGGTCCGGCAGCAGGCCGACCAGCTTGTCACCGACGAGACACAGGTGCCCGACGTACTCCCGGCAGTCCGCGCACCGGTCCAGATGGGCGATCGCGGCCGCCCGCTCACGGCCCGGCAGCACGCCGAGCGCCAGCTCGGCCCCGATCTCCCGCAGATTCTCGCAGGTCTCGTCACTGGACATGGTCGCCTCGCTTCGGAGACGCGAGTGTGATCCGCAGTTTTCCCATCGCTGCCCTGATCCGCGTCTTGGCGGTGCCCAGCGGGATCTCCTCCGCGTCGGCGACCTGCTGGGCCGTCATTCCGTAGATCCCAGCCATCACCAGGGCACGGGCCTGTTCCCGCGGCAGCCGCGCCACCGCGGCCCGGAGCTGGGACGAGGCCTCGTCGGCCAGCGCCCACCGCTCGGGGGTCTCGGTGACGACGCCCAGAAGCGCATCCAGGTCCTCGGGCGCCACCGGCTCCGTCCGACGCGCACGGACGGCGTCGATGGCGAGGTTGTGCGCGATGGTCGTCAGCCAGGTGGTGACCGACCCGCGCCGCGAGTCGTAGATCTGCGCATGACGCCACGCACGCTCGAACGTCTGCTGGGCAACGTCCTCGGCGATCTGTGGGTCCCCGGTGACCGCCATGGCGACGCCGAAGACCCTGTGCTGGAACCTCCGTACGAAAGTGACGGCAAGTTCCGGGTCACCGGTGGCCAACCCGGACAGGAGTGCCTCGTCCGGGAGGCGGCCCACGGGGAACCGGAAACCCGACACACCTCTGTATACGGCCGACCGCCGCCAGGAGATTGCCCGGCCGCCGTGGAAGATCACATTCCTATTCTCCGCCGACGGGCCGGGCCCCGCACGCCGGTCAGTGCCCGTTCTGCGCGAGCCGCAGCAGGTGGTCCGCCAGTGCCTGCCCCCCGGTGGGATCACGGCTGATCAGCAGCAACGTGTCGTCACCCGCGATCGTGCCCAGGATGTCGTGCAGTTCCGCCTGGTCGATGGCCGAGGCGAGGAACTGCGCGGCCCCCGGCGGGGTGCGCAGGACCACGAGGTTGGCGGAGGCCTCCGCGGAGATCAGCAGCTCCTGGGACAGGCGCCGCATCCGCTCCTCCTTCGCCGACTCCCCCAGCGGAGCGCGCGGCGTGCGGAAGCCTCCCTCGCTCGGTACCGCGTAGATCAGGTCACCGTCGGTGTTGCGGATCTTGACCGCGTTCAGCTCGTCGAGGTCCCGCGACAGCGTCGCCTGGGTGACGCTCAGCCCGTCATCGGCGAGCAGCTTCGCCAGCTGGCTCTGCGAGCGCACCGGCTGCCGGTTGAGGATGTCCACGATCCGGCGGTGGCGCGCGGTGCGGGTCTGCGGCACGGCCGGCCCGGCGCCCGCCGCCTGCTCGTGGTCCTGCGCCTGGCTCATCGTCGCCTCATTCTCCGGATCGCCCGTCCCCGTTCACTGGGTGTCACTGGGTTTCACTGGGTGTTCACTGGTTCCGCCGCGTCGAGGATGCCGGGCAGTGCCCGGAGGAAGGCACCCGTCTCGTCGTCGTGGAGGTTCAGCGGCGGCATGAGCCGCACGACGTCGGGAGCGGGCGCGTTCACCAGGAACCCGGCCTCCTGGGCCGCCTGCTGCACCTGCGCTGCGAGCGGCCCGGTGAGCACGATACCCAGCAGGAGACCCGCGCCCCGGACATAATCGATCAACGGGTGCCCCAGAGCCTCGATTCCGTCGCGCAGTGCCCCGCTCTGCCGCTTCACGTTGTCCAGCAGGCCCTCGTCCGCGATGGTGTCGAGGACGGCGAGCCCCGCGGCGCAGGCCACCGGGTTGCCGCCGAAGGTCGTACCGTGCTGACCGGGCCGGAGCAGTTCGGCGGCCCGCCCGAAGGCCACGGTGGCGCCGAGCGGCAGGCCGCCGCCGAGCCCCTTGGCGAGCGTGACGACATCGGGCAGGACGCCCTCGTGGGCCTGGTACTCGAACCAGTCACCGGTGCGGCCGATACCGGTCTGCACCTCGTCGAGGACGAGCAGTGCCCCGGTGGCGGCGGTGATCGCGCGGGCCGCCTTCAGATACCCGGCCGGGGGCACCACGACCCCGTTCTCGCCCTGGATCGGCTCGATGACGACGAGAGCCGTCTCCTCCGTCACCGCCGCGGCCAGGGCCTGGGCGTCGCCGTACGGGACGTGGGTGACGTCGCCGGGCAGGGGCAGGAAGGGCTCCTGCTTGCCGGGCTGGCCGGTGAGCGCGAGGGCGCCCATGGTCCGGCCGTGGAAGCCACCCTGGGTGGCGACCATGTGGGTGCGCCCGGTCAGCCGGCCGATCTTGAAGGCGCCCTCGTTGGCCTCGGCGCCGGAGTTGCAGAAGAAGACCCTGCCGTCCCGCCCGAAGAGCTGGAGGAGCCGTTCGGCGAGGGCGACGGGCGGCTCGGCGACGAACAGGTTGGAGACATGGCCGAGCGAGGCGATCTGCTTGCTCACCGCCTCCACGACGGCCGGGTGGGCGTGGCCGAGCGCGTTGACCGCGATACCGCCGACGAAGTCCAGGTACGCGTTGCCGTCGGCGTCCCACAGCTTGGCGCCCTCACCGCGGACCAGGGGCAGTCGCGGGGTGCCGTAGTTGTTCATGAGCGCGCCCTGCCACCGCGCGGTGAGCTCCTGGTTGCCCGTCATGACTGCTCCCCCTCGGCTTCGTCGGGCACGACCATGGTGCCGATGCCCTCGTCGGTGAAGATCTCCAGCAGGATCGAGTGCTGGACCCGGCCGTCGATGACGCGGGCGGTGTGCACGCCACCCCGCACGGCGTGCAGGCAGCCCTCCATCTTCGGCACCATGCCGGAGCTCAACTCCGGCAGCAGCTTCTCCAGCTGGGACGCGGTGAGGCGGCTGATCACCTCGTCGGAGCGGGGCCAGTCCTCGTAGAGGCCCTCGACGTCCGTGAGGACCATGAGGGTTTCGGCCCCCAGTGCCGCAGCGAGTGCCGCAGCAGCCGTATCAGCATTGACGTTGTAGACATGTCCGTCGTCCTGACTGCGGGCGATCGAGGACACGACCGGGATGCGGCCGTCGGCCAGCAGGGCCTCGATCGCGCCGGTGTCGATCGCGGTGATCTCGCCGACCCGCCCGATGTCGACCAGCTCGCCGTCGATCCGCGGCTGGTGCTTGACGGCGGTGATGGTGTCAGCGTCCTCGCCCGTCAGGCCCACGGCGAGCGGGCCGTGCTGGTTGAGCAGCCCGACCAGCTCGCGCTGGACCTGGCCGGCCAGCACCATTCGTACGACGTCCATGGCGTCCTCGGTGGTGACCCTCAGGCCCGCCTTGAACTCGCTGACGATGCCGTGCCGGTCGAGGGCGGCACTGATCTGGGGGCCGCCGCCGTGCACCACGACCGGCTTGAGGCCGGCGTGCCGCAGGAAGACCACGTCCTGGGCGAAGGCGGCCTTCAGGTCCTCGTTCACCATGGCGTTTCCGCCGAACTTGATGACGACGACCTTGCCGTGGTGCCGGGTCAGCCAGGGCAGCGCCTCGATGAGGATCTGGGCCTTGGGCAGGGCCGTGTGCTTACGCGTCGTTCCAGTGCTCATGAGGAGTAGGCGCTGTTCTCGTGGACGTAGTCGGCGGTGAGGTCGTTGGTCCAGATGGTGGCGGTCGCGGAGCCCGCCGCGAGGTCGGCGACGATGTGCACCTCGCGGTAGCGCATGTCGACCAGCTCCCGGTCCTCGCCGACCGAACCGTTCTTGCACACCCAGACGCCGTTGATGGCGACGTTGAGCTCGTCCGGTTCGAAGGCGGCCCCGGTGGTGCCGATCGCGGACAGGACGCGGCCCCAGTTCGGGTCCTCGCCGTGGATCGCGCACTTGAGGAGGTTGTTGCGCGCGATGGAGCGGCCCACCTCGACGGCGTCGTCCTCGGTCGCGGCGTTGATCACCTCGACCTTGATGTCCTTGCTGGCGCCCTCGGCGTCGCCGATGAGCTGCCGGCCGAGGTCGTCGCAGACCTTCCGCACGGCCTCGGCGAACTCCTCGTACGCGGGCGTGATGCCGGAGGAGCCGGAGGCGAGCAGGAGCACGGTGTCGTTGGTGGACATGCAGCCGTCGGAGTCGACCCGGTCGAAGGTGGTCCGCGTCGCCGCGCGCAGCGCCTTGTCCAGTGCGTCGCTCTCCAGTTCGGCGTCCGTGGTGAGGACGACCAGCATGGTGGCCAGACCCGGCGCGAGCATGCCCGCTCCCTTGGCCATGCCGCCGACGGTCCAGCCGTCCCCGGTCACCACGGACGTCTTGTGGACGGTGTCGGTGGTCTTGATGGCGATGGCGGCCTTCTCGCCGCCGTGCTCGCTCAAGGAGCCGGCCGCCGACTCCACTCCCGCGAGGACCTTGTCCATGGGCAGCAGCACGCCGATGAGGCCGGTGGAGCAGACGGCGACCTCGATGGCGCCCCGGCCGAGCACCTCGGCCACCTTCTCGGCGGTCGCGTGCGTGTCCTGGAAGCCCTTGGGGCCCGTACAGGCGTTGGCACCACCGGAGTTGAGCACCACGGCCGACACCTGGCCGCTGTTGAGGACCTGCTCCGACCAGAGCACGGGCGCGGCCTTCACACGGTTGGAGGTGAAGACGCCCGCGGCGGCACGGCGCGGCCCGTTGTTGACCACGAGGGCCAGGTCGGGGTTGCCGTTCTCCTTGATCCCGGCGGCGATGCCCGCCGCTGTGAATCCCTTGGCTGCCGTGACGCTCACTGCATCTCCTCGTTCGCTCCGCCGCGGATGGGGGTCCCCCCGCTCGAGCGAAGCCGAGAGTGGGGGAGGCTGACGTCACTGCCGCCCGTGCAGCGCAGCGGTGCGGCTCTCGTCGTTGTCTGCGGCCCGGCGGCTGCGCCTGCTCCCCCGGCTACCGCTGGGCGGTACCCCCGGCTCACGGAGCGACTCCGATCGTGGAAAGCCCGGTCGTCTCGTCGAGTCCGAGGGCGAGGTTCATGCTCTGGACGGCACCGCCCGCGGTGCCCTTGGTCAGGTTGTCGATGGCGCTGATCGCGATGATGCGGCCCACGGACTCGTCGTGGGCGACCTGCACCTGAACGGCGTTGGAACCGTGGACGGACGCCGTCGTGGGCCACTGGCCCTCGGGGAGCAGGTGGACGAACGGCTCGTCGGCGTACGCCTTGTCGTAGGCGGCGCGGACGGAGTCCGCCGTCACCCCCGCGACAGCGGACGCGCTGCACGTGGCCAGGATCCCGCGGGGCATCGGCGCCAGGGTCGGCGTGAAGGAGACGGAGATCCGCTCCCCGGCCACCGCGCTGAGGTTCTGGATCATCTCGGGGGTGTGCCGGTGGCCGCCGCCGACGCCGTACGGCGACATGGAGCCCATGACCTCGCTGCCGAGCAGGTGCGGCTTGGGCGCCTTGCCCGCGCCGGAGGTGCCGGAGGCGGCGACGATCACCGCCTCCGGCTCGGCGAGATGGGCCGCGTAGGCCGGGAACAGGGCGAGGGAGACGGCGGTCGGGTAGCAACCGGGCACCGCGATGCGCTTGGACCCCTCCAGCGCGGCACGGGCGCCCGGAAGTTCGGGGAGGCCGTAGGGCCAGGTGCCGGCGTGCGGGGAGCCGTAGAACCGCTCCCAGTCGGCCGGGTCCTTCAGCCGGAAGTCGGCGCCCATGTCGACCACGAGCACATCCGGGCCGAGCTGTTCGGCGACGGCTGCGGACTGTCCGTGCGGCAGCGCCAGGAAGACGACGTCGTGCCCGGCGAGGGCGTCGGGCGTGGTCTCGGCGAGCACGCGGTCGGCCAGCGGCAGCAGATGCGGCTGGAGCGCGCCGAGCCGCTGCCCGGCGTTGGAGTTGCCGGTCAGGGCACCGATCTCGACCTCCGGGTGCGCGAGGAGCAGGCGCAGGACCTCTCCGCCCGCGTATCCGCTCGCTCCGGCCACCGCCGCACGTACCGCCATGTCCACCCTCCTCTGGATGGCATGACTATACGTATCGCTGCACTTTTATGCAATCGACTTCGGGAGCATCACCCGGCGGGACACGACGAAGGTGACCGGGACCGCCGCCGCCGAGGCGAGCAGCGGGGCGAAGCGGCTCCCGGCGTGCAGGACGTCGACGATCACGTACACCCCGGCCGTGGTGATCAGGAAATTGGTGACGTTCGTCAGCGGGAACAGCAGGAATTTCCGCAAGGTGGGCCGCGTCCGGTAGGTGAAGCGCGCGTTCAGGAAGAAGGATCCGGTCATGCTGATCAGAAATGCAAGAACGTGCGCCGCGAGGTAGGGAAGGCCGGTCAGAAACAACAGATAAAGGCAGTAGTAGGTGGCCGTATTCACGACACCGACCACAGCGAAGGTGAGCATCTGCCTCGACATCAGGGGATGAGATCTTTCGTCCGTTCCACGGTGGTCGCCTTCACCAGGAAGTGCGGGCGCCCCTTCACCTCGTAGTAGATGCGGCCGGTGTACTCCCCGATGACTCCCAGCATGACCATCCGGACGCCCGCGAGGGCGGTGACGGCGGTGATGATGGTCACATACCCGGGCGTGTCCGGACTCTGTTGACGAGTGCGGCGCCCGCGATCCGAGCGGTGTACGGCCCCGCGCACAGCATCGGGCGCCATGCGGTGGCCGAAGGGACAGCCGCGGGCGAGGGCGTCGGCGGCACGGAACGCCGCGGTCGCGACGGCAGCGGCGAGCAGGGCCGCGGCCGGCCCGGGCGCGCGGAGCCCACCGGCCGACTCGAGCGGCCCATTCGCCGGCAGGCCCCCAGCGAATTCACCTCGCTGGTTTCGCCGACTTGGACGGGGGAGGTTTCCGAATGATTGTGACCTCACCTGAAAATGAGGCCCAAAATTCCGAATCCCGTCGACGAATCATGGATTTCGTGACCGGCGGGGGAAAGTCCAGTTTTTCGGAAGGTGCCTTCAAGGAGGATTGAGCTCTGGTCAGGCGGTCGCGGGGAGGGCTTGACCTGGAGCGCGCTCCAGGTTCTACCGTTCTGGTCATGACCAGCGGACAGCCCCTCCCGCAGGACCGGGAGCCGTCTTTGACGATCGCCCAGGTGGCCGAGCGCACCGGCCTCTCCCACGACACGCTGCGCTACTACGAGAAGGCCGGCCTGATCGAGCGGGTCGGCCGGACCACCGGCAACCAGCGGCGCTATCAGGCGGCGGACCTGGCCTGGCTGGAGTTTCTGCTGCGGCTGCGCGAGACCGGCATGTCCATCGCCGACATGCAGCGCTTCGCACGGCTGCGGGCGCAGGGGGACGCGACGGTCGCCGGCCGGCTGGCGATGCTCCGCGCGCACCGGGCCGAGGTGGCCGGCCGCATCCGAGCGCTCAGGCGCAACGCGGCCGCACTGGACGACAAGATCGACCACTACGAAGGGCTGCTGGACGAGCGGCGGCCGGGAACGGACGAGCAGACATGAGCGAGAGCACCACCCGTGACGAGCGCTTCACCCACGGCCTGGAGGTCCTGAGGAACGTCGACGGCGAGGCCGGGCAGCGGGTCGTCGACGCGCTCGCCGACGTCAACCCGGAGCTGGGGCACCAGATCGTCGCCTGGGCCTTCGGAGAGATCTACGACCGGCCCGGACTCGCCCCGCGCGACCGCCAGCTGGTCACCCTGGGCATGCTCACCGCGCTCGGCGGCTGCGAGGCCCAGCTGGATGTGCATGTGAACGCGGCCCTCAACGTGGGGCTCACCCCCGAGCAGATCACGGAGGCGCTGCTGCACTCCGCCGTCTACTGCGGCATACCGAAGGCGCTCAACGCCACCTTCGCCGCGAAGAAGGTGTTCGCCGAGCGCGGGCTGCTGCCCCTCGGACAGCAGCCCGCCCGGCAGGCCCCGGGGGCTACTTCTGCTTGATCCGCAGGAAGGTGACGGAGTTCGCCGGGAAGGGCGAACTTCCCCGCGACGCCGGTGAAGGTGGACGTCTCCGGGGCGGCCGCCCTCGAGGTCCCGGTGTTCACCGCGCCGGGCGCGGCGGCCGGCGTGGTCACCCTGGCCCCGGAGGCGACCTCCGCGCCGGCCAGGTCGATGGCCGTACGGGCCGCGGAGGCCTGGTTCGTCGACGACCTCGACGATCAGCTCACCGGTCCTCGCGTCCCGGGTGACGGCCTGGCGGAACGGCTCGGCCGGCTTGTCGTCGGTGGAGCTGCCCCACTGCTGCCCGTCCGGGCAGAGGGTGACCTGCGGCCGCGCACCTCGATGTCGATGTCGTAGGGCCGGCCCGTCTCGACCGAGGTTGATTCGTGCGAAGTCAACAGTGGTCAGCACTTCGAACGGCAAGATGGGGAAGGGGTATGAGCGCGTCGATGGGACGGACGGACGGGTGGTGACGATGGCCGAGTTCTGGCCCGTGGCCGACGTTCTGGCCCACCTGGCCGGACGCTGGCGGGTGGAGCGGAGCGTGCGGGACCTGGTGAGCGGCGAAGAGGGCCGTTTCGAGGGAACCACCGCCTTCGCCCCGCACGACGGCGGCGGACTGCTGCACGAGGAGTCCGGGACTTTCACCTGGCAGGGCGTGGCGCGTCCCGCCACCCGCACCCTGCGCTTCCTGCCCGGGGCCTCACCCGGCACGGCGGACGTACGGTTCGCGGACGGCCGGCCCTTCCACGACCTGGACCTGACCTCGGGACGGTACGTCACCGACCATCCCTGCGCGGCCGACCTCTACCGCGGCGAGTTCACGGTCACGGACGCCGACCACTGGCGAACGGTGTGGCGGGTCGCCGGGCCGGCGAAGGACCTGGTCCTCACCACCGACTACGTGCGCGAGGGCTGAGCGGACGCGCCGTCGAGCCGGAGGTTCCAGCGGCCCGAGCAGCCCGTCACCGTGGTCGTCGACAGCGGGCGGACGTCGATGTTCCAGTAGGTCGAGGGTGGCGCCTTCAGGGCGTACACCAGGGCCGCGCGGATCACGGAGGGCTCGGCGACGGCGACGATCCGGCCGCCGTCCTCCACCGGGCGGGTGTCCAGCCAGCCGCCCACCCTGGAGATGAAGGCCAGCAGCGACTCGCCGCCGTGGGGGGTGGAGCGCGGGTCGCCGAGCCAGGCGTCCACCGCCTCCGGCTCGCGGGCCATGGCCTCGCCCAGCGTCAGCCCGCGCCAGCGGCCCATGTCGCAGTCGCGCAGGGCGAGCTGCACCAGCGGCGCGTACCCCAGGGCGTCGCCGGTCGCACGGCTGCGCGGGGTCGGCGAACAGTAGCGCAGCTCGGCTGCCGCCAGCGGCAGCAGGTCCCCGGCGACGCGCTGCGCCTCGTCCCAGCCGGCCTGGTCCAGCGGCCGATCGTCCTCGAAGCGCTCCGCGAGCAGCGGGGAACTGCGCGCGGCGGCGACGAACGTCACCCGAAGTGGCATGCGGTGATGGTGAGCCTCGGATGTGCGCAGGTCAAGGGCCGTTGCCTGTGAGTTACCAAGGGTATGCGGACGGTTACTCGAATGGATGCACCATCCATTGGCCGGGGCGGTCCAGCGGCCGGAAGCCCAGCTTCTCGTAGACCCCCTGCGCGTCCTGCGTGGCGAGCAGGATGCGGCGCAGCCCGAAGGGCCGCAGGTGCTCCCGGATCCGGCCGACGAACGCGGTGCCGACACCCTTGCCGCGCACCGAGGGGTCCACGTACACATCGGCGAGCCAGGCGAACACCGCCCGGTCGGTCACGACGCGCGCGAACGCCACCTGTTCGCCGGAGGCTGTGTCGTAGACCCCGAAGTTGATCGAGGACGCCATCGCGCGCTCGTGCAGCTCCCGTGGGCGGTCGATGGCCCAGTAGGCGTCGGTGGACAGCCAGCGGTGGACGCGGTCGACGTCCACTCGGGCGGTGTCGGCGGAGAACTCATAGCCTTCGGGGAGGCCGGGTACGTCGCTGCGGCCGGGTACGTCGCTCATGCGGGGATCCTCACAGGCGCGGCGAGCCGGAGTCGACCCATTTCCCGGGCCCGAGGGCTTCCGGATCATGAAGGCGACGCGGGACCGGGCACCGTTGCTGTCCGCCGAGCTGATCGAGAAGACACCCCCTGCCACACCTCGTCACAGGCCGCCCGCAGCCGCCGAACTCCCTCCGCGATCTCCCCCGTCCCCGCCACGGCCGCGAAGCTCAGCCGGAGGTGGCCGGCGGGGGGTTCGGCGCTGAAGTAGGGGCGGCCGGGAGTGAGGGCGACGCCCGCGCGCAGGGCCGCCGCGGTCAGGGACGGCTCTCCCCCGGCGCCGAAAGCCTGGGAGGTGCCCCCCTCACCGTCCGGGAGGCGGAGCCAGAGGTGGTAGCCGCCGGACGGGATGTGCGGCAGGGCGAGTTCGGGGAGGTGCAGGGCGAGCGCGGTCGTCATGGCGTCGCGGCGGGTCTTCAGCTCGGCCGACAGCGACCGCAGATGGCGGGGCCAGGCCGGGGAGCCGACCAGTTCCAGGGCGGCCTCCTGGAGGGGCCGGGGGACGAAGAAGCTGTCGACGACCTGGATGGCGCGCAGCCGCTCCAGCACCGGCCCGCGGGCGGCCAGCGCGCTCACCCGGAAGCTGGGCGAGGTCGCCTTGGTCAGGGAGCCCACGTGCACGACGACGCCGTCGGGGTCGTCCGCGGCCAGCGGGCGGGGCAGCGGGCCCGAGTCCGCGTGCACGAGGCGTCGCACGAAGTCGTCCTCGACGATGAACGCGCCCGCGGCGCGGGCGATGCGCAGCACCTCGGCGCGCCGGTCGGGCGCCAGGACCGCGCCGGTCGGGTTCTGGAAGAGGGGCTGACAGACGAACACCCGGGCGCCGGTGGCCCGGAAGGCGTCGGCGAGCAGATCAGGGCGCACGCCGTCCGGGTCCACGGGGACCGGGACCGGACGCAGGCCCGCCGCACGGGCCAGGGCCAGCATGCCCGGGTAGGTGGGCGACTCGACCAGTACCGGCGCCGCTGGCGGGGCCAGGGCGCGCAAGGCCGTGGCGAGGGCGGACTGGCCGCCGGCGGCGATCAGCACCTCGGCCGCGGTGACGGCCCCGCCGATGCCGCGCGCGAACCACTCCCGCAGCTCCGGCAGTCCCTCCAGCGGCGGCCTCCCCCAGGCTCCGGGGCGCCGCCCGGCCCGGGCCAGGGCCGCGGCCATCGCGCGCTCGGGCTGCAGGGAGGGGTGCGGATAGCCGCCGCTGAACTCCAGCACGCCCGGTGGCGGGGCGGCGAGCGAGACCGTGACCCCGGAGGCGTCCACCGTGCGCGGTACGAGGTCGGTGGTGCCGTCGGCGCTCAGGGCGACCTCCTGCCAGGAGGTGTCGCCGGCGGGCTCGGCGGGCGCGTGCGGCCGTGCGCGGAAGGCACCGGCGCCGGGCCGGGTGACCACCAGTCCCTCGGCGGCCAGCTGGGCGAGGGCCCGGGACACCGTCACCGGGCTCACCCGGAACCGCTCGACCAGGGCCCTGCTCGACGGCAGCTTTCCACCAAGAGAGTAGCGGTTAAGTTCTTGCCTCAGCTGTTCTGCCAGCTCTCCGACACTGCTACGCTCATACATGAGAGCACAGAGTAGCGCTACTGCCGCGACAGCGATAGCGGTCCCCGCCCCCCGCGAGCGCCGGTCCTTCGGCGCCGGGCAGGCCGCCCTCGGCGTGATCGCCTTCTCCCTCACCTTCCCGTCCACCGCCTGGGGCCTCGAGAGCTTCGGCCCCTGGTCCCTGGTGGCGGTGCGCAGCGTCCTCGCCGCGCTCGTGGCGGGCGGGTGTCTGCTTCTCCTGCGGGTGCCGTTGCCCGACCGCAGGCATCTGCCGGGCCTGGCCGTCGTCGCCGCCGGTGTGGTGCTCGGCTTCCCGATGCTGACCACGCTCGCCCTGCAGACCTCGACCACGTCGCACGCCGCCGTCGTGGTGGGGCTGCTGCCGCTGACCACCGCCATCTGCTCGGCCCTGCGCATGGGCAACCGGCCCTCGCGGAGGTTCTGGCTGGCGGCGCTGGCGGGCGCGACGGCCGTGCTCGCCTTCACGATCGCCCAGAGCGGCGGCGCGCTCACCGCTGCCGACGGCTACCTCTTCGCCGCACTGCTGGTGTGCGCGGCCGGGTACACCGAGGGCGGCAGGCTGGCCCGGATCATGCCGGGCTGGCAGGTCATCGGCTGGGCGCTGGTGCTGTGCCTGCCGCTGAGCCTGCCGGCCGCCGCGCTGGCGCTGTCGCAGGAGCCGGTGCATCTCACCGCGCACGGGGTGGCGGGGCTGTTGTGGGTGGCGCTGGGCTCGCAGTTCCTCGGCCTGGTCGTCTGGTACCGCGGCATGGCGGCCATCGGGATCCCCAGGGCCAGCCAGTTGCAGTTGGCCCAACCGCTGCTCACACTGGTGTGGTCGGCGCTGCTGCTGGGCGAGCGCCTCACTGCGGCCGCTCCTGCGACCGCTGTGGCCGTGCTCGTCTGCATCGCCGTCACCCAACGGTCGTGACCGTGAGGAGGGCCCGATGCGCGCAACCGTGGGCGACCAGCTAGTCCAGCACGGCAGGGTGGTCGGTCAACACGACCAGATCTCGGTAGTCGTCGAAGTGATGGGCACGGAGGGCAACCCGCCCTACCGCGTCCGGTTCCCGGACGGGCACGAGGCCGTGATGTCCCCCGGCCCCGACTGCCAGGTCAAGCACAGGGGCAAGGAACAACGGTAGATCAGCGCGGTGGCCTCGCCGGCTCGCGGTAGTGGTCGGCGACCACCCGCGCCATCGCCCCGATCGGATCGGCCGCCACGTCCTTGGCGGCGAAGAACACGTGCCCGCGCACCTGCGGATGCCCCGCGGCGAGCGTGAGATGGCGGGACAGCTCGACCGGGTCCTGCCACGCCGACGGCTGCCCCGCGGCTCCGGCCTTGTAGAGCGCCTCACCGATGTAGAGGCGTGTCCCGGTGCCCTTGGCCACGTCCGCCCACCATGCGACCAGGGTCGCGTAGTCGGCGGCGGCGAAGCCGATGTGCCAGTAGAGCTGCGGGACGATGTAGTCGATCCAGTGGTGGCGCACCCACTTGCGGGTGTCCGCGCACAGATCGTCGTAGGTCTGCACGCCCGCCCGGGTGTCCGAGCCGCGGGAGTCGGTGGCGGCGTTGCGCCACACCCCGAAGGGACTGATCCCGAACCGGGTGCCGGGCCGGACCCGTTTGACGCCCGCCGCCATCTCCTTCACCAGGCGGTCGATGTTGTCGCGGCGCCAGGTGGCACGGCTGGAGAAGTCGCCGCCGTACCGGTCGTACGCGGCGTCGTCGTCGAAGGTCTGCCCGGCCACCGGATACGGGTAGAAGTAGTCGTCGAAGTGCACGGCGTCGACCGGGTACTTGGCGACCGCGTCGAGCATGGCCCGCTGCACGAAGGCGCGCACCTCGGGCAGGCCCGGGTTGTAGTAGAGCTTCCCGCCGTACGGAACCGCCCAGTGCGGGTGCTTGCGCGCCGGGTGCGAGGCGGCCAGGCGGGTCGGGTCGGTGTGGTTGGCGATGCGGTACGGGTTGAACCAGGCGTGCAGTTCCAGGCCGCGGGCGTGCGCCTCCTTCACGGCGGTGCCGAGCGGGTCCCAGCCCGGGTTCCGGCCCTGGGTGCCGGTGAGGTACTGGGACCAGGGCTCGTACGGCGAGGGCCACAGGGCGTCCGCCGTGGGCCGCACCTGGAGGACAACCGTGTTGAGCCGGTCGCGGACCGCTCTGTCGAGGTGGGCGATCAGCTCCCCGCGCTGCTCGTCCGCCGTGAGGCCGGTGCGCGAGGGCCAGTCGCGGTTGGAAACCGTCGCCAGCCACACGCCCCGCATCTCGGCGGCCGCACGCGGCCACCGGCGGTCCGGGCCCCGCCGGCCCGGCGCCGCCGCCGCGCCCTGGGCCATGGCCGGCGTCGACAGCGCGGCCATCGCGAACGCGCGCCGTGACATTCCCACCATCCGTACACCCCCATACGCTCCGGATCCGCGCCATCACGGATCGTTCCGCGCCCCAGGATGCCCCCCACCCGGGCGATCGATCATCGATACTTGGCGGTAACGTGCACGATCGGAGCAGGCGCCGGACCCGGAGGTCCTGCACGAGCGCGAGAACCAGCGAAGGGGTCGATGTGACGGGCATCGCAACGGGAGACATTGCGCGCGTCGGAGTCGTGGGCTGCGGCCAGATGGGCGCGGGCATCGCCGAGGTGTGCGCCCGCGCCGGACTGGACGTGAAGGTCGCCGAGACCACCGGCGAGGCCCTGGAGATCGGCCGTACCCGGCTGTTCAATTCCCTGGCGAAGGCCGCCGAGCGCGGCAAGATCACGGAGGAGGAGCGGGACGCCACGCAGGCGCGGCTGGGCTTCACCACCGACCTCGGCGAGTTCGCCGACCGCGATCTGGTGATCGAGGCCGTCGTGGAGAACGAGCAGGTGAAGACGGAGATCTTCCAGGTGCTCGACCAGGTGGTGACCCGCGCGGACGCGATCCTGGCCTCCAACACCTCCTCGATCCCGCTGGTGAAGCTGGCGGTCGCCACCTCCCGCCCCGACCACGTGGTCGGCATCCACTTCTTCAACCCGGCTCCGGTGCAGCAGCTCGTCGAGCTGATTCCGGCGCTCACCACCTCCGAGGGCACCCTCAGTCGCGCGCAGGTCTTCGCGGAGAAGGTGCTCGGCAAGCACGCCATCCGTGCCCAGGACCGCTCCGGGTTCGTGGTGAACGCGCTGCTGGTGCCGTACCTGCTGTCCGCGATCCGCATGTTCGAGTCGGGCATCGCGAGCCGCGAGGACATCGACAACGGCATGGAGATGGGCTGCGCCCACCCGATGGGCCCGCTGAAGCTGTCCGACCTGATCGGCCTGGACACCATCGTCTCCATCGCCAACTCGATGTACGCCGAGTACAAGGAGCCGCTGTACGCCGCTCCCCCGCTGCTGCAGCGCATGGTGGAGGCGGGCCGGCTCGGCCGTAAGGCGGGGTCGGGCTTCTACACCTACGCCTGATTACGAAGAGCGATGCCCAGTGGGCCCGGCACCGAACCAGGTGCCGGGCCCATCTGTTTCACACACCGTGTGCGTGCCGGGCACGCATATGCCCTTCGCACACGCTCCCCACGCGCCCACCAGGCGAGTTGACTCTTCATGCGCATGCAAGGGATGCGGAACCACCACGTTCGACTACGGAAAGGAGTGGACCCGTGACCGCCGATCCGGAGCATCCCGTGGTCCATGGAGAACTCGCAGAGTTACGGCGCCGCATCGACGTGGCGTACGCCCGCGTCGAGGGAGGGCTCGCCCTGCTCAGTCACCGCACCGAGGAGACCGCCAAGGAAGTGGACGAGCTGCACTCGCGCATGGTCTCGCTGGAGCACGCACGCTGGCCGCTGCCATCTCTCGCCGCGCTCACGGCGCTGGGAGCGCTGCTGGTGACGGTCTGGCAGGTACTGGCCCATTAGCGCCTGTTGCTCCAGGGCCTGTTGCGGGCTCTAAGCCTCGGCGAGCCTGAGGTGGTGCAGCAGGAGTAACGCGGCCGCCATGTTGGCGGCCGGGACCTCCCCCCGGGCGATCAGGTCGGGGACGACTTTGAGGGGGACCCATTCCCGGCGGTCCGACTCGAAGTCGTCCACGGGATGTCCGACGTACTCGCCCCGGTCGGCCCAGTAGATGTGGTGCCGGGCGTCGGTGAGGCCGTTGGACGGCTCGACGCTCATCAGGTGGTGCAGGGGTCCCGGCCGCCAGCCGGTCTCCTCCTCCAGTTCCCGGGCGGCCGCGCGCGCGATGTCCTCGCCGTCCTCCACCACGCCGGCGGCCAGTTCCCAGCCCCAGCTGTCGGTGATGAACCGGTGGCGCCACAGGAGCAGGACTTCGTTGGCCTCGTTGACCACCGTGGCGACGGCGACCGGCCTCAGCCGGATCAGGAAGTGGTCGAGGTGCCGGCCGTCCGGCAGCTCGACATCTGCGAGGTTGACGCTGAACCAGCGGTTTTCATACACAGTTTGTTCGTTCTGTTTCGTCCACTGCACGGTTCTGCCACCTTCCGACGAGTAAGTGGCAATATCGCAGCAGGGACTGTGTACCTACAGGGCGCCTACAGCGGTACGCGCAGCGCACCGTCGATGAGTTCGGCGGCTTCCGCGGTTCCGGCCGAGCCGCAGCGCACCAGGTGTTCGCGTACCGCACGCAGTCTGTCGCGCAGCCGCTGGGACTCCATCCCGCGGGCCTGCTCGGCCATCTGCACGGCGGTGGCCACCGCCTTGTCGGCGTTGCCCCGGCGCAGTTCGATCGTGCTGAGCATGGCGAGCCGGTGCACCCGGCCCCGGTCGTGGGCCGGGTTGTCCACCGCCGCGGCCGCGTGCTCCCGGGCGGCGGCCAGTTCGCCGAGGCTCAGCAGCGCCTCGGCCACCTGGACGTTGACCAGACCGGGCTGGACGTAGCCGGTCTCGTCGGGCTCGTACCCGCGCCGGATGCGGTCGGCGGCCGTCTCGGCGCGACGGATGCAGGACAGGGCACTGCCGCCGTCGCCGAGGTGGGCGTACGCCTTGGCCTGCATCGCGTACAGGTCGGAGGCCAGCGCCGGGGTGATGTGCTTGCCGGCGGCGCGCAGGGCCGCCTCGGCGAAGGCGACGGCCTGCCGGTACTCCCTCATGAACAGCGACTGGTTGACCAGCAGCGCGATCACATAGGCGCCGAGTCCCCGGTCCCCGCTGGCCTTTGCCAGCCTGAGCGCCTGGTGGAAGTAGCGCTGGGCGAGCCCGTGCGCGTCGGAGTCGTACGCGCAGATGCCCGCGATCGCCACCAATCCACCGGTGGCCCGGTGCAGTTGACGGCCGGTGGCGTCGGTGTAGCTGCCACGCAGCAGCGGAGCGGCCTCGGCGTTCAGGAAGCCGACGATCCGGGTGCGGGTCGCGATGCCACCGGCCTTGCGGTACATCTGCTCGTAGTGAGTGCGGGCGGCACGCAGCATCTCGAGGTCGGCCGGGGTGACCCGGTGCCGGCCGCCCCGTGAGACGTCCACGTCCTCGGGCGGGTTCTCCCACTCCCACACCGGCATCACGGCGGGGGTGCCCGTGACGGCCGGTGCGCCGAGCACATGCGGGCGCTGCTGTTCGTCGGAGCGCCACAGCGCGGTGGCGCGCTCGACGAAGCCGGAGAGGGAGCCGGTGGACGGGGTGCTCGGCTGCCCGGGAACCCCGAGCCCGATGTCGTCCAGGGTGACCGGCCGGTGCAGCCGTCCCGCGAGCACCTCGCAGATCAGGTCGGGCACCTGACCGCGGGGCCGCTGGCCCTTCAACCACCGTGCCACGGCCGTGTGTTCGTACCGGAGCGCGAGGCCCCGTTTCCGGCCGGCCTGGTTGACGTGGGCGGCGAGACCTGCGTGCGAGATCCCCGCCTCGTCCAGGATCGCGTCGAGCAGTGTGTTGGGCTGCATGGTTGACCCCCGGGTGGCCTGGTGCCGTCAGCGTAGTGGTTTCGGCTTCACACGGGGTGTGAACGGAGTGCGCGCATCCGCACGGTGCGCGCGCTGTCGCGGAGCGTGTTCCGCCGGTTGACTGAGGTCCCTCGCAAGAGGCCGGCCAGGCCGCCGGCTCCCCCTCATAAAGCGGCGGCCTGGCCGGAAGCGGCCCTGCGGTGCGCGGTCAGGGACGGGTGGTCGGCTGCGGATCCGTGGAGGACGGTCCCGCCCGCGCGGCGGAGCCGCATGTGTCGCTGTCCCGCGCCCCCAGGCAGGAGAGTCTGGACCTGCCTCGATCGTTCCGCAGGACCAGCACCGCCACGTCGTCCGTGGGTGTGCCGGAGGTGTGGTGCAGGAGGGCCGCGAAGACCGTCCGGAGGACCGTCTGCGGCGTCACCGGGTGAGTGCCCACGACCTCGCGCAGCACCGTCGGCAGGGAGAAGAACCGGCCCCGGGCGTCTCTCGCGTCCTCCGCGCCGTCCGTGAAGAGGACCAGGGACTCGCCGGGCAGCAGGCGGCCGCAGGGGCGGGCCTCCAGTTCCGCCGGCAGGGGGAAGGGACCCAGGGGCGGGAGCGGGTCGGCTCGGCTGAGGGGCTCCACTCGGGCGCCGCTGAGCAGGTACGGCCAGGGGTGCCCGCAGTTGAGCGCCCGTACCTCTCCGTCCCGGGCGATCTCCAGCAGCAGGACGGTGACGAACTCCTCGGCGACCGGCGGGCCCGGCTCCTGCCCGCTCGCCGGGTGGTCGGCGCGGCAACGCTCACGCAGGTGACGGGCATGGGCCCGCTCCAATCGCCGCAGGACACGGGCGAGTTCGGTCTCGTCGTGGGCGGCCTCGCGGAAACTGCCCAGAAGCGCGGCGGCGGTGCCGAGCGCGGCGAGTCCATGGCCGCGTACGTCACCCATGACCACGCGGACGCCGTGCTCGGTGGCGACGGCCTCGTAGAGGTCGCCGCCGATGGCCGCGCCACGGTCGGCGGACAGCTGGGCGGCCGCCACGTTCAGCCCGTCGAGGCGGGGCGGCGGAGGCCGTAGCAGCACGCTCTGCGCGGCACCGGCCACCCGTCGGGCCTGCCGGAGTTCGCGCAGCAGGGAGCGGCGGACATGGAATATCAGTCCAGTGCCGACCGCGAAGAAGACGGCACTGGTGACGATGCGTGCGCCCAGCCCGTTCTGCTGGGCGAGTGGGCAGCCGAACTTGTAGCCGACCGCCACGGCCCCCCAGACCGTGGGCAGGACGGCTCCCCGCGCGGTGGGTGCCCGTGCCTTGATGCGGATCATGCCTCTGGTCCCCCATGTGGGCCCTGACAGAGCAGACGGACCGGCCCCGAAAGGCCGGTCCGATTCTGTCGACGGCCTGCCCCGGAAAGGCCAGATCGCCCCGGATTCCCACCCGAATGAGTGAGGTTCACCTAAGTCAACCTGCATTTATGCGGCGGACGGCAGGGTCGGCTCGGGGGCGAGCTGTGTTCCCGCGCGGCTGCGCCGCATGGGCGCGGCCGGCCGCGGAAGACCCGCAGCCGGCCGACAACAGAACACCCTGCGGCGATCAGCCCCTCAGGACGGCACCCGTCCGCTCGCCCGCCAGGGCGACGGCCGCATCGCGAGCGGCGGACGCCTCATCCACGGTCAGCGTCCGATCCCGCGCACGGAACCGCAACGCGTACGCCAGCGACTTCTTCCCCTCGCCGAGCTGCGCAGCGTTCTCGTACACGTCGAACAGCCGGATGGACTCGAGCAGTTCACCCGCACCCTCACGCAGCGCCGTCTCGACCTCCGCGGCCGGCACCGGCTTGTCGACCACGAGGGCGACGTCCTGCGTGGCCACCGGGAACGTGGAGATGCTCGGCGCCTGCGGAACGCCGTCGCCCACCGCCTCCAGCGCGTCCAGGTCCAGCTCCATGGCACAGGTGCGCTCGGGCAGCCCGAGGGCCTTCAGGACGCGCGGGTGCAGCTCACCCGCGTGACCCACGACCTGCTCCGCGCCGTCCACGGCGACCGCGAGCTCGGCACAGCGGCCGGGGTGCCACGGGCCGTACTGGCCCTTGCGGACGATCAGCTCGGCCCCGGCCTCACGGGCCACGGTGCGCGCCGCCTCCACGGCGTCGGCCCAGTCGGCCGGGCGGCCCTTGCCCCACCAGCCGGCCTGCTCGCGAGCGCCCGCGAGGACGACGGCCACGAGCCGCGGCTGCTCGGGCAGCACGGCGTTCAGCTCGGCGATCTCCTCGTCGGTGGGACGCCGGTCGACGGGCAGGTGCACGGCGGCGCGCTGCTCCTCGCGAGGCCGGAAGACCAGGCCGGTCTCGAACAGGGCCAGATCGTGCGAGCCCCGGCCGTCATTGCGCCGCAGGGCACCCAGCAGGCCCGGCAGAAGCGTCGTACGGAGCGCCGGCTCCTCGTCGTTGAGCGGGTTGACCAGCTTGACGACGCGGCGGGCCGGGTCGCCCGCGTCCAGCGCGAGCTGGTCGAAGACCTGCTCGGCGACGAACGGGTAGTTCGGCGCCTCGACGTAGCCCGCGCCGGCCAGCGCGCGGCCGACCCGGCGGTGCAGCCGCTGGCGGTGGGTCAGGCCGCGGCCCGAGGGGAGCTTGGGCAGCGTGGAGGGCAGGTTCTCGTAGCCCTCGAGCCGGATGACCTCCTCGGCGAGGTCGTTCGGGTCGGCGAGGTCGGGCCGCCAGGACGGGACGGTGACGATCAGCTCGTCCTGCCCGTAGACGTCACAGCCGACCTCCTGGAGACGGCGCACCACCGTCTCGCGGCCGTAGTCGACGCCCGCGACCTTGTCCGGGTGGTTGGCCGGGAGGGTGATGGTGTGCGGCGCGGACGGCGCGAGGACCTCGGTGACGCCCGCCTCGGCCGTGCCACCCGCGAGCAGCACCAGCAGGTCCACCGTGCGCTGGGCGGCGGCAGCCGCGGCCTGCGGGTCGACCCCGCGCTCGAAGCGGCGGGACGCCTCGGACAGCAGCTTGTGACGGCGGGCCGTGCGGGCGATGGAGACGGCGTCGAAGTGGGCCGCCTCGATGACCACCTCGGTGGTTGCGCTCGCCCCGTTCTCGGCCTCGTGGTCGGCGATCTCCGTGTTGGCGCCGCCCATGACGCCGGCGAGGCCGATCGGGCCGCGCTCGTCGGTGATGACGAGGTCCTCGGCGTGCAGCTTGCGCTCGACGCCGTCGAGGGTGACGAGCTTCTCGCCCTCCTCGGCCCGGCGCACGCCGATGGTGCCCTGGAGCAGCCGTCGGTCGTAGGCGTGCAGGGGCTGGCCCAGCTCCATCATCACGTAGTTCGTGACGTCGACGGCGAGCGAGATCGGGCGCATGCCGACCTTCTGCAGCCGGCGCTGCAGCCAGATCGGGGAGCGCGCCTCGGGGCTCAGGCCGGTGACCGTGCGGGCGGTGAAGCGGTCGCAGCCGATCGGGTCGGACACCTGGACCGGGTAGCCGAACGCGTTCGGGGCGGGCACGTCGATCAGCGCCGGGTCGCGCAGCGGCAGACCGTAGGCGATGGCGGTCTCGCGGGCGACACCGCGGATGGACAGGCAGTCGCCGCGGTTGGCGGTGACGGCGATGTCCAGGACCTCGTCCACGAGCTGCAGCAGCTCGATGGCGTCCTTGCCGACCTCGGTCTCCGGCGGCAGCACGATGATGCCGTGGGCGCCGTCGTCGCCCATGCCCAGCTCGTCGCTGGAGCAGATCATGCCGTGGGACGTCTTGCCGTAGGTCTTTCGGGCGGAGATCGAGAAGCCGCCGGGCAGCGTGGCACCGGGAAGGACCACGACGACCTTGTCGCCGACCTGGAAGTTGCGGGCGCCGCAGACGATCTCCTGGGGCTCACCCGTGCCGTTGGCCTGGCCGACGTCGACCGTGCAGAAGCGGATCGGCTTCTTGAAGCCGTCCAGTTCCTCGATGGTCAGCACCTGGCCGACGACCAGCGGGCCCTTGAGGTCGGCGCCGAGCTGTTCGACGGTCTCGACCTCGAGGCCTGCCGAAATGAGCTTGGCCTGGACGTCGCGGCCGGTTTCGGTCGCCGGCAGGTCGACGTACTCCCGCAGCCAAGAAAGCGGGACCCGCATCAGATCTCCATCCCGAACGGCCGGGTGAACCGGACGTCACCCTCGACCATGTCTCGCATGTCCTCGACGTTGTGGCGGAACATCAGCATCCGCTCGATGCCGAACCCGAAGGCGAAACCGCTGTACTTCTCCGGGTCGACGCCGCAGGCGGTGAGCACCCGCGGGTTGACCATGCCGCAGCCGCCCAGCTCGATCCAGCCCTCGGACGAGCAGGTGCGGCAGGGCCGGTCGGGGTTGCCGATGGACTCGCCCTTGCAGACGTAGCAGAGCATGTCCATCTCGGCGCTCGGCTCGGTGAAGGGGAAGAAGTTCGGCCGCAGCCGGGTCTTCATGCCCTCGCCGAACAGGGACTGGACCATGTGGTCCAGGGTGCCCTTGAGATCGGCCATGGTCAGGCCCTCGTCCACGGCGAGCAGCTCGACCTGGTGGAAGACCGGGGTGTGGGTGGCGTCCAGCTCGTCGGTGCGGTACACGCGGCCGGGACAGATCACGTAGACCGGCAGCTCGCGGTCGAGCAGGGAGCGGATCTGGACCGGCGAGGTGTGGGTGCGCAGCACGACGCCGGACTCGGTGCCGCCGTCGGGGCCCTGCACGAAGAAGGTGTCGGCCTCGCCGCGGGCCGGGTGGTCCGGGCCGATGTTGAGGGCGTCGAAGTTGAACCACTCGGCCTCGGCCTCGGGGCCCTCGGCGACCTCGTAGCCCATGGCCACGAAGATGTCCTCGATGCGCTCCGAGAGCGTGGTCAGCGGGTGGCGGGCGCCGGCCGGGACGCGGTCGTGGGGCAGTGTGACGTCTACGTCCTCCTCGACCAGCACGCGGGCGTCACGCTCGGCCTCCAGTTCGGTCTGGCGGCCCGCGAGGGCCTTGTTCACGGCGCCGCGGGCCATGCCGACGCGCTTGCCGGCCTCGGCCTTGGCGTGCGGGGGCAGGGCGCCGATCTCGCGGTTGGCGAGGGCCAGCGGGGAGGCCGGGCCGGTGTGGGCGACCTTGGCCTCGTGGAGCGCGTCGAGGGAGTCCGCGGCGGCGAAGGCGGCGAGCGCCTCGTCCCGCATGCGCTCGATCTCTTCCGGTTTCAACGCCTCGACCTCGACAGGGTCGTACGACTTATTGGGTGCCGACATCTCTTCCCGTGCTTCCGATTGGCTGGCGGATGGTCCCCGTCACCGACTCGCGAGTGCCGCGTGAAGGACACAAAGGTGCCAAAGGCCGAGTCTAACGGGGTGGAGACAGGCGAATGGCCCGTGGGCCGCTAGGCGAGATACGCCGGCGCGCTCACGGGCAACGTAAATCGGAACTCGGCGCCGCCGCCGGTGGCGCGGCCGACCGTGATGACACCGCCGTGGGCCTCGACGATGCCCTTGACGATGTAGAGCCCGAGGCCCGTGCCACCGCGCTTGCTGCCCCGCCAGAAGCGGGTGAAGACGCGGTTCATCGATTCCTCCGGAATGCCGGGCCCTTCGTCGCTCACCGTGACCGACGTGCCGGTTTCCTCTCCCTCGCGGGGGGACGCCGAGGGCGTGACGTCAATGGTGACGGTTCCCTCGCCGTGCCGCACGGCATTTTCCAGCAGGTTGCTCAGCACCTGGTCGACCTTGTCGGGGTCGGCCCACAGGGCGGGGAGCGGCTGCTCGATGCGCAGCAGGAAGCGGTCGGCGGGCTGGCCCGCGGCGACGTAGGCCTGGATGTGCCGGCCGACGGCCGCGCCGATGTCGACGGGCTGTCGGCGCACCTCGAGCCGGCCGCTGTCGATCCTGGAGATGTCCAGCAGCTCGGCGATGAGCCGGGTGACCCGGTCGGCGTCGGCGTCGACGGTCTCCAGCATCAGCCGCTTCTGGTCGTCGGTGAAGCGTTCCCACTTGGCGAGGAGCGTGGCGGTGAAGCCCTTCACGGACGTCAGCGGCGAGCGCAGCTCGTGGGCGACGGTGGCGATCAGCTCGGCGTGGCTGCGCTCGGTGCGGCGGCGGGCCTCGGTGTCCCGCAGGGAGACGATGACGCGGCGGACGGCCCCGAGGGGCTCGGCGCGCACGTACCGCGCGGAGACCAGGACCTCCCGGCCGCCGGGCAGCAGGAGGTTGCGCTCGGGCTGCCGCACCCGGATGGCGAGGCCGCCGTAGGGGTCGGTGAGCGGCCACCAGCGCCGGCCCTCCAGGTCCTCCAGCGGCAGCGCCTGCTCCAGCCGCCTCCCGAGGGCGTCGGCGGCGCGGACGGCGGTGACGCGTTCGGCGGCGGCGTTGAAGCAGATGACGCGGCCGTTCTCGTCGGCCACGACGAGGCCGTCGGGCAGCTGGTCGGGGTCGATGCCGAGGCCGATCTCGGGGGAGTCACCGTGCCGGGGCGCGGGTGTGCGGCGCACGTCCCGTCCGTCCGGCGCAGTGCTCGTGCCGACCACACCCATCCCCGTACCTCACCTCTCAGCCGGCGCAGGGCCCCGAGCTGGCCACCCTACTAGCTCTCGGTGACGGAGCGGCACCCTCCGGAGGCGCGCTGGGCACGGGCCGACGCGTAGAGACATACGGCGGCGGCCGTGGCGAGGTTCAGGCTCTCGGCCTTCCCGTGGATGGGGACCCGTACGACGGCGTCGGCGAGGGCGCGGGTCTCCTCCGGTAGTCCCCAGGCCTCGTTGCCGAACACCCAGGCGGTCGGTCCGCCCATCGTCCCCTTGTCCAGCTCCTCGTCCAGGTCGTGGTCACCGGCCCCGTCGGCGGCCAGGATCCGCACACCGGCGTCCTGCAGCCCCCGTACGGCCTGTTCGACGGGCACGCCCACGGCCACGGGCAGATGGAACAGGGATCCTACGGAGGCGCGTACGGCCTTGGGGTTGTACAGGTCGACGCTGGCGTCGGTGAGGACGACCGCCTCGGCGCCGGCGGCGTCGGCACAGCGCAGCACGGTGCCGGCGTTGCCCGGGTCGCGGACGTGGGCGAGCACGGCGACGAGCCTGGGCCGGGCGGCGAGCACCTCTTGGAAGGGGGTGTCCAGGAACCGGCAGACACCGGCCAGTCCCTGCGGGGTGACGGTGGTGGAGATGTCGGCGATGACGTCCTCGGAGGCGAGGTGCACCCGGGCCCCGGCGTCCCGCGCCTCCCCGATGATGTCGGCGTACCGCTCTGCGGCCTCGACCGTGGCGAACAGTTCGACGAGCGTCGGTGCCCCGTCGGCACTCCGATGCCCGGCAGCCTCCCGTACGGCCTGCGGCCCCTCGGCGAGGAACAGCCGGTCCTTGCCCCGGAAGTTCCGCTTGGCGAGCCGCCGGGCAGCGCCGACGCGGGCGGACCGGGGCGAGATGAGCTCAGGAGAGACGGGGGGCATCCTCTTGCTTTCGGAACGTGTGGCGCCCGAAGGGGCGCGGGGACCTGCGCGACCGGCCACGGCGCGCCCGCAGCCGGACGAGGGCCGAGCCGCCCCAACAACAGGACCCGCAAGCCCTAACGGCCTGCGGGTCCTCCCGTCACGTCGGCTCACAGCCGGCGCAGCGTCACGCAGCCTTGGGGGCGTTGACGTCCGACGGCAGCGCCTTCTGCGCGACCTCGACGAGCGCCGCGAAGGCGTTCGCGTCGTTGACGGCCAGCTCGGCCAGGATCTTGCGGTCGACCTCGACGTTCGCGGCCTTCAGACCCTGGATGAAGCGGTTGTACGTGATGCCGTTGGCGCGGGCGGCGGCGTTGATGCGCTGGATCCACAGCTGGCGGAAGTCACCCTTGCGCTTCTTGCGGTCGTTGTAGTTGTAGACCAGCGAGTGGGTGACCTGCTCCTTGGCCTTGCGGTACAGGCGCGAACGCTGACCGCGGTAGCCGGAGGCCTGCTCGAGGATCGCCCGGCGCTTCTTGTGGGCGTTGACTGCCCGCTTGACGCGTGCCACTTGTTACTCCTTGTAGCGGGGTCGTGGGGGTACTCACACGACCCGGAAACGATTGGGTCCCGGTCCTGGACGTACGGCGCTCAGGCAGCGCCGGGACGTCACTTACCGAGAAGCTTCTTGATCTTCGCGGCGTCGCCCGGGGCCATCTCGGCGTTACCGGTGAGGCGACGCGTCACACGGGACGACTTGTGCTCGAGCAGGTGGCGCTTGCCGGCGCGCTCACGGAGCACCTTGCCGGAGCCGGTGACCTTGAAGCGCTTGCTGGCACCGCTGTGCGACTTGTTCTTCGGCATAGCGCCGTTATCTCCTCGTCAGTGGCGCTCCGGTGCCCGGTCGTGAAACCGGGCACGGCGGAACGTCGCTCTTGTATCGGTTACATCCTTGGGGACTGGCGTCCCCCGGGATCACGCCTCGGCGGAAGCCTCGGCAGGGGCCTCGACGTGGGCCTCGGCGTCGGCGTCGGCGTCGGCGTCGGCGTCGGCGTTCACAGCGTCCGGGTCCGCGGCGTTCTGCGACTTACCAGGGTTCGCCTTCGCTTCGGCCTTGCGGGCCTCCTGCGCCTGACGGGCCTCGGCCATCGCCTCGGTCTTCTTCTTGTGCGGACCGAGGACCATGATCATGTTGCGGCCGTCCTGCTTCGGGTTCGACTCGACGAAACCGAGGTCCTGGACGTCCTCCGCGAGACGCTGCAGCAGTCGGTAGCCCAGTTCGGGCCGGGACTGCTCGCGACCACGGAACATGATCGTGATCTTGACCTTGTCGCCCTGCTTGAGGAACCGAACGACGTGACCCTTCTTGGTGTCATAGTCGTGCGGGTCGATCTTCGGCCGGAGCTTCATCTCCTTGATGACCGTGTGCGCCTGGTTCTTGCGCGCCTCACGGGCCTTCATGGCCGACTCGTACTTGAACTTCCCGTAGTCCATGAGCTTGCACACGGGCGGACGGGCGTTCGCCGCGACCTCGACCAGGTCCAGGTCGTACTCCTGCGCAAGCTCCAGTGCCTTGGCCAGCGGGACAATGCCCACCTGCTCGCCACTGGGACCGACAAGTCGCACCTCGGGAACGCGAATCCGGTCGTTGATGCGGGGCTCGGCGCTGATGGATCCTCCTCGGTAGCACCACACGGCGGTCTGGCGGACAGCCGCGTAACGTCTCTTTTCGTAGACCGAACCGCGCCGAAGCATAAAAAATGCCCCGGACGATCACAGGCGGGGCTCCCATTGCTACCGGAGCACCGCGCGGTGACCGCGGGGCGCGACTCGGGCGGCTCCATCGTCCGTACGGAACGATGGTGGCCGCCTGACCGGATGACCCGCCGCCCCGGAGGACGGTCAGGTGGGAGATCGGAGCCTCCACTTGTGGGCCGAGCACACTGGTGTCCGGCCGGTCGTCCACCAGATTAGCAGCATCGCTTGACAAGGGCTAATTGAGGCGGGGTGGGGCTGATGAAGAGGGCCGTTTGCCCTCGCCTATCGTGTGGGGCATGAGTGAGACCCCTCCTGAGAACTCCGACTTCGACGCGATGACCCGGGACATCGCCGAGGTCCCCGCCGTCGAGGTGATCGTGACGGTCGCCGTCAATCTGATGAGCGCCGCCGCCGTGAAACTCGGGCTGACCGAGGAGGGCGACAAGTACAAGGACCTGGACGAGGCCCGCAAGCTGGTGACCGCGCTCGCCGGTCTGCTGGACGCGAGCGCGACCGAGATCAGCTCCTTCCACGCGGCCCCGCTGCGCGACGGTCTGAAGTCGCTGCAGCTGGCGTTCCGCGAGGCGTCGATCGTGCCGGACGAGCCGGGCCAGGGTCCGGGCGAGAAGTACACGGGTCCCGTGTACGGCTAGCTTTCCCGGACTGCTCATCCCCCTACGAACGTCATCGCCGTACGGATGTCATCCCCGTACGGATGTCATCCCCGCACGAACAAGGGCTCGCCCGGAGGCGTGGTCCCGGCCGGCAGAAGCGCCAGGTCGAGGCCGCGTACCAGGCGGGCCCTCAGTGTCTCGTCCGCGGACAGCCGCCCGGCGACGGCCCGGGCGGCCTCGGCGGGCGGGGCGGCCGGATCGAGGACCAGGGCGAGGGTGCCGTCGGCCTGTCCGGGCCCGAGGTGGGCGCGCAGTACGGCGGGCTCGGCGGCCACGGCGGCGCGGACGGCCTCGACCACGGCCGGGTCGGTGAGCGGGTCGGTGCTCGTACGGCCCTCGGCGAGGGCGAGCAGCGCGGGGCCGGTCAGTTCGAAGGGCACCGGTCCGGCGAGGTCCAGCACGACCGTGTCCGCCTTCTCGTGCGCTGCGGCCTGCAGCGCCTGGTGCAGGGGTACGGCGACGGGCCGGGCCGCCGGATCCCAGCGGGCCAGGGAGGCGGTGGAGGTGAAGGCTGGCAGGGCGGTGCGATGGCCGGCCTTCAGCGTGGGTACGGCCATGTCGCTGGTCTTCTCGCGGCGCCGTCCGTTCTCGTCCTCCTCGACCTCGCCGAGCACCGCCACGACGGGCACCAGCAGCCGGGCGCCCTTGAGCGCCTCCAGGACGGGGCCCACCGCCGTACGGTCCTCGGCCCAGGCGGCGAGAGCAGCGCTCAGCCGGGGGTCGGCCGAGCCGTCGTCGTCGGAGAAGCCGGGGTCGGGAATCTTCTTGTTCGCCACGGTCACCGACCCTAATCCAGGGTGTAAGCAGCTCGTGCCTGGCCCCCACAAGGAGCCGACGAGCGGTTTGCGTGGGCAGCGGACGCCTTGGCCCTCTCTAGCCCCTGAGGCTCGCTCCGAGACGGGCGCCGTTGCCCACCAATGGATCCGTGGTGGTGACGTGGGCGCCGGGAAGGCCCAAACCGACCCTGGCCCGCGAGGCCTCCCTAGAGCGGCAGCCCGGCGTCTGCGCACCACCGCGAGTCCACGCTTGCCGTGCTTCACGGTGAGGACGCGGGCGTCGGGCTGATGCCTTCGTTTCCCTGGCCCTTCGAGGCCTCTGTCAAGAGCGGCACAGCCCGGCGTCTCCGTCGTCACCGCGAAACTCACGGCGGCCGTCCGGACGTTGATCGTCACGGCGCGAGCCCGCCCCAGGGCCGACCTCTTGTTCCATCCGCGAGCCCGCGAGCTCTGCAGACAGATCGAGCCCCTGGGGTGCGCTGGTGTCGCGAACGGCTACTGAGATGGCGGACCCGTGAGTCCTGGGATTAGGGCGACGCGTGACCCGCATGTGCTCGTGACCTGCACAAATGAACGTGGATCTGGGGAGGATGGCTTGACCGTGTTCTGCGGCTCGGTCAGCTCCACCACTGCCTGCAGACCCGGCAGCACTTCGACGAACAACGCGCCTTCGCCCCACTCGCTCATGCACCTGCGTGAGCCGGCCGTCGGTCACAGGCGCTGTCAGTGCACCCGTCTAGATTCACCGCGTGACTGAGCCTTCCTACCTCGCCGCGGTCCGGGAGTCATACGACACCGTGGCCGACGACTACGTCGCCCTCGTCAAGAGCCCGTCTGAGCTGGACCCCCTGTCACGCTCGATGCTGACCGCCTTCGCCGAGTTGGTGCAGGCATCCGACCGAGGACCGGTCGCGGACCTGGGCTGCGGACCCGGAAGAGTGACGGCGCACATGGCCGGACTCGGGGTTTCTGCATTCGGCATCGATCTGTCCCCAAAGATGATCGAACTGGCCCGAAGCACCTATCCGGACCTGCGCTTCTCCGTGGGCTCCATGACCGCGCTGGAGATCGAAGACGACACGCTCGGCGGCATCCTGGCGTACTACTCGACCCACCACACACCTCCGGAACTGCTGCCGGTCGTGTTCG
The DNA here is from genome assembly GCF_042959345.1 of Streptomyces sp. NPDC007905. Classification (NCBI taxonomy): domain Bacteria; kingdom Bacillati; phylum Actinomycetota; class Actinomycetes; order Kitasatosporales; family Streptomycetaceae; genus Streptomyces; species Streptomyces sp. NPDC007905. The sequence continues at coordinate 245,155 of NZ_JBIBKS010000009.1, read as the reverse complement.
CCGAGTTCCACCGCACCCTGGCACCCGGCGGACATCTCCTCCTCGCTGGCCACGTAGGCACCGGTGAGCACCGCCGTCCGGCACACGGCTATGGCGGCCACCCCGTGTCCTACGCGTCGTATCGGCTGCCCACACACCAGCTCTCTGAGCTGCTGAACCAGGCCGGATTCACCATCACCGCTCAGCTGGTGCAGGAGCCCGACAAGAAACGGAACTGGAAGTTCGCCAGTTTCCTGGCCTACAAGCCGACTACCGAGGAGCCAGCTTGACTTCCCAGCCCCCTGAGATGTCTATAGGGGGGAAGCTGCTGCGGCTGTGCGGGGCTGGAAACGCGGTGGTCACCGGATGCACTGGAATCTCAGGATTCGCTGACGCAGATATAACCCCGTCCAACGAAGCGCACAGTCCCCGCCCCGAGCATCGCGGGCATGGAGTCCTCCGGAGCCGGCCGTCGCCGCGGCCGCCGCGCCCGCCGATGCCCGCTTCTGTACACCGCTCTCGCCGTGGTCGCCGTCGGCGGGGGCACGGCGGGCGGCACGGTCCATGTGAAGGCGCGCGCGCACTTCGGTGCCGGGGCCGTATCGTCGGCGGCGGCGCCGTCGGCCTCCTCCTCGGCCACGGCGGGCGAGGAGGCATCGGTGGAACCCGCGACGTCCCCTTCTGCTGCCGACCGGAAGGCGTTGCTGTGGAAGGCGATGGCATCGGTGACCGTGCCCCCGGGGGCGCAGGTGTCGGCGGCGGTGCTGGAGCTGGACTCCGGGGAGAGTGCCGGGTACGGCGAGGCCGCTTTCGACACGGCGAGCATCGTGAAGGTCGACATCCTGGCCACGCTGTTGCTGCAGGCGCAGGACGCGGGGCGGCAGCTGACGGCGGCGCAGAGGGCGTACGCCACGAAGATGATCGAGAACAGTGACAACGCGTCGGCCACCGCGCTGTGGCACACGATCGGGCGGGCCGAAGGCCTGGACGCGGCGAACAAACGGTTCGGGCTGACGTCGACCTCTGGTGGTTCCGGTGAGTTGTGGGGGCTGACCCAGACCACTGCCGTGGATCAGCTGGTGCTGCTTCAGCAGGTGTTCGGGGAGGAGTCCGACCTGAGCGCGGCTTCTCGGACGTACATCCAGGGCCTGATGGAGGGCGTGGAGGCCGATCAGGAGTGGGGGGTTCCGGCGGCGGCTGTGGGCTCGTCCTGGGCTGTGAAGAACGGGTGGCTGGCGCGTAGTACGACCGGGTTGTGGGATGTGAATAGCATCGGGCGGGTGCCGGTGGACGGGGCCGATTACCTGGTGGCGGTGTTGTCGAAGGGAACCGTCAGTCAGGCGAAGGGGATCGCCCTGGTCGAGGCCGCGGCAAGGGCGGCCGTGTCCGGGTTCGCCTCTGCCTCGTAGCCGCGGGCTGTCCGGGTTCGCCTCCGCCTCGTTGCCGCGCGCGTCCCGTGACGGCCCCCTGTCAGGGAGCCGTCCTGCGGCTTCGCCAAAGGACCAGGCCCGCCACCAGCAGCACCCCGCCCACGCTCCCCGCCACAGGGCCCGCCCACTCGGACGCGGAGCCGGTGGGCTTGGCGGTGTCCGGCCCTGAGCCGAAGTACTTCTCGTGGTACGACGCCGGGCGCAGGGCCCGCGGGTGGAGACGGTCGGCTGCCTTGAGTGCCGCCGCCGGGTCGATCATGCCGAAGCCCCGGGAGTCGTCGCGGCCGCCTGCCGGGGCGTCTCTGGCCGTGTCCTCCAGGAGCCTCTTGATCTGGGCCGGGGTCAGGCCGGGATGGGCCGCCTTGATCAGGGCCGCGGCGCCCGACACGAAGGCGGAGGCGGCCGAGGTGCCCCAGCCCTCGTAGTACTTGTGGTCGGGGTCGGCGATCACGACGTCCACACCGGGTGCGCTGACCGCGGCGTACCAGCGGCGGGTGGAGAAGGAGGCGCGGGTGCCGAACTTGTCCACGGCGGTGGCGGCGATGACGCCCGGGTAGGCGGCCGGGTAGGAGACGTGGTCGCCCTTGGCGCCGCCGTTGCCCGCGGAGGCCACGACGACCACGCCCTTCTGCAGGGCGTACTGCACCGCCTCGTCCTCGCCGGGCTCCGGGTGCGCGGAGGCGGAGTCGTCCCCGAGGGAGAGGTTGATGACGTCGGCACCGTGGTCGGCGGCCCAGCGGATGCCCTCGGCGAGGGCGTTGCCGCGGGTGGTGCGGGCCTTTGTGCGGGCGGAGTCGCCGTCCTCGAGGATGACCCGTACGGGCAGGATCTTCGCCTCGGGCGCGACGCCCACGACGCCCTCGGTGCGGCCGGGTCCGTGGCCGTGCCCGGCGATGATCCCGGCCATGGCGGTGCCGTGCCGGGCCCAGGCGCGGTCGCCGGGCTTGGCGCCGAACTCGATCATGTCCTTGGCGGGCAGGACGTTTCCGGCCAGGTCCGGGTGGTCGGCCTCGACTCCGGTGTCCAGGACGGCGACGGTGACGCCCCGGCCCCTGGTGGTGCGCCAGGCCTCGTCGAGGTGGAGCGCGGACAGGCCCCACTGCTGGGCGCGGATGCCGTCGGCGTGGGCCGTGGCGGACGGCAGCAGGACGAGGGAGCCGGCGAGCAGGAGGCTCGCCGCCGAGCCGGTGACGCCCACGCGGCGACAGCCGCGCATCGGTCGCATCATGAGGGCTTCTCCGTGGCCGAGCCGGCGGTCTGGCGCAGCCGCCGTTCGATGCGGTCGGCCAGGCCCTGGGCCTCGTTGCCGAGGCCGGCCTGGGCGGGTGCCGTGGTGGCGCCGGAACGGACGGCGTCCGCGGCCGGCTGGGGCGAGTCGACGGTGCGGCCGTCGGCCCAGCCGGAGACGGCGTAGGTGACGACGGGGGCGTCGGTGAGGACGGAGATGGTCCAGGTGGCGCGCTGCGGGTCGCCGAAGCCGGCCGCCGCGGTGCCCTTGGCCGCGTACGGCCGGGGTATCAGGTCGCTGCGGCGGTCCAGGTGCTCGTCGCGGAAGCGGGTGGCGAGCGCGGACATGGCGGCGGAGTCGCCCTTGGTGAAGAGCAGGCCGACGGTGGTCACGTAGCTCTGGGTGGCGTCGGTGTAGGTGGCGCGCAGGAGCCGCTGGCAACCGACGGGGGCGAGGGCCCTGTTCAGCAGCGGGTCGAAGGCGTCGACGCAGCGACTGTCCGGGGCGACGGCGATCCGCGTCCAGGTGCGGTCGGCACCACCGGGGCCGGCGCCGGTGCCCTGGAGGGTGGGCGGGAACAGCCGGTCGACGGGCACGCTGTGCCACAGCGTCGCGGCCGCGCTGAATCCGCTCCCGGCCGTGCCGTCCCCACCGTCACCGGTGAGCCAACTCCCGGTCACCGCACCGCCGATGAGGCCGAGCCCGAGGACCAGGCAGGCGGCGGCAGCGGCGGTCCGGGGCCTCATCCGCAGCCCCAGCGGCCGCGCCCGCATCCGCTCGTCGTACCCCTCGGGGTCCCCGAACGACACGACGGGCCGTGCGGCCGCACCGGCACTCCAGGAGAGGGCCGGGTCCGGGGAGGCCGACGGTGGGCTCCCGGGATGGGCGGGGTCGCTCGCGCTCCAGGCGGTCCTGGGGCCGCGCGCGGTGGAGATGGGCGGCGGCACCGGGGAGGGAGCGGGGCGGCCGGTGGCCTGCGCCGGCGAGGGTTCCTCGCGGCGGGAGGCGGGCACGGAGGCGGCATCCGACCGCTGCGGCTGCGGCCCCGAAGGGATGGGCCGGAGGCGGGCCGTCGTCTCCGTGGGCGATTCCACCCGGGCCCCAGGGCGGCCGGCCCGCGGGAGCGTCGCCGACGAGGCGCCCTCGCGGGCGGGAGCGGGGGGCGTCGGTGAGGAACCCGGAGAGCCGGAAGCGCGTTCCTGCGCGGAGCCCCGGTGTCCGGTGGAGGCGGAGGAGGACGCGGAAGGGGAGCGCTGCGGCTGCGGCCCCGAACGGATCGGCCGGAGGCGGGCCGTCGTCTCCGACGGCGACTGCGCCGGGCCCCCCGGGCGGCCGCCCTGCGGGCCGGGGCGGTGGGCCGGGCGTGGGGGCACGGGCGTCGCGGCGCCGTCACGGTTCGTGCTCGGCGGGGCGTCGGGGAAGCGCGCGGAGGCGGGGGGCGGGGGCGGACTCACGGGATCGGTGGCCTCGGGCACGGCGAAGGACCTGCGCCCCGGGAAGCGGGAGCCGGACGCACCGGTCACCGCTTCGGAGAGGCCGGTCTGCGGCTGCCCCTCCCCCGCGGACCGCCCGGCCGAAGTCCGGGAGGCGCGCGGAGCGAACACGGAGGGCTCGTCGTCGAGGTCGCCGTCTCCCGGCACGGACACGGCCGCGGTGCGCTCGGGCGCCGGGCCGCGGCGCGGGGCCGGCTCCGCGGTGGTTCCGCGTGCCGACGATCCCGCCGTGGCCAAGTCCTGCCCGGATTCCGCGTGGTTGGTCTTCGGCCTCGCCGTCTGCGCACCCGGCGACTGGGGGTCCGCGGGGGTGTCCTTCGGGTGGCCGGGGGGCGGGTCCGTCGGGCGTGGAGGGATCGGGGCGCGGCGCGCTTCCGTGCTCATGCACCCCCCGTTCCTCGTGCCCGGGCCGCTTCCTCGTACGCGGGCCGTTCCAGCAGCGGTCGCGCCCGGGGTGGAGACTCCGTCCGGGCACGCATACCCGTACGGCTGGACAGGCATCCCGGTTCAGGTGATGCGGCCGGATGCGTTCCGCCGTACGTGCGCGTCACTCTACGGCTTGTCCAAGAGAGAAGGAGAACCAGTCCACGCGCCGGGGGCATCTGCCCGGAACGTCCCCCTACCCTGGGGTAATCCTGTCTGGCAGGCTTCCGTCATGACTGCGCGCGACGCCGACCGGGCCCGTTACGACCGGGCCACCGCCCATCTCGACGCCCCTCTCGCGATCGTGGACCTGGACGCCTTCGACGCCAACGCGGACGACCTGGTCCGCCGTGCCGCGGGAAAGCCCGTCCGGGTCGCCAGCAAGTCGGTTCGCTGCCGGGCCCTGCTGGAACGCGTCCTGGCCAGAGACGGCTTCCAGGGCATCATGTCGTTCACCCTTGCCGAGTCGCTGTGGCTCGCGCGCTCCGGGTTCGAGGACATCCTGCTGGCGTACCCGTCCGCCGACCGGTCCGGTTTCGCGGAACTGGCCGCCGATCCCAAGCTCGCCGGCGCCGTCACCGTGATGGTCGACGACGTCTCCCACCTCGACCTCATCGACGCGGCTCGCGACGGCGCGCGCGAAGTGGTGCGGGTCTGCCTGGAGTTGGACACCTCGCTGAAGCTGCTGGGGGGCCGGGTCCGGGTCGGGGCGCGCCGGTCGCCGCTGCACTCGCCGGCCCAACTCGCCGAGCTGGCACGGGCCGTGGCCCGGCGGCCGGGGTTCCGGCTGGTGGGGATCATGGCGTACGAGGGGCACATCGCCGGGGTCGGGGACGCCGTGGCCGGACGGCCGCTGCGGTCGCGGGCCATCCGGCTGATGCAGGCCACCGCCCGGCGCGAGCTGGCCGAGCGGCGCGGTGCGGTGGTGCGGGCGGTGCGGGCCGTGGCGCCCGACCTGGAGTTCGTCAACGGCGGTGGCACGGGCAGCGTGCAGCACACCGCCGCCGAGGACGCGGTCACGGAGATAGCGGCCGGTTCGGGGCTGTACGTGCCCCGGCTCTTCGACAACTACACGTCCTTCGCCGGCCGTCCGGCCGCCCTGTTCGCACAGCCCGTCGTACGGCGGCCGGGCGTGGGTGTCGTCACCGTGCTCGGCGGCGGCTACCCCGCCTCCGGCGCGGCCGGTCCCGACCGGTTGCCGGTGCCGTACCTGCCGCAGGGGCTGACGTACGACCCGCAGGAGGGACCCGGCGAGGTGCAGACCCCGTTGCTCGGCTCCCCCGCCGACGACCTGCTCATCGGCGACAAGGTGTGGTTCCGGCACGCCAAGGCGGGCGAGCTGTGCGAGCGGTTCGACGCGCTGCATCTGATCGAGGGGGACGCGGTGACGGCGACCGTGCCCACCTATCGGGGTGAGGGGCGGACCTTCCTGTGAGCCGGGCTCAGTGGATGGCGTCCGCCTGGTCCGGCACCACCGAGCCGTCGGCGCGCCGGAGCGGTTCGTGTGTGCCGTCCGGGGCGGTGTAGGCGGTGATCGCGCACGGGTACGGTTGCGGCCTGCGCGGCAGTGGGGCGATGAACATCGGCTCGATCAGCCATCGGCCGTCGGCGTCGTCGTAGGCCCGGCACATCAGCTCCGGCTTGTTGCGGTTGATCACGAGGTGGGCGCCGGTGGCGTCGCCGACGAAGGTTACGTCGGTGTCGGCGTCGCCGGCCGCGATCGCCGGCCGGTCCCTCCAGGGCCGCTTCCGCCAGGCGGCGGCGCCCCGGACGCGGTACACCTCCTGGTTGATCCAGCAGCGTTTACCGTCGATGTACGGGATGACCGCTCCCCGGGACGCCGGAACGTCCCCGCAGCCCTCGTTGCGCGGGGTGATGCGGCCCCGGCCGTCCAGCACCGAGCGGATGGCGATGGTGTGGGCGGCGTCGACGCCCACGGCCCGGGACCACACCTCGGTGATGGGCTCGGCGCCGGCCGAGACGACGTAGACCCGGAATCCGGCCCGCCGCAGGGTGCGCATCAGGTCGCGCTGCTGGTCGTAGTAACGGACGTAGGCGGGGACCGTGCGGGTGCCGAGGGTGCGGGTGGCGCCGACCGGGGCGGCCAGCGCCTCGCGGCGGGCGGCGCGGGCGTAGGAGGCGAGTTCGGCGGGGGTGCGGCCCGCGAAGAGCTGCGGGACCCAGGCGTACTGCGGGACCGTGCGCCGGTGGTTCCAGGCCCCCGCGAAGGCGGGGGCGCCGCCGGTCGTGGTGCCGTTCTCACGGATCTGCACGATCTCGTCCGTGCAGCGGGGCTCGGCTGAGGTCCGCAGGGGTGCGCCCGCGCCGGTGCCGCAGGCTGCCGCAAGGGCCCGGTCGGCGATGTCGGTCAGCCAGGCGCTGGTGTCCTTCCAGCGGGCAGGGCGGAGCAGTCGGTCGTGGCGCAGGGCCCAGGAGAGGGTGGCGTCGGTGACGTCGTTCTTGGTGACCGTGTTGTCCCAGTCGAACGCGGCGACCGCACCCGTGCGTCCGGAGCAGATGCCGTAGGTGTCGACGACGTGCTGGAGACGGGCACGGTGGTCGCCGTGCCAACTGCCGCTCAGGCGCGGGCAGTCGTGTGCGGTCACCGGTGCGGTGGGGGCGGCCGCCAGGACGGCGGCCGCTGCCAGGGTCCACGCGAAATGCTGTCGCATATGACGGGGACCGTACACCTTTGTCCTTACAGGGGTGTGACGTACGCGCCCGAGATTCCGCCGTCCACCAGGAAGTCGGTGGCGTTGACGAAGGAGGCATCGTCACTGGCCAGGAAGGCCACGGCGGCGGCGATCTCCTCCGCCTCGGCGAACCGGCCGACCGGGATGTGGACGAGCCTGCGGGCGGCCCGCTCGGGGTCCTTGGCGAACAGCTCCTGCAGCAAGGGGGTGTTGACCGGGCCGGGGCACAGGGCGTTCACCCGGATGCCCTCACGGGCGAACTGCACACCCAGTTCGCGGGACATGGCGAGTACGCCGCCCTTGGACGCAGTGTAGGAGATCTGCGAGGTGGCCGCGCCCATCCGGGCCACGAAGGACGCCGTGTTGATGATGGAGCCCCTGCCCTGACGGCGCATGTAGGGGATGGCGGCCTTGCAGCACAGGTAGACGGAGGTGAGGTTGACCTCCTGGACGCGCTTCCAGGCCTCCAGGCCGGTCTCCAGGATGGAGTCGTCGTCGGGCGGGGAGATACCGGCGTTGTTGAAGGCGACGTCGACGCTGCCATAAGTGTCGTGGGCCGTCTTGAACAGCGCCTCGACCTGCTCGGGGTCGGTGACGTCGACCCGCACGAAGAGTCCGCCGACCTCGTCGGCGGCGGCCTTGCCGGCGGTCTCGTCGATGTCGCCGCAGACCACGTGGGCGCCCTCGGCGGCGAGGCGGCGGGCGGTGGCGAGGCCGATGCCGCTGCCGGCTCCTGTGACGACGGCGGTACGGCCGGCCAGGCGGCGGCAAACGATGGAGTCGGTCACTGTGCGGGGCCCTCCGTGCTGATGAAGACGTTCTTGGTTTCGGTGAAGGCGGTCAGGGCGTCGGGGCCGAGCTCGCGGCCGAGACCGGAGTGTTTGAAGCCCCCGAACGGGGTCCAGTACCGGACGCTGGAGTGGGAGTTGACGGACAGGTTGCCCGCGCGGACGGCCTGGGAGACGCGCAGGGCGCGCCCGACGTCCCGGGTCCAGATGGAGCCGGACAAGCCATAGGGGGTGTCGTTGGCGAGGCGGATCGCGTCCTCCTCGTCGGTGAAGGGGAGCAGGACGGCCACGGGTCCGAAGATCTCCTCGCGGGCCGCCGGGCTGTCGTGCCGCTCTCCGGTGAGGACAGTGGGCGGGAACCAGAAGCCGGGGCCGTCGGGGGCGTCGCCGCGCAGGGCCGGTGCGCCCTCGGGTACGCAGGACCGTACGCGGTCGAGTTGCTGACGGGAGATCAGCGGGCCCATCCGGGTCTTCTCGTCGGCCGGGTCGCCCACCACGACGGCGGCCAGGGCGTCGGCGAGGAAGTCGCGGGCCTCCTCGTACACCGGCTCCTGGACCAGGATGCGGGTGCGGGCGCAGCAGTCCTGGCCGGAGTTGTCCAGGAAGGAGAAGGGGTCCAGGGCGGCCTCCAGGGCGGCGTCGGCGAAGACCACGTTGGGGCTCTTGCCGCCGAGTTCCAGGGTGACCGGCTTGACGAGGCGGGCGCAGCGCTCCATGACTTCGCGGCCGGTGCGGGTGGAGCCCGTGAACACGATCTTGGCGACGTCGGGGTGGTCGACCAGGGCGCGGCCCGCGGTGTGGCCGTAGCCGGGAAGCACCTGGAAGAGATGCTCGGGCAGACCCGCCTCCAGGGCGAGTTCGGCCAGGCGCAGGGCGGTGAGCGGGGTGGTCTCGGCGGGCTTGAGGACGACCGCGTTGCCGGCCGCGAGGGCCGGGAAGGAGCCCCAGGCGGCGATGGGCATCGGGAAGTTCCAGGGTGCGATCACACCGATGACGCCCAGGGGTTCGTGGAAGGTGACGTTCCAGCCGCCGGGGGCCGGGATCTGCCTGCCGAGGAGGCGTTCGGCACCGCCGGCCGCGTAGAGCAGCAGGTCACGGGCGTTACCTGCCTCCCAGCGGGCGTTGCCGACGGTGTGGCCGGCCTCGCGCACCTCCAGCTGCGCCAGTTCCTCGAGGTGGGCGTCGACCACGTCGGCGAAGCGGCGGAGCAGGCGGGCGCGGTCGGCGGGCGGGAGTGCGGCCCACCGCGGCTGGGCGCGCGAGGCCTGTACGACGGCGGCGTCCACGTCGGCCGCGTCGGCGGCGGGGACGGTGGCGACGACCTCCTCGGTGGCGGGGTTGAGGACCTTCAGCTCGTGCGGGTCGGACACGTGATGACCTTTCACAGGCGTTCGAAGGAGCGGCGCAGCTCCCAGTCGGTGACCGCGGCGTCGAAGGCCGCCAGCTCGACGCGTGCCATGTTGTGGTAGTGCGCGACGACCTCGTCGCCGAAGGCCGCCTTGGCGAGCGGACTGTTCTCCCAGAGTTCGGCGGCCTCGCGCAGCGTGGTCGGGACGTGCTCGAAGTCGGCGGTGTAGGCGTTGCCGGGACAGGGCTCGGGCAGTTCCAGCTTCTGCTCGACGCCGTACAGGCCTGCCGCGACGAGTCCGGCGACGGCGAGGTACGGGTTGACGTCGCCGCCGGGGAGGCGGTTCTCGAAGCGCAGGGAGCGGCCGTGGCCGACCACGCGGAGGGCGCAGGTGCGGTTGTCGTGGCCCCAGGCGACGGCGGTGGGGGCGAAGGAGCCGGGCTGGAACCGCTTGTAGGAGTTGATGTTGGGGGCGTAGAGGAGGGAGAAGTCGCGCAGGGCGGCCAGCTGTCCGGCCAGGAAGTGGCGCATCACCTCCGACATGCCCCCTTCCGGCTCGCCCGCCATGGCGTTGTTGCCGTCGGCGTCCGCGAGCGAGAGGTGGATGTGGCAGGAGTTGCCCTCACGCTCGTTGTACTTCGCCATGAAGGTGATCGAGACGCCCTCCTGGGCGGCGATCTCCTTGGCGCCGGTCTTGTAGAGGGCGTGCTGGTCGCAGGTGACGAGGGCCTCGTCGTAGCGGAAGGCGATCTCGTGTTGGCCGGGGTTGCACTCGCCCTTGGCGGACTCCACGGTGAGACCGGCTCCGGCCATGTCGTTGCGCAGGCGGCGCAGCAGGGGCTCGATGCGTCCGGTGCCGAGGACGGAGTAGTCGATGTTGTACTGGTTGGCCGGGGTCAGGCCCCGGTAGTTCGCGTCCCAGGCCTGCTCGTAGCTGTCCTTGAAGACGATGAACTCCAGCTCGGTGCCGACCCGGGCCGTGTAGCCGAGTTCGGCGAGCCTGTCGAGCTGGCGGCGCAGGATCTGGCGCGGGGCGGCGACGACCGGGGAGCCGTCGTTCCAGGCGAGGTCGGCGACGAGCAGGGCGGTGCCGGGGTGCCAGGGGATGCGGCGCAGCGTGGACAGGTCGGGGTGCATGGCGAAGTCGCCGTAGCCGCGGTCCCAGGAGGACATCGCGTAGCCGTCGACCGTGTTCATCTCGGTGTCGACGGCGAGCAGGTAGTTGCAGCCCTCGGTGCCGTGCTGCAGGACCTCGTCGAGGAAGAAGCGGGCGGCGAACCGCTTGCCCTGGAGCCGCCCTTGCATGTCGGGGAAGGCCAGGACGACAGTGTCGATCTCACCGCCGGCGACGAGGGTGTGCAGTTCCTCGACGCTCAGCGGGGGTGTGCGGTTGGCCACTGGAGAGCCTCCTTCGGCTTCTGCGCGTGTTGCGGCGGGGCCGGGAACCATAAGGTATTGCCGAGGACCATTGCTTGGGAAGGGGGTACGGCCGGATGCCGCAGGGGACGGATGCGCAGGGGGTGCCTGCACAGGGGGTGGGCGACCGGCTCGCTCCGGTGCTGCGGCCGGTGCGGGCGGGCAACGGCTTCGAGGAGGCGCTGCAGCAGATCCTGCAGGTCGTTCGCCTCGGCCTGGTGCCGGGCGGCGAGCGGCTGCCCGCCGAGCGGGGGCTGGCCGAGCGGCTCGGGATCAGCCGGGTGACGCTGCGCGAGGTGCTGAAGGTGCTGCAGGACCAGGGCCTGGTGGAGTCGCGGCGCGGACGGTACGGCGGAACGTTCGTGCTGCCGCGCGCGGACGCGGGCGGCGAGGACGAGCTGCGGCGGCGGATCGCCGAGATCGACATCGAGGACGTGCTGCGCTTCCGCGAGGTGCTGGAGGTCGGGGCGGCGGGCCTGTGCGCGGCCCACGGGCTGACGCAGGAGCAGGCCGACCGGTTGCGGGAGGCGCTGGACCGCACCCATGAGGCTCCGCTCGCGGACTACCGGCGGCTGGACACGCTGCTGCACCTGACACTGGCCGAGCTGTGCGGTTCGCCGTCGCTCACCGCGCAGTACGTGGCAGTCCGGGCGACCGTCAACGATCTGCTGGACTGCATCCCGCTGCTGGTCCGCAACCTGGAGCACTCGCAGCGTCAGCACACCGCCCTGGTGGAGGCGGTGCTGGACGGGGACGCGGAGGGGGCACGGGAGATGATGCGGGAGCACTGTGCGGGTACGGCGGCGCTGCTGCGGGGGTTCCTGACCTGAGTCCGCTCTGCAAAGGTATGCGCATGGACCTTTGGATCGCTGGGAGGGCGGCGTGAGCGTACGACCGCTGATCGGTGTGAGCACGTATCTGGAGCCCGGTGCGCGCTGGGGCGTGTGGGAGCTGGAGGCGGCACTGCTGCCGGCCGCGTATCCCCGGCTGGTGCAGCGGGCCGGGGGGCTGGCGGCCATGCTGCCGCCGGACTCTCCGGAGCACGCTGCGGCCGCGGTGGCCCGGCTGGACGGGCTGGTGATCGCCGGCGGCCCGGACGTCGATCCGTCGCGGTACGGGGGCGAGCGGTCTCCTCGTACGGGTCCGCCCGCGCCGGAGCGGGACGCCTGGGAGCTGGCCCTGATCGGGGCGGCACTGGCCGGGGGTGTGCCGCTGCTGGGGATCTGCCGGGGCATGCAGCTGCTGAACGTGGCTCTCGGGGGCACGCTCGTACAGCATCTGGACGGGCACGCGGAGGTGGTCGGCGCGTTCGGCGGTCATCCGGTGAAGCCGGTGCCGGGGACGTTGTACGCCGGGATCGTCCCCGAGGAGCTGACGGTGCCGACCTATCACCATCAGGCGGTGGAGCGGCTCGGGGAGAGGCTGGTGCCGTCCGCCTACGCGGCGGACGGGACCGTGGAGGCGGTCGAGTTGCCGCCGGGGCAGGGCTGGGTGCTGGGCGTGCAGTGGCATCCGGAGATGGGGGAGGACTCGCGGGTCATGCGGGCGCTGGTGCGGGCCGCGTCCTGAACCGGCTCACCCCCTCGTCAGCGACAGCAATTCCCGCGCCGGGCCCGTCGGCCGGTGCCCCGTCGGCCACACCGCCCGCAGGTCCCGGCGCAGCGACACGCCCTCCACCGGGATGCTCACCAGGCGCCGCATCGCCAGCTCCTCCCCCACCGCCAGTTCGCTCAGCACCGAGGGGCCCGCGCCGCTGACCGCGGACGCCTTCACCGCCGTGGTCGAGGAGAGCTCGATCAGGGGGCGGGCCAGACCGCCCAGGGCCGTGTCCAGGACCTGGCGGGTGCCGGAGCCGCGCTCGCGGAGGATGAGGGGGGTCGCCGCCAGTTCCTCCGGCGTCACAGGGCGCCGGCGGCGGGCCCAGGGGTGGCCGGGGGCCGTGACGACGATCAGGCGGTCGCGGGCGATCACCGTGGAGTCCAGGCCCGCCGGGACCGTGAGGCCCTCCACGAAACCCAGGTCCGCCTCGTCGGCCAGCAGGAGTTCCGCGACCTTCGCCGAGTTCCCCGCGAGCAGGGACACCGCCGTGTCGGGGCGCTCGGCGTGCAGGGCGAGGAGCCAGCCGGGGAGCAGGTACTCCGCGATGGTCATGCTCGCCGCGACCCGCAGCCGGGAGTCCCGCCGGTCGCGCAGGGCCCGCGCGCCCGCGTCGAAGGCCGCCGCCGCCTCCACGACCCGGCGGGCCCAGTCCGTCACCAGGGCGCCCGCGTCCGTGAGCCGGGAGCCGCGGGGAGAGCGGTCCACCAGGGCGACGCCCAGCTGCCGTTCCATGGAGCGGATGCGGCTGCTGGCGGCCGGCTGGGTGATGCCGACCTCCCGCGCCGCCGCCCCGAGACTGCCCAGCCGCGCCACGGCCAGCAGGAGTTCCAGCGCGCCGAGGTCCGGCACCCGGTGGGCCAGCGAGCCACCGGAACCGCCGTCATCGGCCGCGTACTCGTCGCTCATAAGACCAGCTTATGCCCTCATAGACGCGAACTCCCTGGTCTGCGCAGGCCGGCGGCGGGACCGTGAAGCCGTGATCACCGCAGCCCTTTCCCGGCCCGTCCCCCGGTACGCCCGCGTCCGGCACCTCGGCCCCCATTGGTACGCCTGCGTGATGGGCACCTGCGTCGTCGGCACGGCCGGCGCCGCGCTCCCCGTGCGCATGGGCGGACTGCGCGAGGTCTGCACGGCCGTCTGGGCGCTGTCCCTCGTCCTGCTGGTGACCCTGCTGTGCGCCCGCGCCCGGCACTGGACCCACCACCGCGACCAGGCCCGCGCCCACCTCCTCGACCCGGGTATGGCCCCCTTCTACGGCTGCCTGTCCATGGCCCTGCTGGCGGTGGGCGGCGGCGCCGTGACCGTCGGCCGGGACTGGCTCGGCACCGGTGCGGCCATCGCGCTCGACGTGGTGCTGTTCGCGGCCGGCACGGCGGTCGGGCTCGCGGCCGCCGTGGCCGTGCCGTACCTGATGGCCGTGCACCATCGCGTCCGGGCCGCCGAGGCCACCCCGGTCTGGCTGCTGCCGCTCGTCGCGCCAATGGTCTCGGCCGCGCTCGGTCCGCTGCTGGTGCCGCACCTGCCGCCGGGGCAGCCCCGGGAGACCCTGCTGCTGGCGTGCCTCACGCTGTTCGGGCTGAGCCTGCTGGCAACGCTGCTGATGCTGCCGCTGGTGTTCGCCCGGGTGATCACCTCCGGCCCGCTGCCGCTCGCGCTCACCCCGTCCCTGTTCCTGGTCCTCGGCCCGCTCGGCCAGTCCACCACCGCCGTCGGTCTGATCGCGGACATGGCCGACGGGGTCGTACCGGCGCCGTACGAGCGCGGGCTCGGTGTGTTCGCCGTGCTGTACGGGGTGCCGGTCATGGGGTTCGCGCTGCTGTGGCTGTGCCTCGCGACCGCACACGTGGTGCGGGCCCGGCGCCGGGGCATGGGCTTCTCGCCGACCTGGTGGGCGTTCACCTTCCCGGTGGGCACCTGTGTCACCGGCGCCGCCACCCTCGCCCGGCACACCGGGCTGGCGGTGTACGACGGGCTGGCCGTCGGGCTGTACGGCCTCCTCGTCGCCGCCTGGTCGGCGGCGGCCGCCGGGACCGTACGCGGCCTGTTCAGCGGTGAGCTGCTCGCAGGGCCTCGGCCAGCACCCGTGGCGCTTCCGCCAGTGAGGGGCCGTACCAGGTCAGATGCCGTCCGCTGACAAGGGCGCAGGGCAGGCCGGGAAAGGCTTCGGGGCCGTCGTCGGCGGTGAAGCGGTAGGGCTCGTCGGGGAGGACGACGAGTTCCGGGGCCGCCGCCCTCAGCTCGTCGAGAGGGACGCGCGGGTAGCGTTCGGGGTGGGTGGCGTACAGGTGGTGCACCCCCAGGCGGGCCAGGACGTCGCCCGCGAAGGTGTCGCGGCCCAGGACCATCCAGGGCCGGCGCCAGATCGGTACGACCGCCGTCGTAGCGCTCGAGGGCTCGGGCAGCCTGGTCCAGGCGGCCTCCGCCTCGTCCAGCCAGCCGGGCCGTGCCGTCGCGCCGCACACGTTCAGCACCCGCTCCAGCTCCCGGAAGGCCTGGGGCACGGTGCGCACCTCGGTGACCAGCACCTCCGGGCCCGCCGCGCGCAGCGCGTCCAGGTCGGGCGCGCGGTTCTCCTCCTCGTTGGCGATCACCAGGTCGGGGGCGAGGGCGAGGATGCGGTCCATCGCGGGGTTCTTGGTGCCGCCGACGCGGGTCACGTCGAGGCCGGGCGGATGACTGCACCAGTCGGTGGCACCGACCAGCACCCCGGGCACGGACACGGCCACCGCCTCCGTCAGGGACGGTACGAGGGAGACGACCCGCACCCTAACGGGACCGGTCCTGAAACGCCTCGATGTGCTCGGCGACCGCCACCACGACGATCCGGGTGTCCGGGACCGTGGCCCGCCAGCGATGGCGGACCCCGCCGGTCAGGTACAGGGTGTCGCCGCGGCCGAGGCGGTAGGCGCGGCCCTCGGCCTCGATCTCGACGGCGCCGTCGGCGACGTACATCAGCTCGTCGTTGCGGTGCTGGAACTCGCGGCCGGCGTCGTGGTCGCCGGTGAACTCGGAGGCGTGCAGCTGGTGGTGGCCGCGCACCAGGGAGCGGGTGCGGGGGGTGAAGTCGCCCTCGGCGGTGGGCTCGGCGCGGACGACGTCCACACTGGCCGCCGGGTCCGCGGCGGCGAGGAGTTCCACGGCCGTCGTGCGCAGGGCGTCGGCCAGCTTCTCCAGGGAGGTGTGGCTGGGCCGGGCCTTGTCGTTCTCGACCTGGCTGAGGAAGGGCACCGAGAGACCGGTGCGCTCGGCCACGACGGCGAGGGTGAGTTCCAGCGCACGGCGGCGCCGCCGGACGGCCGCGCCGACCCGCACGGGCTGTTGCTCTTTGTGGTCGCCCATCGCGCCGGCTCCCTCGTTCACTCGTCGTGCCGCCGACCGGGTCCCCACCGCCGGGCACACCTCTGATGAGTTCTCTGCACCCTACGCATGTTCGGCAAACCGTTTCACGCGCCCGTCACATCACTGACATGCCGGTGGGCCCGCACCCTCACGGTTCGCGCCAGCGGGGCGGCTGCCCTGCGGGTCGGGTCTCTCCTGGTTCAAGGCCGAAAAGGGCGTTCGTGTTCCCGGCCCGGCAGGGCCCATGGCGCTCCGTGGTTGGCCGGATCCTTGCCGTGGTCGGGCGCCCGGGCACGGGGGTGCGCGGACGCCACGAGGGGCGGGCAGCGCCGCACGCCCGTGGACGTACGGCGCTGCCCGCCCGGTGGCGGCGGTCCGGGACGGTCGGGTCACCCGGCCGCCCGGCTCTTCGGCTGGGCGACCGGTGCCCACGTGTCCGCCGGGCCCGGATTGCGCTCCAGCCAGGTGCGGACGGCGTCCTGCTCCCTGCCCTTGCCGGACTTCTGGATCTGCGCCTCCAGGCCGGGGCAGACCCGCGAGTGGCCGGGCTCACGGCGATGCGCAGCACGCAACGCGTTCCGGCGCGCGAGGTCGCTGTCGGTGGCGTGCGGCATGATGCGAGCGTGACCGGACGACTCATGCTTCTCGACACCGCCTCGCTGTACTTCCGCGCCTATTTCGGCGTGCCGGACTCCGTGAGGGCGCCGGACGGCACGCCGGTGAACGCCGTGCGGGGGCTGCTGGACTTCATCGACCGCCTGGTGAAGGACCACCGGCCGCAGCAGCTGGTGGCCTGCATGGACGCCGACTGGCGGCCCCAGTGGCGGGTGGACCTGATCCCGACCTACAAGGCGCACCGGGTCGCCGAGGCGCACGAGGGCGCACCGGACGAGGAGGAGGTGCCGGACACGCTCTCCCCGCAGGTGCCGGTCATCGAGGCCGTGCTGGACGCGGTCGGCATCGCCCGGGTCGGGGTCGAGGGGTACGAGGCCGACGACGTGATCGGCACGTTCACCGCGCGCGCCGAGGGGCCGGTGGACATCGTCACCGGCGACCGTGACCTGTATCAGCTCGTCGACGACGAGCGGGAGATCCGGGTGCTGTACCCGCTCAAGGGCGTCGGCACGCTGCAGCTGACCGACGAGGCCGCGCTCCGCGAGAAGTATGGGGTCGACGGCCGGGGGTACGCGGATCTGGCGCTGCTGCGCGGCGACCCGAGCGACGGCCTGCCGGGCGTGGCCGGCATCGGCGAGAAGACGGCCGCCAAGCTGCTCGCCGAGTTCGGCGACCTGGCCGGGATCATGGCGGCGGTCGACGACCCGAGGGCGAAGCTCACGCCGTCGCAGCGCAAGCGGCTGACCGAGGCCCGGCCGTACGTCGCGGTCGCGCCGAAGGTGGTGCGGGTGGCCGGCGACGTCCCCCTGCCGGACGTGGACACCAGGCTGCCCCGTACCCCGCGCGATCCGGCGGGACTTGAGGCGCTGGCGGCCCGCTGGGGGCTGGGCGGCTCCCTGCAACGGCTGCTGACGACACTCGAGTCGTCAGCCTGACCGGAATATTCCGGCAAAGGGCGCTCATCGAGCCCTCATGGAAGACCTGTTCACCGGAAAGAGATGCTAACTTAGGTAACCCTAACCAATGCAGCAGGAGGCCGTGATGGCAGAGCGCCCGGGACGAAAGCCGCGCAAGGCCCATACCGCCCAGGTGGTGCGCACCGAGCGGTTGACGCCGCGCATGCAGCGCGTGGTGCTCGGTGGCGAGGGTCTCACCGGTTTCGCCGCGGACACCTGCACCGACCACTATGTGAAGCTGCTGTTCGGCCCCGAGGGCGTGACCTACCCGGAGCCCTTCGACCCGGAGCGGATCCGCGCGGAGTTCCCCCGCGAGCAGTGGCCGGTGACGCGGACGTACACGGTGCGCGCCTGGGATCCCGAGCACCGCGAGCTGACCCTGGACTTCGTGATCCACGGCGACGAGGGGCTGGCGGGGCCGTGGGCCGCGCGGGTGCAGCCCGGTGAGAGCGTCCGCTTCATGGGCCCCGGCGGCGCCTACGCGCCCGACCCGAGCGCCGACTGGCATCTGCTCGCCGGTGACGAGAGCGCTCTGCCCGCGATCGCCCGTGCCCTGGAGACGCTGCCCGCAGGCGCCCTGGCGCGTGCCTTCGTGGAGGTGTCGGGGCCCGAGGAGGAGCAGAAGATCGACTCCGATGTGCAGGTCGTCTGGCTGCACCGCGGGAAGCGTCCGGTGGGCGAGGCCCTGCTGGAGGCCGTGCGGGGGCTGGAGTTCCCGGAGGGCCGGCTGCACGCGTTCGTGCACGGCGAGGCCGGCTTCGTGAAGGAGCTGCGCCGGCTGCTCCGGGTCGAGCTGCAGATCCCGCGCGAGGTCCTGTCCATCTCCGGCTACTGGCGCCTCGGCCACAACGAGGACGGCTGGCAGGCCTCCAAGCGGGAGTGGAACGCCCGTATCGAGGCCGAGCAGGAGAGCGGCGGCGCGGCGGCCGCGTGAGCCCGGGGAAGCGGCGGCACCTGCCCGGGTGCCGCCGCTTTCCCTTGCGCACCGATCCCCACGCGCCGGACTTGACCCCGTACACCCCCGCCCGAGCGGCGTTTCGGGGCGTGAGGACTTGGGCCCGCACCGGACACGACGGCGTGACGCGGTCGAAACAGGGCGTCCCTAATTTCTGTCGCCCGACAGGAATTAACTCCTCGCCCCTAGGCAGGTGCCGCCGTGCCCACGACCGACGACCGCTCCCTGGAGGAGTTCGGCTACCGCCAGGAGCTGCACCGCAGCCTGGGCCGGTACGCCTCCTTCGCCGCCGGGTTCTCCTTCATCTCCGTCCTGACGACCGTCTTCCAGTTCTTCGCCTTCGGCTTCTCCTTCGGCGGCGCGGCCTTCTTCTGGGCCTGGCCGGCCGTCCTGGTAGGCCAGCTCATGGTCGCCGCGTGCTTCGCCGAGCTGGCCGCGCGCTACCCCCTGTCCGGGGCGATCTACCAGTGGTCCTCGCGCCTGGCGACCCCGGCGTTCGGCTGGTTCGCCGGCTGGATCATGGTGGTCGGACAGATCGTGGTCGTCGCCGCGGCCGCGCTGGCCCTGCAGATGGTGCTGCCCGCCCTCTGGTCCGGTTTCCAGCTGATCGGCACCGACCCCTCCCCCGCCTCCGCCGACGGCGCCGCCAACGCGGCGGTGCTGGGCGTGGCGCTCCTCGCCCTGACCACAGCCGTGAACCTGGTGGACAACCGGGTGATGTCCATGGTCAACCGGGTCGGGGTGACCGCCGAGATCATCGGCGCAGTGCTGATCGTCGTCCTCCTCCTGACCCACTCCCGGCGCACTCCGGGCATCACCCTCCACACCACAGGCGGCGCCGAGACCGGTCTCTTCGGCGCGCTGCTGATCGGCTCGTTCACGGCTGCGTACGTGATGATCGGCTTCGACAGCGCGGGCGAGATGAGCGAGGAGACGGTGAATCCGCGCCGGACCGCCCCCCGTACGATTCTCACCGCCCTCGGCGCGGCCGGTCTGCTGGGCGGCCTCGTCGTCCTCGGCGGACTGCTCGCCGCGCCGAGCCTCACCGACGGGAAGCTGGCGGTGGACGGGCTGAGTTACGTCCTCACGAGCAGCCTGGGCGACGGGGTGGGGCGGGTGCTGCTGGCCGACGTGGTGGTGGCGATCGCCGTGGCCACGCTCGCGATCCAGACGGCGGCCTGCCGCATGCTGTTCTCCATGGCCCGCGACGGACAGCTGCCCTTCGCCCGCCGCCTCGCCAAGGTCAGCCCGCGCACCGGTATGCCCGGCGCACCCGCCCTGGCGGTCGGCGCCCTCGCGGCCGCTCTGCTCCTGCTGAACCTCGCCTCACCGGAGGCGTTCCTGGCCATCGGCACGACGTGCATCGTGATGCTGTACCTGGCGTACGCGATGGTGACGGGACCGCTGCTGATCCGCCGCCTGCGCGGACAGTTCTCCCCGACGGGCACGGACGAGACGGGCGCCGGGCTGTTCTCCCTCGGCCGCTGGGGCATCCCGGTCAACGCCCTCGCCCTCCTCTACGGCCTGGCGATGACCGCCGACCTGGCCTGGCCGCGCGCGGCGGTGTACGACCCGGTCGGCGGGCACTGGTACTTCCAGTGGTTCACCGCACTGTTCCTGCTGGTCACGCTGGTGCTCGGGGTCCTGTACCGGGCTGTGCGGGCACAGCGTGCGCGCGTGACGGTCGGCGGGACAGCCGTGGCGGTGTCCACGGAGTCGGCCTGAGGCGGCCCCGGCCCCCGCCCGCGGCGCCCGTACCCTTGACCCTGATGAGACGCCGTACCCCGCCCCCGCCCGCCCCGCTCCCCCAACGCGACGGTGTCGACCCGGTGCGGGTGCGGCTGCCGTTCGGCGGGGTGTGGGGGACCGTGCGGGAGCATCTCGTGGAGCGGCTGACGGGGGCCGGGCCCGGCGCGGTCGAGGCGATGTTCGACGCGGGGCTGGTCTTCGGGTCCGACGGGCGGGCGGTGGCACCGGACGCGCCCTACGAACCGGGGATGTTCGTGTGGTTCCACCGGGAGCTGCCCGCCGAGGTGCCGGTGCCGTTCCCGATGAAGGTCGTCCACCAGGACGCGCACATCGTCGTGGCCGACAAGCCGCACTTCCTCGCCACGACCCCGCGCGGCACGCATGTCGCCCAGACCGCGCTGGCCCGGCTCCGGCACGAGCTGGGCATCCCCACGCTGACCGCCGCACACCGGCTGGACCGCCTCACCGCAGGCCTGGTGCTGTTCACGGTCCGGCCCGAGGAGCGCGGCGCGTACCAGACGCTGTTCCGGGACCGCCGGGTCCGCAAGGAGTACGAGGCCGTCGCGCCGTACGCTCCCTCGCTCGCCCTGCCGCGGACCGTGCACAGCCGGATCGTCAAGGAGCGCGGGGTACCGGACGCACGGGAGGTCGAGGGCGAGCCGAACGCGCTGACCCGGGTGGAACTGGCCGAGCACCGGAACGGGCTGGGCCGGTACCGGCTCTTCCCCGAGACCGGGCAGACCCATCAGCTGCGGGTCCATCTGAACGCCCTGGGCGTGCCCATCCTCGGGGACCCGCTCTATCCGGAGGTGACCGCCCCCGGACCGGCCGGCGACTTCCGACGTCCGCTGCAACTGCTCGCACGTAGGCTCGAGTTCTCCGACCCGGTCACCGGGACGGAGCACACGTTCACCAGCGGGCGGACACTCCAGGCATGGTCCGCCCCGCAACGCTGGGCCGACGGCGAGCCGTAGTCACGCACCCGACCGGCAGCCGTGGCCGCGGGCCCCCTGCCAGAAGCCGTACCCGAATCACGCGACCGGCCGCTGCGAGCCCCCGGTCGGGCCCGCAACCGTCAACGCGCACCCGGCCAGGAGCGCGGCTACCGGCCACCCACAAACCACATCCACGCGGCCCGGCCAAAAGCCACTGCCCGACCGGCGCCGACCCTGGAAACCCGAACGCGGGCCAACAGCCGTGGCCGCAGGGCACCCGGCCAGAAGCCGTACCTGAATCACGCGGCCGACAGCTGCGAGCACCCACCGGCCGCAACCGTCAACACGCGCCCGGCCGGCAGTCGTAGTCACGCGACCCGGCTACGAGCCATGGCCGCCCGGCCCGGTCACGGCCCGCGGGCCGGCCGGCCCGCGGCCGTTTCCGCGGGGCCGGGCGGCAGCCGTCGGTGTGCAGGCGGCCTGCGGCGATGAGCGTGCCGTCGACGCTCAGTCGCCCCGCCACCAGCGCAGCAGGCGGTGCCAGAGGTTCCCGCGGCGAGCGGGCTCCGGTGCCGCGGGCGTGGGCTCGGGGGCGGGGGCCCGGGCGGGGGCCGGGGCGGTCGGGTGGGGTGCCGGGTCCGTGCGGAGGGTGCCGACCTGCCAGGTGGAGCGCTGGGGCGGGATGGGTGAGGGGCTGGGCGGCAGGCCCACGTCCTGCTGGGGCTTCGGTTCGAAGCGGACCGGCAGGGCCACCAGGTGCCGGGAGGCGATGGAGGACCGCCAGCGCAGGTCCTCCTCGGGGCAGTCCAGCTGGATGTCCGAGTGCCGCATCAGCAGGGCGTCCACGCCGACGTCGGCGATCGCACGGCCGATGTCCTGGCCGGGGCACTCGTGCGGACCGCCGCCGAAGGCGAGGTGGGAGCGGTTGCCCTGCATGTTCGCGGACAGGTCGGGCCGCACCCGCGGGTCGACGTTGCCCGGGGCGGGCGCGAAGAGCAGTCCGTCGCCCTTGCGGATGCGCTGGCCGCCCAGTTCGGTGTCCTGCTTGGCGAAGTAGCCGAAGACGGTGCTGAACGGCGGCTCGTCCCACAGGGACTGCTCGATCGCCTCCGGCACGGTCATCTGGCCGCCGTTGAGCTGGGCGCGGAAGCCCGGCTCGGTGAGGACCATGCGCAGCGCGTTGGCGAGCAGGTTGGCGGTGGCCTCGTAGGCCGCGAAGAGGACGAGGCGCAGGTGTTCGCGGACCTCGTCGTCGGTCAGTCCCGCGGGGTGGGTGATGAGGTGACTGGTGAAGTCGTCGTCGGGCCGGGCGCGCCGGCGGGTGGTGAGCCGGCTCAGCGCGTCCATGACGTAGGCATGGCTCTGGATGGCGGTCTCGGTGCCCTTGAGGGCGTCGCGGGCGGCCTGCACCATCCGGTCGTTGTACTCCTCGGGCATGCCGAGGATCTCGCACATGACGGCCATCGGCAGGTGCTCGGCGAACTGGGACACCAGGTCGGCCCGGCCCCGTTCGCAGAAGTTGTTGACCAGCTCCTGGGTGTAGCGGCCGATGTGGCGGCGCATGCTGCGGTGGTCGATGGTCGACATCGCGCCGGTGACCGCGGCGCGCAGCCGCTGGTGCTCGTCGCCCTCGGCGTGCGAGCAGATGGGCTGCCAGGCGATGTGCGGCATGAGCGGGTGCTCGGGCTTGACCATGCCCTCCTGCAGCGGGGTCCAGATCCGGCTGTCGCGGCAGTACTGGGAGGGGCTGCGCACCAGGTGCAGGTTCTCGGCGTGCCCGAGGACCACCCACATCGGTACGTCGTCGTGGAGCAGCACGGGCGCGACGGTGCCGTGCTCCTCCCGCAGGCGCTCGTAGAGGTCGCCGAGGTCCTCCGCGTCGGGGCCGTAGAGCCGGTGCAGTCCCCCGGGGCCGAGGCCGTGCGCCGGGCAGCCCGGCGGCGGGCCGGAGGTGGGGTCTGTGCCGGTCAGGGATTGGGGTTCAGGCGTCACTGTCGCTCCGGGACGGATGGTGTGGGGGTCGGTCGGTTGCCGGTCAGATGAGGGCGCCGGACAGGGCGAGCGAGTGCAGGAAGCGCATCAGGGTCATCAGCACGTCCCTGCTGGAGGCCCGGCGGCGCACGTCGCAGTCGAGGATCGGGATCTCCGGGGCCAGGTCCAGCGCGGTGCGCAGCTCCTCGACCGCGTAACGGGGCGCGTCCGGGAAGGAGTTGACGGCGACGACGAAGGGCACGCCGCGTTCCTCGAGGCGCCCCATGACGTCGAAGCTGACTTCCAGGCGCCGGGTGTCGACCAGGACGACCGCGCCGAGCGCGCCTTCGAACAGGCCGTTCCACAGGAACCAGAAGCGCTCCTGGCCGGGGGTGCCGAAGAGGTAGAGCACCAGCCTGTCGGTGATGCTGATGCGGCCGAAGTCCATGGCCACGGTGGTGGCCGTCTTGGAGTCGGAGCCGTAGTTGTCGTCGACCCCGATGCCGGCCTGGGTCATGGTCTCCTCGGTGGTCAGCGGTCTGATCTCGCTGACGGAGCCGACCATGGTGGTCTTGCCGACACCGAAGCCGCCCACGATCACGATCTTCACCGCGGCCTGGGCCGTGTGCGGGAGATGGTCCTCGGTACGTGGGCCGGGGACCGTGTCAGAGCCGTTGAAGTCCATGCATCACCGCTTCGAGGAGTGAACGGTCGGGGAGCGCCTGGCGGACGATCGGGGCGCGCGCCTGCACCAGTTCGGTCGTGATCAGCTCGGTGATCAGGACGGTCATCGCGCTGAACGGCAGGTTGAGGTAGGCCGAGAGCTCGGCCACGGACAGGGGGGCGGCGCAGAGCCGGAGCACTGCCGCCTCCTCCGGTGTGGCGGACGGCGGCGGGGCGGACCGGGCCACGATCAAGGTGACCAGGTCGAGTTCGGCCCGGCCGCCGTCGGCGGTGCCGGCGATGGTGTACAGCCGTTCCGGGTTCCTGGGCGTCTCCTCGCCGTCCGCCGGTTTGGGGGGTGGCGGCGGTGGGGGCGGCAGTTGTCGCGGCTGGCGCCTTTTGCGTCGCGGAGGAGTCATACGGTCTGCCCGTTCCTCCGGGGCGGACTGGTGAGGTGGGCGCCGATCCGGACGACGAGGTCGCGCATCATGCCGCTCATCCGGCCCGGTTCGCAGGTCACGTCGGCGAGCACGGCGAGGTAGGCGTTGGCGCCGGCGTTCATGAGGTAGAAGTAGCCGCCGTCGATCTCGATGACCACGAGCTTCATGTCACCGGCACCCGGGATCTCCTGGATGATGGCACCGGCCAGGCTCTGCACGCCCGCGCAGGCGGCGGCCACCCGGTCGGCGGCGTCGGGGTCGCCGCCGTAGCGGGCGATGCGCAGTCCGTCGGCGGAGAGGACCACGATCATCTCGATGCCCGGCACACCGTCGTTCAGCTGCTTGAGCATCCAGTCGAAGTTCGCTCGCTGCTGGATCACTTGAGGTTCCCCTCGTCGTCGGCCTCGGTGGCGTCGGTGGCCGTGTCCGAATCGTTGAGCAGGTGCAGATACGCGGTCGGGTTCCGCGTGAAGTCGGTCAACTCGGCCGCGGTGGCGTCCTCGGGCATGCCCTTCCTCAAGCCGTCCCAGAAGGCGTCGACCCACATGCCCGGTGGCCGGTCCATGAGCTTCTTGCGCTCGGGGTCGATCTCGGGCACGGGTTCCGGTTCGGGCTTGGCCTGCGACCAGATGGTCGGCCTGCCCTCGCGCTCGGCGCGCTCGATGGCGGCCTGTTCGGCGAGCCGCTGGCTGAGCGGGGTCTTCACCCGGCTGCGGCGCTGCGGCAGACCGCCCGGCGTCCACTCGGTGACCTCGGGGACGTCGTCCTCCATGGAGATCCCGGCGGGGATGCGGGGGCTGGTGGGGCGGCGCTTCTTGGGCGGGCGCTTCGGGCCCTCCACGGCGCCGAGTTCGGGCTGCGGCACGGCGGTGGCACCGATGCCGTGGGCGGCACCGACGCCGGGCTCGGTGGTGGTCATGACGCTCGGTACGACGAGGATCGCACGGACGCCGCCGTAGGCGGAGGCGCGCAGCGAGACCTGCATGTCGAAGGCCTTGCAGAGCCGGCCGACGACGGCGAGACCGAGGCGCGGGTTCGAGCCCAGGTTCTCCGCATCGTCGCCCGCCATGGCGTCCGTGATCGCCTTCTCGATGCGGGCGCGGGACTCCTCGCTGAGGCTGACGCCGGCGTCCTCGATCTCGATGACGAGACCGGTCTGCACCTCGGCGGCGGTGACGTGCACCTTGGTCGACGGCGGCGAGTAGCGGGTGGCGTTGTCGAGGAGCTCGGCGGCCGCGTGGATGATCGGCTCGACCGCGGTGCCCTTGATGTTGATGTTGACGATGGAGTTCAGCTCGATGCGCCGGTACTCCAGGATCCGGGACATGGCACCGCGCAGCACGCTGTACAGCGACACGGGCAGGGGCCACTGACGGCCGGGGCGGCCGCCGCCGAGCACGGAGATGGAGTCGGCGAGGCGGCCGATCAGCGAGGTGCCGTGGTCGAGGCGCAGCAGGTCGTCGAAGACCTCGGGGTTGCGGCCGTGGTCCTCCTCCATCTCGCGCAGTTCGTTGGCCTGCTGGTGGACGATGGCCTGGACGCGGCGGGCGATGCTGACGAAGGAGCGCTCGGTGGCGTCGCGCATCGAGATCTCGTGATCGGCACCGCGCAGCGCGTTGTACAGCAGGGTGCGCTGCGACTCGGGGATGTGGCGCGGTTCGGGGTCGAGGTCGATGGCCTTGCGCATCACCTCCCTGAGCGGTTCTCCGGCGCGCAGCCGACGGAGGCCGAGGGGCAGGACTTCGGTGGCGAGGCGGACGATCTCCTCGTCGTGGGCGGCGAGGCGGCGTTCCAGATACGCGGTGTGACGGGCGTGCTCGGCCTGGGCCTCGCGCAGCTTGCGTCCCCGGCGGACGGCTTCGGCGGCCGTGGCGAGGACCAGCAGCAGCGCCACGGCCCCGCACCCGCCGACGGCGATCCGGGCCGGGGCCGGCGCCAGGGCGACAGCGGCCCCGGTCGCGGCGGCCATCACTATGGCCGGCAGCAACAGCACACGCGCATAAGGACGTTCGCGGCCGCCGGGAGGCTTTTGAACACTCACCATGGATGCCTTCTGAGACGAGTCGGCTGGGTGTCGGGAGAGCTTGCGGGGGGAAGGTTCATGGAACTGGCGGGATCTTCCGGAAGTTTGGGAACAGGCGCACGAATTCACCTCAACTTGGTGCGCCGCGGGCGAGCTTAGTCCGACCGGATCATCGCCGTGTCATATTCAGCAAGCACCTGAAATAGCCCGCGCCCCAGGAGTACGCTCAGCTACATTTCCACGCTCGGCTGCCATTCGAACACGCGCCATGATGGCGCACAGGTGTACGAAAGTAACTCACCGTGATGAGTGAATGCGGCGCTCCGGCGGTCCTCAGACCCCCGCGATCCGCAGTGCCGCGTCGGCCGTGGCGCGGGCGAACTCCGCGACGGAGCGGTCCGGTTCCGAGCGGTGCACCAGGATGACACCCTCGATCAGACCGAAGACCAGATCCGTGCGCAGCTCCAGCTCGCTCTTGGCGAGCGCCCCGCCCACCGCGGTGGCGGCCAGCAACTGCCGGTAGGCGTCCTTGAGTTCCGCCCGTACGGCATGGAAGCCGGCGAACCGCTCGGTGCGCACCTCGGGCAGCAGGTAGAGCCCGCCGAGGTTGTGCGGGCCGCCGCACAGCAGCTGCACGTCGGTGCGGCACAGCTCCCACAGCCGGTCCTCGGCCGGAGCGTCGCGCTCGGCGTTCTCGGCGAGCAGCTCCCGGGCCCGGGCCAGCGAGGGCGTGACGGTGGACTCCAGCAACTCGGCGAGCAGTTCCTCCTTGCCGGAGACGTAGTGGTACATCGACGCCTGCCGCATACCGGCGCGCTCGGCGACGGCCCGGGTAGTGGTGGCCGCGTAACCGCGGGTGGTGAACAACTCGGCGGCCGCGGCGAGCAGTTCGGCGCGCGGCTCCAGGCCGCTGTCCGGCCGCTGCGCGGCCCGCGGCCGGCCGACCCGGCGACTGCTGCCCGTTCCCATGCGTTCGATCCTCGCACACCCCGCAGGACGGTCCCGCGTCCCGCACCACAACAACCGGCCCGGCCATCCCGGTGAGGGCTCGGTAACCACCCGGCAACGCACGCGCAATGCCGGGGACCCGGCCCGCCCCTAATTTCTGTCGCGCGACAGAAACTCACTTCTTCTTCCGGCGAGAGGTCCCGCGATGGCAACAGCGACCCCCTACGGAGCCCGTGCGCATGCCCGCGCCCAGGACGGCACCCGTGCCGAGGCGATGCCCGTCGTACCGGCCCGGGACTGGCCCGAGCCGCCCTGCGAGGCCGGCCGTCTGGTGTGGGCCGAGACGGTGGCGGGCGGCACCTGCACACACCGGGTGCTGGCGCGCGGCACCGAGCTGCGGCTGACCGATCCGCACGGGGACGCCTGCGCGCATCTGCTGCTGTACGTGGACGGCCGCCCCTGGGAGCGGCTGAACGCGGCCGACACGGTGAAGGTGCAGTGGAACGCCTACCTGGGTGAGGGGCGGCTGCTCCTGTCCGACCAGGGCCGGGTGCTCGCCAGTGTCGTCGCCGACACCTCCGGGCACCACGACGCGCTGTGCGGCACCTCCACCCTGGTCCGCAACACCGCGCGGTACGGCGACGGCACCCCGCAGGGCCCCTCCCCGGCCGGCCGCGAGCTGCTGAAGCTGGCTGCCGCCAAGAACGGCCTGGAGCCGCGCGACCTGCCGCCCTCCCTCTCCTTCTTCCAGGGCGTCGAGGTCCGGGACGACGGCGCGCTGGAGTTCACCGGCTCGGCCGGCCCCGGTGGCAGCGTCTCGCTCCGGGCGGAGCAGGACGTGACCGTGCTCATCGCCAACGTGCCGCATCCGGTGGACCCGCGCCCCGAGTACGTCAGCACCCCCCTGGAGGTCCTCGCCTGGCGGGCCGCGCCGACCCGGCCCGGCGACCCGCTGTGGGAGGCCACCCCCGAGGGCCGCCGTGCCTTCCTCAACACCGCCGAATTCCTCGCCTCAAGGGGGCTCGCATGAAGACCGTGGTTCCGGCCCGCGCCGCCTGGTCG
Source organism: Streptomyces sp. NPDC007905 (assembly GCF_042959345.1). Taxonomy (NCBI): domain Bacteria; kingdom Bacillati; phylum Actinomycetota; class Actinomycetes; order Kitasatosporales; family Streptomycetaceae; genus Streptomyces; species Streptomyces sp. NPDC007905. The sequence continues at coordinate 217,102 of NZ_JBIBKS010000009.1, read as the reverse complement.
TCCGTCGTCCGCGCCGGCGGCACGCTCACCCTCACCGACCTGCACGGCAACCAGGCCGTCGACTTCCTCGTCTACGACGCCCACGACACGTCCGTCCGCTACAGCGCCCCGGACACGATCCACGCGCAGGGCAACATCTTCCTGACCACCGGCAGCGTGCTGCTGTCCAACGAGCACACCCCGCTGATGTCCGTCGTCGCCGACGAGGTCGGCCGGCACGACACGGTGGGCGGTGCCTGCTCCAAGGAGTCCAACACCCTGCGCTACGGCCACCACACCTGGTCGCAGCACGCCTGCGTGGACAACTTTCTCGCGGAGGGCGCCAAGTACGGCCTGGGCAAACGGGACCTGGTCTCGAACATCAACTGGTACATGAACGTGCCGGTCGAGAAGGACGGCACGCTCGGCATCGTCGACGGCATCTCGGCGCCCGGCCTGTCCCTGACCCTGCGGGCCGAGCGGGACGTGCTCGTCCTGGTCTCCAACTGCCCCCAGATCAACAACCCGTGCAACGGCTTCGAGCCGACGGCGGTGGAGACGGAGATCCTGGAGAGCGGAGCCCGGCGATGACCTTCGACACGCTGCTGGTCGCCAACCGGGGCGAGATAGCCGTCCGGATCATCCGCACGGCCCGCGAACTGGGCCTGCGCACGGTCGCGGTGTACTCCGACCCGGACCGCTCGGCACCCCACGTCCGGCTGGCGGACGAGGCGGTGCGGCTCGGCCCGGCGCCCGCGAAGGAGTCGTACCTCGACGCGGACCTGGTGCTGAAGGCGGCCAAGGACACCGGGGCCGGCGCGATCCACCCCGGCTACGGCTTCCTGTCCGAGGACGCGGCCTTCGCCCGGCGCTGCGAGGACGCCGGGATCGTGTTCGTGGGACCGACGCCCGAGCAGCTGGAGCTGTTCGGCGCCAAGCACACGGCACGCGCCGCGGCCGAGGCGGCCGGGGTGCCGCTGGCGCCGGGGACGGGGCTGCTGGACGGCCTGCCGCAGGCCCTGCGCGAGGCCGAGCGCATCGGCTATCCGGTGATGCTGAAGGCGACCGGCGGGGGCGGCGGTATCGGCATGTCGGCGTGTCGCTCCGCCGCCGAGCTGACCGAGGCGTGGGAGCGGGTGCAGCGGGTGGCCGCCGCGTCCTTCTCCTCCGCCGGGGTGTTCCTGGAGCGGCTGGTGGAGCACGCCCGCCATGTCGAGGTGCAGGTCTTCGGCGACGGCGCCGGGAAGGTCGTCGGCTTCGGCGACCGCGACTGCTCCCTGCAGCGCCGCAACCAGAAGGTGGTCGAGGAGGCCCCGGCACCCGGACTGCCCACGCATGTGCGCCGGCAACTGACCAGGTCCGCCCGCGACTTGTGCGCCGCCGTCGGCTACCGATCCGCCGGCACGGTCGAGTTCGTGTACGACGCGGCCCGCGAGGAGGCGTACTTCCTGGAGGTCAACACCCGCCTCCAGGTGGAGCACCCGGTCACCGAGGAGGTCTACGGCGTCGATCTGGTCGCCTGGATGCTGCGCCTGGCCCGCGGCGAGACGGACGTCGTCCGCGACCCGGGCCCGCCGCGCGGCCACGCCGTCGAGGCACGCCTCTACGCCGAGGACCCCTCCCGCGGCCACCGGCCGAGCGCCGGCCTGCTGACCCGGGTGGAGTTCCCGGCCGGGGTGCGTGTCGACGGCTGGGTGGAGACCGGCACCGAGGTGACGACGTCGTACGACCCCCTGCTCGCGAAGGTCATCGCCTACGGCCCCGACCGCGCGCACGCCCTGCGCCGGCTGGACGAGGCGCTGGCCCGCACCCGCGTGGACGGCATCGAGACCAACCTCGGCCTGGTGCGGGCCGCGCTCGCCGCACCCGAGTTCCGGGCCGCCGCCCACGCCACGGCGACCCTCGCCGGCATCAGCGATCCCACCCCGCGCATCGAGGTGGTCTCCGGCGGGACGCTGACCACGGTCCAGGACTGGCCGGGCCGCACCGGACACTGGCAGGTGGGCGTGCCGCCGTGCGGACCGATGGACGACCGCTCCTTCCGCCTCGGCAACCGGGCGCTCGGCAACCCGGAGGGCGCGCCCGGACTCGAATGCACGCTCCAGGGACCGTCGTTGAGGTTCAGCCACGCCACGACGGTCTGTGTGACCGGCGCCCCGGCCCCGGTCACCGTGGACGGCACGCCTGCCGGGCAGTGGGAGCCGGTCACCGTGCCGGCGGGCGGGGTCATGGAGATCGGCGCGCCCCTCGAACACGGCCTGCGGACCTACGTCCTCTTCGCGGGCGGCGGCCTTGACGTACCTCCGTTCCTGGGCAGCGCGAGCACCTTCACGCTGGGCCGGTTCGGTGGTCACGGCGGCCGGGCGCTGCGCACCGGCGACGTGCTGCACGGCGGAGCGGTGGCCGAGGCCGAGCGCACCCCCGTGGCGGAACGCCCCGAACTCACCGGCCGGTGGCACATCGGCGCGGTCGAAGGGCCGCACGCGGCACCGGAGTTCTTCACCAAGGACGACATCCGCGACTTCTACGCGGCCGACTGGAAGGTCCACTTCAACTCGGCGCGCACGGGGGTCCGCCTCGTCGGCCCCAAGCCCCGCTGGGCCCGTGCCGACGGCGGTGAGGCGGGCCTGCACCCGTCCAACATCCACGACACCCCCTACTCGGTCGGCGCCGTCGACTACACCGGTGACATGCCGGTGCTGCTCGGCCCGGACGGTCCCTCGCTCGGCGGGTTCGTGTGCCCGGCGACCGTGCTGAGCGGCGAGCGGTGGAAGCTGGGACAACTCCGGCCGGGCGACACCGTCCGCTTCCTGCCCGTGGACGTGACGGGCGCGCCGCGCCCGGAGATCGCCGACGGCGGGGTGCTGGCCCGCGACGGGGACGTCACCTACCGTCGCAGCGGCGACGACAACCTGCTCGTCGAGTTCGGCCCGATGCAGCTGGACCTGGCGCTGCGTATGCGGGTGCACGCCCTGATGGAGGCGGTGACGGCGGCGGACCCGGCCGGGGTCAGGGACCTCACCCCGGGCATCCGCTCGCTGCAGATCCAGACGGATCCGCACGTGCTGCCCCAGCATGAGCTCCTCGCCGCGGTGCGGCGGATCACGGCGGCGCTGCCGCCCACCGCCGAACTGACCGTACCCTCCCGCACGGTCCATCTCCCACTGTCCTGGGACGACCCGGCCACCCGCGAGGCCATCGCCCGCTACATGGCGGGCGTCCGCGACGACGCCCCCTGGTGCCCGTGGAACATCGAGTTCATCCGCCGGATCAACGGCCTCGCGTCGGTCGAGGACGTGTACCGCACGGTCTTCGACGCGGAGTACCTCGTCCTCGGCCTCGGCGACGTCTACCTGGGCGCCCCGGTGGCCACCCCGCTCGACCCGCGACACCGGCTGGTGACGACGAAGTACAACCCGGCACGCACCTGGACCGCCGAGAACTCGGTCGGCATCGGCGGCGCGTACCTGTGCGTCTACGGCATGGAGGGCCCCGGCGGCTACCAGTTCGTGGGCCGTACGACCCAGGTGTGGTCGGGCTGGCAGCAGCGGGGCGCGTTCGAGCCGGGCTCGCCGTGGCTGCTGCGCTTCTTCGACCGGATCAAGTGGTACCCGGTGAACCCGGACGAACTCCTCGAACTTCGGGCCGACATCGTCTCCGGCCGGTTCGTGCCGCGCATCGAGGAGGGCACCTTCTCGCTCTCCGCGTACGAGACCTTCCTCGCCGCACACGCCGGTTCCATCGAGGAGTTCCAGGCCCGCCAGCGGGCCGCCTTCGCGGCGGAACGGGACGCCTGGGAGGCGGCGGGCGAATTCGCGCGGGCGGGCGCGGCGGCCGCACCGGCCGCACCGCCGGCCGAGATGGTGGTACCGCCGGGCGGGCGGCTGGTCGAGGCCGAGTTCGCCGCGTCCGTGTGGCAGGTGAACGTGGCCCCGGGCGAGGCGGTGACGGCGGGGCAGCCGCTGCTCGCCCTGGAGGCGATGAAGATGGAGTCCAGGGTGGCCGCACCGGCCGACGGCGTGGTGACCGAGGTCCTGGCCCGGCCCGGCGACCAGGTGGAGGCGGGGACGGCACTGCTCGTCCTGGCGCCGCCCGCGAACTGAACGAGGAGCACCCATGTCCCCCACCGCTGTCAGCCGTGTCAGGGCGGCCTACGCCCGCATCGAGGCCGTGGACCGGCCCGAGCTCTGGATCGGACTGCGCCCCCGTGAGGACGTCGAGGCGGAGGCCCGCACGGTCGACGAGCGGGTCGCCGCGGGCGAACGCCTCCCGCTCGCCGGGCGGCTGCTCGCCGTCAAGGGCAACATCGACGTGCGCGGTCTGCCCACCACCGCGGGCTGCCCGGCGTACGCCTACGCCCCTGCCGCCGACGCCCCGGTGGTGGCCCGGCTGCGCGCGGCCGGCGCGGTGGTGCTCGGCACGACGAACCTGGACCAGTTCGCCACCGGCCTGGTCGGCACCCGCTCCCCCTACGGCGCGGTCCGCAGCGCCCACGACCCGGCCCGGGTCAGCGGCGGCTCCAGCTCCGGCTCGGCCGTCGCCGTGGCCCTGGGCATCGCGGACCTCGGGCTCGGCACGGACACCGCCGGCTCGGGCCGGGTGCCGGCCGCCTTCAACGGCATCGTCGGCCTGAAGCCCACGCGTGGCCTGGTGCCGACGGCGGGCGTGGTCCCGGCCTGTGCCTCCCTCGACTGCGTGACGGTGTTCGCCCGCACGCTCCCGGAGGCCGGGCCGGCCCTCGCGCTCATGGCCTCGCCGCCCGACCGCGCCCTGCCGCCCCTGCCCCAGCGCGCCCCCGGCCCCTGGCGCATCGCGGTCCCTTCCCGGGACGCGCTCGGCGAGCTGGACGAGGGGTGGGCCGAGGCGTACGACCGTGCGGTGGAGCGGCTGAGGGAGTCGGGCGCGTCGGTGCGGGAGATCGACCTCGCGCCCTTCACGGAGGCCGCGGCGATGCTGTACGAGGGCGCGTTCGTGGCCGAGCGCTACACGGCTGTGGGCCCCTTTGTCGACACGTTGATCTCCCAGGGCGGGGACGGCCTGGACCCGACGGTCGCCGGCATCATCACCCGCGCCCGTGACGTCCCGGCCCACCAGCTCTTCACCGACCGGGCCCGCCTGGCCGGCCTGCGCACCCGGGCGCTGGCCGCACTGGCCGACGCCGACGCCCTGCTGCTTCCCACCGCGCCGGGCCACCCCACCCTCGCCGAGGTGGCCGCCGACCCACTGGGGGCCAACGCCCGGCTGGGCCGCTTCACCAACTCCACGAACCTCTTCGACCTGGCGGCGGTCGCCGTACCCGCGGGCGAGGTGGACGGCCTCCCCTTCGGCGTGATGCTGATCGGCCCGGCGTTCACGGACGACCGCCTGGCCACGATCGCCCGCACCCTGGAGCCGGAGACCCGCCTGGCGGTGGTCGGCGCCCATCTCTCGGGCGGGCCGCTGAACCCGCAACTGCTCTCTCTGGGCGCCCGCCTGGACCGTACGACGACCACGGCCCCGGTCTACCACCTGCACGCGTTGCCCACCGACCCGCCGAAGCCGGGGCTGGTGCACGTGGGCGAGGATGGTGCGGCGATCGAGACGGAGGTCTGGCGCCTCCCGGCGGAGGGCTTGGGCCGCCTCCTGACCGCGCTCCCCCGTCCGATGGCGCTCGGGAGCGTGGAACTGGCCGACGGCGGCAGGGTCCCGGGCTTCCTGTGCGAGCCGGACGCCCTGACGAACGCCGAGGACATCACGCGGTACGGCGGCTGGCGGGCGTACCTGGGCCGCTGAGCTGTGGCTGGGCACCCCGGACCGTCTGTGAGCAGGGCCGGGGCAGCCGGCCCGAGGGGGCGGGGAACCGCGCCGGGCAACCATGCACCACCCCGCCCGCAACCGGACATCACCCCACGGACGAGTAGGCCACCACGCCCCGCAGCAACTGATCAACCGCCTTGCGCGCGGCCTTCGCCACCGTCGAGCCCTCCGCGGCAGAGGCCGCGGAGATCTGCCCGAGGACGTCGATCACCTGCTTGCACCAGCGCACGAAGTCGCCCGCCGGCATCTCCGCCTCACGCAGCACCTCGTCGAGCCCCTTCCCGGAGGCCCACATGTAGGCGGCCCAGGCGAACCCGAGATCGGGCTCCCGCTGCCCCACCCCTTCCGTCTGGTTGATCCGGAACTCCTCCTCCAGGGCGTCCAGGCGGCCCCAGATCCGGACCATCTCGCCGAGCGCGGCCTTCGCCTTGCCGGAGGGCAGCTTGGGCGCCATGGCGTCGTCGCCGACCCGGGCCTCGTACACCAACGCCGAGACGCAGGCGGCGAGTTCGGCCGGCCCCAGGCCCTCCCAGACGCCCTCGCGCAGGCATTCGCTGGCCAGCAGGTCGAGTTCGCCGTAGAGCCGGGCGAGCCGCTTGCCGTGCTCGGTGACCTCGTCACCGCGCAGGTAGTCCAGTTCGGTCAGCAGGGCCACGATCCGGTCGAAGGTCCGCGCGATGGTGTTCGTACGGCCCTCGATACGGCGTTCCAGCTGCGAGGTGTCGCGCAGCAGGCGGTGGTACCGCTCGGCCCAACGGGCGTGGTCCTCACGGTCGTCGCAGCCGTGGCAGGGGTGGGCCCGGATCGCCGTGCGCAACCGGGCGATCTCACGGTCGTCGGCGGCCTGCGAGCGCTTCTTGCGAGCCCGCTCCGGCGGGATGTGCCCGGCCTTCGTGCGCAGCGCGGAGGCGAGGTCCCGGCGGGACTGCGGAGAGCGCGGGTTGAAGGACTTCGGGATGCGCATCCGGTCCAGCGCCTCGACGGGGACCGGGAAGTCGATGGACGCCAGCCGCTTGACCTGCCGTTCGGCGGTCAGCACCAGCGGGCGCGGGCCGTCGTGCTGGTCGAAGCCGCGGTGGCCGTTGGAGCGGCCGGCGGGCAGGCCCGGGTCGAGTACCAGCGCCAGACCGGCGTACTTGCCCGTGGGCACGTGGATGACGTCGCCCGGCTTGAGCCGCTCCAGGGCGACAGTGGCCTCCGCACGCCGCTGGTTCGCGCCCTGCCGGGCCAGTTCGGTCTCCCGGTCCTTCAGCTCGCGGCGCAGCCGCGCGTACTCCTCGAAGTCGCCCAGGTGACAGGTCATGGAGGCCTTGTAGCCCTCCAGGCCCTCCTCGTTGCGCTGCACCTGCCGGGAGATCCCGACGACCGACTTGTCGGCCTGGAACTGCGCGAAGGAGGTCTCCAGCAGCTCGCGCGAGCGGTGCCGGCCGAACTGCTCGACCAGGTTGACCGCCATGTTGTACGACGGCTTGAAGCTGGAGCGCAGGGGGTATGTGCGCGTGCCCGCGAGACCGGCCAGGTGCTCGGGGCTCATGCCCCGCTGCCACAGCACGACCGCGTGGCCCTCGACGTCGATCCCCCGGCGGCCGGCACGGCCGGTGAGCTGGGTGTACTCGCCGGGGGTGATGTCGGCGTGCTGCTCGCCGTTCCACTTGACGAGCTTCTCCAGCACCACCGAGCGAGCGGGCATGTTGATGCCGAGCGCCAGGGTCTCGGTCGCGAACACGGCCTTGACCAGGCCGCGTACGAACAGCTCCTCCACGACCTCCTTGAAGGTCGGCAGCATGCCCGCGTGGTGGGCGGCAATACCGCGCTCCAGGCCCTCCAGCCACTCGTAGTAGCCGAGGACGTGCAGGTCCTCGGACGGGATGGAGGCGGTGCGCTCCTCGACCAGCGCGCGGACCTGGTCCCGCGCCTCCTCGTCGTTGAGCCTGAGGCCCGCGTACAGGCACTGCTGGACGGCGGCCTCGCACGCGGCGCGGCTGAAGATGAAGGTGATCGCGGGCAGCAGGCCCTCGGAGTCGAGCCGCTCGATGACCTCCGGGCGGCCCGGCGTCCACACCCGCGAGCGCTGTCTGCGCTCCCGCTCCCGGTCGGCCTCGCGCATCGCGCGGCCACGCCTGCGGTCCTGGTACGACGGGCGGGTCGCCTCCATGCGGGCGAGGCGGACGAGGTCGGGGTTGACGGCCTTCTTGTGGCCCTCGCCCTCCTCGAAGAGGTCGTACATCCGGCGCCCGGCGAGCACGTGCTGGAACAGTGGCACGGGCCGGTGCTCGGAGACGATCACCTCGGTGTCGCCACGGACGGTGTCCAGCCAGTCACCGAACTCCTCGGCGTTGGACACGGTCGCCGACAGGGACACCAGGGTCACCGACTCGGGCAGGTGGATGATCACCTCCTCCCAGACGGCGCCGCGGAAGCGGTCGGAGAGGTAGTGCACCTCGTCCATGACCACATAGCCGAGGCCGAGGAGGGTCTGTGAGCCCGCGTACAGCATGTTCCGCAGCACCTCGGTGGTCATCACGACCACGGGGGCGTCGGAGTTCACGCTGTTGTCGCCGGTGAGCAGGCCGACCTTCGCCGCACCGTAGCGTCGGCACAGGTCGGCGTACTTCTGGTTCGACAGCGCCTTGATGGGTGTCGTGTAGAAGCACTTCTTGCCCTGCATCAGGGCGAGGTGGACGGCGAACTCGCCCACGATCGTCTTGCCCGAGCCGGTGGGGGCTGCCACCAGCACACCCTTCCCCGCTTCGAGTGCCTGGCAGGCCTCGATCTGGAAGGGGTCGAGGCCGAAGTCGTACATCTCGCGGAAGGACGCGAGGGCGGTGGCCTGCTCGACTGCCCGTCTCCGGGCTGCCGCGTACCGCTCGGCCGGTGAGAGGTCCTCTGTCATCGTGCTTTCGAGCGTACCGGGCCCCACTGACAACAGGACGATCATTATCCGGAACGTGGGCTGATCGGCAAAGACGGATGCCCCCGTCCTCGGGGGCATCGCGCGTCAGCTCGGGTCGGGTCGGGTCGGGTCGGGTCGCCTCAGGTGACGTCGTCGTAGCCGTTGACCCGGTCCGTACTCGCCTGCTCCGGGAGGGCACGGGTGGCCGAGACGGGCTCGATGGCGCCGATGTCCTCGGGCGTGAGATCCAGCTCGGAGGCCTCGTCGTCGGCGGGGCCGTCGGCCTCGCGGCGGGCCCGGCGCCGATCGTTGAGCAGGGCGATGGCCACGGCGATGAAGTAGAGCGCCCAGATCGGAGCCGCCAGTGCCAGCATCGTCATCGGGTCGGGGCTGGGCGTGGCCACGGCCGCGAACGCGGTGATGCCGACGACCATGCCACGCCACCAGCCCAGCATCCGCCGCCCGGACAGGACACCGGTGAGGTTGAGCATGACCAGCAGCAACGGCATCTCGAAGGCGAGGCCGAAGACCACGATCATGCGGGTGACCAGGTCCAGCAGGTCGTCCAGCGGCAGCAGGTTCTCGGCACCGCTCGGCGTGAGGTCGATCATCACCCGCGCCGTGGTGGGCAGCACATGGAACGCGAGGTAACCGCCGCCGAGGAAGAGCGGGAAGCCGAAACCGACGAAGGCGTAGGCGTACTTCTTCTCGTGGCGGTGCAGGCCCGGCGCGACGAACGCCCACAGCTGGTACAGCCAGACCGGCGACGCGAGCACGACACCGGCCATCAGGGCGACCTTCAGGGCCAAGGTGAACGGCGCGAGCAGGCCGCTGACGGTGATGTGGGCGCAGTGGACGTTCTTGGCGTCGGCCAGCTCACCGAAGGACTGGTGGCAGCCGATCTCGTCGAGTACCGGCTCGGTGATGAAGTTGACGATGTCCCTGTAGAAGAAAGCGGCCACGATCGTGACGACCACGATCGCCAGGACACCCTTCGCGAGCCGGTTGCGCAGCTCACGCAAGTGATCCGCGAGCGGCATCCGCCCCTCGGGATCCCTCTCCGTCTTGCGGGCAGACTTGACCAACCCACATCCTCATCTCGTGCAGCGGACCGGATGCTCCCGGCCCTCGCGTCAGCGCTGGGTCGTGTCCGTCGGCTCGTTGACCGGGCGGGAGCTGGTCACGTCGCCGGGAGCGGCCTGGATCGTGCGCTGAGCCGGAGCGGGCTCCTCAGCGGACTGGGCGGTGCCGGCGGCCTGCTTGCCGTCGTCCTTCATCGCCTTCGCCTCGCTCTTCAGGATGCGCGCGGACTTGCCCAGCGAGCGCGCCATGTCCGGGAGCTTCTTGGAGCCGAACACGAGGAGGATCACCAGAACGAGGAGCAGCAGGTGCCACGGCTCAAGTCCGTTGCGGAACATAAATCTTCACCTTCTCACCGAGGCGGGCACGTCCGACAGGTCGGACACTTGTCCGGACGTCATGCTGGCTGCGATCGTAACGCCCGGGGATGAACGCGGGACAATCCCCGGGCATACTCCCATTCCTGGACCGCGTCTTGTTCTCCGGGCCGCGATCAGCAGCGTACCTGGCCGGGCGGGCGGCATGACAGGGCGAAGTGACTCAAAGCGTGTGCCACGGGGCACACACGGCCTCCCGCCATGTGTCTCACAGCGTGTCCACGGCGCGGGCCGCGCTCACCGCCGCCCGCTCCAGGTCCTCGGCCGCTCGGTTGATACGGCGCGCGGAGTCCGACACCTGCTGCCCGAGGCGTCGCGCCTCCAGGAAGACCCGGACGGCGAGCACCCCCAGAACGGCGAGACTCAGGAAACCCACGGCTACCGCGAACATCGGCCAGAACATGACGTCGAGCCTAGACCGTCCTACACCGTGGAGTGCAGCCGCAGGGTCCTGACGCCGCCGCCGGTGAGCAGTTCGACGATGCGCTCTCCGGCGGGCTTGCGCACCGAGACGCCGCACTCGGGGCAGGTGAAGGAGTAGAACGTCGTCCGGCTCGTGGCGCCGATGGCGAGACGCAGGGCGCCGGCCGCGAGCTCGAAGCGGCCCCGGCAGTCCGGGCAGCCGGCCCTGAACACCACCGGGGCCACTCTCTTCATCCCGGCGAACGCGGCCGCCACCGTCATTTCCCTCGTACCGGACACCGGAGACTCGCTCAACGCCCTAGCTCCTCTTTTTCTGGTCGTCCTGCCCGTCCCGAACGCCGTGCCCCGCGCCCGGCGGGCTGTCGTAAGCCGCCAGTGCCTCGCGGGCCGCCCGGCGGGCGCTGTCGGCCAGCTCGGGCGGCGAGACGATCCTGCCGTCGGGGCCGAGGCGCAGGGCCAGTCGGCGCAGGGACGCCGGATCGGGGGTGCGCAGAGTGATACGCAGCCCGCCGTCGGGAAGCTCATCGGCGCTGTCGTGCGGGTAGTACTCGGCCACCCAGCGGCCACCCGGGCCGACCTCGATCACGACCTCGGGGTCCTCGGCGGCCGGCTGCACCAGGGCCTGGGACAGGTCCCGCAGTTCGATCTCCGGTGGCGCGGAGGGCTCGTCCAGGATCCTGATCTCGGCGACCCGATCGAGCCGGAAGGTGCGGCGCGCCTCGGAGCGGCGGCACCAGGCCTCCACATAGGTGTGGCCGACACTGACCAGGCGGATGGGATCGATCTCGCGCTCGGTGACCTCGTCACGCGCGGGTGAGTAGTAGCGGATCCACAGGCGGCGGCGCTCGGAGATGGCCCGGTCGACGTCGGCGAAGACCCCGCCCTCGGACTCGAAGGTCACCGAGAGTCGGGAGCTGGCGCCGGCCGCCTCACCGGCCGCCGTCTCCACCTTGGCCGTCGCCCGCAGCAGCGCCTGCCGGTCGCTCTCCCGCAGGCCGCGCAGGGCCGACACCGCGCGGGCGGCCACCAGCAGGGCCGTGGCCTCGTCGGCGGCGAGCCGAAGCGGCTCGGCCGCCTCCTCGCCGAGCGCCGCCGGGTTGTGCCACCAGATGCGCTCGCCGTCGGTGTCGATGTCCAGCAGGTCGCCGCCGCGGAAGCTGGTGCCGCACATGGGCAGCAGATCGAGGTCGGAGACCAGCTCGTCCTCGGTGATGCCGAAGGCGCGCGCGACGTCCGCGATCCGGGCGCCGGGGCGCTCCCTGAGGTAGGTGACCAGGGAGAGCATCCGCCGGGTCTGGTCGATGGCGTTCACGGGCCTGACCGGTTTGCCTGCCATGGTTGTGCTCCGCTCCCCCTCAGCCCTTGGCCACGGCACGCAGCCGGTCCACCACGTCGGCCCGCAGCTCCGCCGGCTCCAGGACCACCACGTCCGGCCCGAACTCCACCAGCCAGGCATCCAGGCCGTGCCCGTACGGAATCTCCAACTCGTCCCAGCCGTCGCCGAGTTCCCGGACGTCGGCGGCCTTCGCCCGGAGGGGGTAACCGGCGCCGGAACGCAGCCGGATCAGCGCCGTACCGTCGGCGATCTCTCCGGCCCAGCTCGCGACGGTCTCGCGGACGGTGACCACGTCGGGGACGGGCGCGGTGAAGGCGCTTCCGCGCGAGCGGACCTTGCCGGTGATGCGGGAGAGCCGGAAGACGCGCTCGGCGCCCCGGTCGCGGTCCCAGCCGGCCAGGTACCAGTGGCCGCGCCAGCACTCCAGTGCCCACGGCTCGACGTGCCGGGGCTCGGGGTGGGCGGCGGAGGCCTTGCGGTAGTCGAAGACGACCGGGCGGCGGTCGCGGCAGGCGAGCATCAGCGGCTCGAAGGCGGCCTCGTGCACGGGGATGCGCGGCTCCAGGGCGCCGTGCGCCTCGTACGGGTCGACGTCCTCGGGCAGGCCGGCCGCGCGCAGCTTCTGCAGGGCGCCGCTGGCCGCGCCGGCCAGACGGGCCTGCTGCCACACCTTGGCGGCCAGGCCCAGGGCGGCGGCCTCCTCGGCGTCCAGGGTGATGGGAGGCAGGCTGTTGCTGTCGCGGCGGGCGAGGTAGCCCACCTCGCCGTCGAGGTTCTCGACGGTCGCGATGACCAGGCCCAGCTCCCGCAGGTCGTCCTTGTCCCGCTCGAACATCCGGTTGAAGGAGTCGTCGCTGCCGGCTTCCAGGTAGGCCTCGATGGACTCGCGCAGCTCGCGCTTGCTGAGCGGCCGCCGCGTCCCGAGCAGACACAGCGCGAGGTTCATCAGCCGCTCGGCCTTGGCAATGGCCATCGACGCCCTTCACCTTCCCTATGGTGCCTACGGACGATGACCGTACCCCCCCGAAGGGGCGTGGCAAAGCCGAGGACCCATGCCCGGACAGGCATGGGCCCCAGGTGATCGGGTCCGGTCGGATCCCGCCAGCTGTACGACGGTCAGACGGCGACCAGGTCGACCACGAAGATCAGGGTCTCACCGGGCTTGATAGCCGGGGTCGGGCTCTGGTTGCCGTAGGCGAGGTGCGCCGGGATGGTCAGCTGGCGGCGGCCGCCGACCTTCATGCCCTGCACGCCGAGGTCCCAGCCCTTGATGACACGGCCCGCGCCCAACGGGAAGCGGAACGGGGTACCTCGGTTCCAGCTGGCGTCGAACTCCTCGCCCGTGCTGAAGGCCACGCCGACATAGTGGACGGTGACGGTCTGGCCCGCCTGCGCCACCTCGCCGTCGCCCTCCCAGATGTCCTTGATCTCGAGGTCCGCCGGCGGCTCGCCGCCCGGGAAGTCGATCTCGGGCTTCTCGATGCTCACTTCATCTCTCCTTGTTACGTGGCCTGCGTCGGGGACAGTCTCACAGACCGGACGGGTCAGACCGTGCCGAGGATGTCCACCGTGAAGACCAGGGTGTTCTTGGCCAGCTCGCTCTGCGGGCTCGCGCCGTAGCCGAGCGAGGGAGGGATCACCAGCAGCACCCGGTCGCCCACGTGCTTGCCGACGAGGCCCTTGTCCCAGCCTGCCACCACGGAGCCGTTGCCGATCTGGAAGGCGGTGGCGCCACCGTGGTCCCAGGAGGAGTCGAACTTCTTGCCGTCCTCCCACTTGACCCCGGTGTACTGGGCGATGAGTCCCTGACCGGCTTCGACCTTCTTGCCGTCGCCCTTGATCAGGACCTGCTCCTTGAGGTCCTTGGGAGCCTTCTCGCCCTTGGGGACGGTGATGTTCGCGGCCTTCTGCGAGGGGGACTTCACCTCGGGCATGCCCGGCTCGGAGGGGGCCTGCTCGCCCTTGACCTCGGCCTTGGCATCGACGCTCGCGGCACCGACCGGGTCGACGACCCAGATCAGCACGTCCTTGGCGGAGATCCCGGAGGAGGTGTTCAGGTTCTGGCCGATCAGGTCGCCCGCGGTGCCCTGCACCAGGACGCGGCTGCCGGGCTTCTTGCCCTTCACCGCGTCGAGGACCTTCTGGGGGAGCTGCTGGCTCGGCTTGCCGATCTGCTCGATGGACTGCCGCCGGGGCACCTTGCCACCCGCCGGCGCCGCGGCCCAGGTGCCGCCGAGCTCCTGGCCACCGCCCCACTTCTCGACGGTCCAGTCCATACGGACGAAGTCCGATCCCTTGATCGGGGTTCCGCTGCCCGCCGAGACCGTCTTGACGACGGTCTTGTCGGACGGCTTGCCGTCCTTCGGTACGGAGATCTCGGGCTTGGCCCCGACTTTCCCCTTGACCTCGGCCACGCCTCCCGCCGCGTCGCCGTTGTTCCCGTCGTCCGATCCGCACGCGGCGGTGAACAACAGGGCGGGAACGGCCAGCAGCGCGGCCACGAGTCGTTTCGTGTTGTAGTTCATCAGTCCAACTGGGATCGGGGGTGGGGGCAACGCCAGCCACTCTACGGCGTACCCGCACCGCACTCCCCACACCGCGCGGCACGCCGCCCCCCGCTTCCGCCGGCACACGGGCGGAATCGGGCGGAAAAAAAACACCGATGCCCGAAGGCGCGAAATCCTCCGGGCATCGGCTTGGCGATCGGGTCGGCGGACGAGCCGCACGCCTCACATTCCGGCGATCAGCTTCTCCACCCGGTCGTCCACCGAACGGAACGGGTCCTTGCACAAGACGGTGCGTTGTGCCTGGTCGTTGAGCTTGAGGTGCACCCAGTCGACCGTGAAGTCCCTGCGCTGCTCCTGTGCCCGGCGGATGAAGTCCCCGCGCAGCCGGGCCCGAGTGGTCTGCGGCGGGACCGACTTGCCCTCGAAGATCTTCAAGTCGTTGCAGATCCGGGCGGCCTGGCCCTTCTTCTCCAGCAGGTAGTACAGGCCACGGCGGCGGTGGATGTCGTGGTAGGCGAGGTCTATCTGGGCGACCCGCGGGTGCGACATGGTCATGTTGTGCTTGGCCCGGTACCGCTCGATGAGCTTGTACTTCATGACCCAGTCGATCTCGGTGCCGATGCGGTCCAGTTCCTCGGTCTCGATCGCGTCGAGGGTACGGCCCCACAGCTCCAGGACCTGCGCCACGGTGCCGGTGCGGATGCCGCGGCGGTCGCAGAAGTCCACGGCCTTGTCGAAGTACTCGCGCTGCACCTCCAGCGCGGAGGCCTCCCGGCCGCTGGCCAGGCGCACCTTGCGCCGGCCGGTGATGTCGTGGCTGACCTCGCGGATCGCCCGGATCGGGTTCTCCAGGGTGAGGTCGCGCATCACGGTGCCCGCCTCGATCATGCGCAGCACCAGGTCGGTGGCGCCGACCTTGAGCAGCATGGTCGTCTCGGACATGTTCGAGTCGCCCACGATGACGTGCAGGCGGCGGTAGCGCTCGGCGTCCGCGTGCGGTTCGTCGCGGGTGTTGATGATGGGCCTGGAGCGGGTCGTCGCCGAGGAGACGCCCTCCCAGATGTGCTCCGCGCGCTGGCTGACGCAGTAAACGGCGCCGCGCGGAGTCTGCAGGACCTTGCCCGCGCCGCACAGCAGCTGCCTGGTCACCAGGAACGGGATGAGGATGTCCGCGAGCCGGGAGAACTCCCCGTGCCGGGCCACCAGATAGTTCTCGTGGCACCCGTAGGAGTTGCCCGCCGAGTCGGTGTTGTTCTTGAAGAGGTAGACGTCGCCTGCGATCCCCTCCTCGTGCAGGCGTCGTTCCGCGTCCACCAGGAGTCCTTCGAGAATGCGCTCGCCGGCCTTGTCGTGGGTGACCAGTTCGGTCACGTTGTCACATTCGGGTGTCGCGTATTCCGGATGTGACCCCACGTCGAGATAGAGCCGGGCGCCGTTTCGCAGAAAGACATTGCTGCTGCGGCCCCATGACACGACACGGCGGAAGAGGTACCGCGCCACCTCGTCAGGAGACAGGCGGCGCTGTCCCCTGAACGTGCACGTGACGCCGTACTCGTTCTCCAGCCCGAAAATGCGGCGGTCCATGAGTGAACATTACGCCCGATCCCCTGAGCTGAAACGGGGTTCGACGGCACGATTTGGATCATTTTCCGATGAAGCCGCAACGACCTCGCCCCGCACGGGAGCTGCGAGGACCCGTCCGGTGGCGAGCAGGACCAGCAGGGACACGGCCCCGGCCACGCCCGGGACCGCGAATCCCCACAGCGGGCCACCGGCCTGGACCACCGGGCCCGCGAGGCCCGTTCCGACCGAGGCACCCACGGTGAACGTGGTCACCAGCCAGGAGAACGCCTCGGTGACCGTGCCGCTCGGCGCGTGCCGGTCGACGATGATGAACGCACAGGCGATGCAGGGGGCGAGGAAGACTCCGGAGACCACGGAGAGCAAGACCATGGCGACGGCGCCCGGCATCAGCGGCAGCGGCAGGTAACACACCGCCAGAAGGGCCACCAGGACCCGCAGTCGCCGCTCGGGCGTTCCGCCCCACTGGCGCGCCCCGTAGACGGTGCCGCCGATGAGCGCCCCCAGGCCGAGCGCGGCCATCAGCCAGCCGTAGACCGCGTCGCCGCCGTGGGTGTCGGCGTACGGCACCGAGGCCACGGTGATGGAGCCGAGCGCGATGCCGACGAACAGGAAGGCGCCGAGCAGCGCGAGCAGGCCGGGCGAGCGCAGGGCGCCCAGCCAGTGCGCCTCGCGGGGCGCCGAGCGCCACGCGCGCGAGGGCGGCGAGACCACCACCGAGAGCGCGCCGAGGACACCGACGGCGTTCAGCACCAGCAGGGCCGCGCGCTCCGACCACAGCGCGACGCACAGGGTCACCAGCAGGGGGCCGACGGTGAACATGATCTCCTGCGCGACGGCGTCCATGGCGTACGCGGTGTGCACCTGCTCCTCGCGGCGCAGCACGGACGGCCACAGGGCGCGCAGACCGCCCTCCAGGGGCGGGGTGCACAGGCCGGCGGCCGCGACGGCCACGTAGGCGAAGGGCAGCGGGCCGGTGCCACAGAAGGCGAAGGCCGTCATGGCGAGGGCCGACAGCACGGCGGCGGGCAGCTGGACGCGCGGCTGCCCGTGGAGGTCGACGAGCCGGCCCAGCACCGGCTGGCCCACCGCGTTGGCGACGCCGTACACGGCCGCGAGGGCGCCCGCCAGGCTGTAGGTGCCACCCTCGGCGCGGACGAACAGCACCAGGGCGATCGCGGCGGTCGCGTTCGGCAGCCGGCCCACCAGGGTGCCGGTCAGCAGCCGGGCCGCGTGCCTCGCCCTGAGGATCTCCAGGTATCCCGCGGCCAATGTCCCGCCTCCAAGTGTTACGTATAACCCCGCCTCTCATACGTACCATGTGCGCTGTTCACACGTCCAGACGAAGGAGCAGGGGCCACGGTGGCACGCAGCAGCACGCGCCCGACCAGCCGTGACGTCGCGCAGGCAGCCGGGGTCTCCCAGGCCGCCGTCTCGCTCGTGCTCGGCGACAAGTGGCGCGGCCGGGTCTCCGAGGCCACCGCCGAGCGGGTCCGCGAGGCCGCGCGCGACCTGGGCTACCGGCCCAACCTCGCCGCCCGCAACCTGCGCCTGGGCCGCACCCGCACGGTCCTGCTCGTGGTGCCGGCCCTCACGACCGAGTTCTTCGCCGGCGTCTACACGGGCGCGGCGCGGGTGGCGGCCCGGCACGGCTTCGGAGTCGTGCTGTACCCCTCCCCCGAGGGCATCGGCCCGGCCCGCGACCCCTTCGCCTCCGCACAGGCCGCCCTGGACGGCGTCATCGCCTCCTCCATGGCCGCCGACGCCCTCAGCGCCATCCGCGGCGACCAGCTGCCGCTGGTCATGCTCGACAGCGACCCGGACGGCAGCCTGGGCGCGGCGACGGTGAACCTCGACATCGCCGACGGGGTCCGGCAGGTCGCCGAGCACCTCCTGAACCTCGGCCACCGCCACATCCTGCACCTCGCCGCCGACGTGCCCTCCTGGACGTTCGAGATGCGCGCGCGGGAGCTGGCCGCCCGCCTGGCCGCCGTACCGGGAACGCACATCCGAACGGCGCCGGCGCCGATCTCCATCGACGGAGCCCTGGCGGCCACCCAGGCAGCGCTCACCGCGGCCGGCCCCCGGCCGACAGCGGTGGTCTGCGACGACGACAAGCTCGCCGCCGGCGCCTACAAGGCCCTGCGCCGCCTCGGCCTCAAAGTGCCGGACGACATGTCGGTGACCGGCCTGGACGACCTGGCCCTCGCCACAGCACTCGACCCCGAGCTGACGACGGTACGACTGGACGCCGAGCTGTTCGGGGAACGCGGCATGGAAGCCCTGCTCGCGGTCCTGGAAGGCCGGGACCCCGAGGCCGGCGACATCCCCGTGGAGCTCGTCGTACGCGGCTCCACGGCACCGCCGGCAGCACGCTAGACCGACGCGATGCCAGGCGCCGTACAGCACCCGGCTCCACGCCACCGCCGACGGCACGCTAGGCCGCCCGCGGTGCCAGGCGCCGTACCGTCTCCTCCAGGCGCGGCAGGGCCCGCTGCCCGGCCAGCGCGACGGCGATCCCCGCGACCACACCGGCCCACGCCACCGGACCGAGCGGGGTGCACCCGAACGCACCACTGACGCCCGGCGTCTCGATCAGCACGACGAGGGCCACCGCCGAACCCAGGGAAGTGAACCTCACCAGCGGACTGTCACGGCGGTCGAGCAGGGTCTGCGCGAGCTGGGTCCCCACCACCCCGCACAGCGCCATCGTGCTGGAACGGCGGGCCGTACCAGGAGTGAAGCGACCGATCAGCCAGGCCGTCAGCGCACCCACGGACGTCGTCAGCGCCCGGTGCCGGATCTGACGGATCAGCGGCTCCCCCAGGACACCACCGGCCACGTCCTCCGGCGAGCGGGGCCCCGTCTGCTCGGCGGCCTCCTCGCCGGCCCTCGGCGTCACCGCCACCGCCATGGCGGGGAACAGGTCCGTGAACAGGTTCACCAGCAGCATCTGCCGGGTGGACAGCGGCGCCCGGCCCGACAGCAGCGTGCCCAGCAGACCGAAGCCCACCTCGCCCGCGTTGCCACCGATCAGGATCGCGATGGCGTCGGCGACACTGTGCCACAGGGCCCGCCCCTCGCCGACCGCGGCGATCAGCGCCGTCAGGTCCTCGTCGGTCAGGACGATGTCGGCGGCGTTGCGCGCGGCCGCCGAACCGCGGGCATTGATGCCCACGCCGATGTCGGCCGCGCGGATCGCCGCGGCGTCGTTGGCACCGTCCCCGACCATGCCGACCACCCGCCCCGCGTCCCGCAGCGCCTCCACGACCTGAAGCTTCTGCTCGGGTGCCACCCGGGCCACCACTCCCGCGTCACGCAGGATCCGCGCGCGGGCCGACCGGTCCGCCGCGGCCAGTTCGTCCCCGGTCACCACGACCGGCTCCTCCGGCCAGCCCAGATCGCGGGCGATGGCCCGGGCGGTCTGAGGGTGGTCACCGGTGAGCATCACGGGCCGCACCCCGGCCTCGTACAGGCCCCGCACCAGCGCCGGGGACGTCGCACGCGCCACGTCCGAAAGCCCCAGCAGACCCGTGAAGCACAGCTCCCGCAGCGGCTCTTCGAGCGCGTCCGCCTCCCGCTCGCCCTCGTCGAGCCGTCGCTCGGCCACCGCGAGCACCCGCAGCCCTTCCCCGGCCAGGGACTGCGCCGCGTCCGAGGCGTGCGGCGGGAGCTCCGGGCACGCGGGCAGAACGGTCTCGGGCGCACCCTTGACCACGAGCACACGAGTGCCGTCCGCGCCCCGGCCCACGGCCGCGGCGTAACCACGGGCCGCCTCGAACGCCAGGCCCGCCAGCTGATTCCAGTCCGGATCGGGGCCGGCCGCGTCGAGAACCGCCTCGTCGGTGGCGTGCACGGGCCGACCCGACCCGCCGTTCAGCCGGGGGCAGGCCCGCGCGGCGGCCCGGACGGTGTCCGCCACCGCCTCGTCGCCCACCGCGCCCACCGCGCCCTCGGCGTCGGACACCCGCACCAGACGCAGCCGGTTCTCGGTAAGGGTGCCCGTCTTGTCGAAACAGATGGTGTCCATGCGGCCCAGCGCCTCCAGCGTCCGCGGGGTGCGCACGAGGACACCGCCGCGGCTCAGCCGCCGCGCCGCCGCGAGCTGCGCCACCGTGGCCACCAGCGGCAGCCCCTCCGGCACGGCCGCCACCCCGACGGCCACCCCGCCGCTGACCGCCTCACGGATCGGCGTCCCACGCAACAGGGCCAGGCCGGTCACCGCGGCACCACCCGCGAGCGTCAACGGCAGCGCCTTGCGAGTCAGCTCCTGCAACCTGGCCTGTACCCCGCCGGCCGGAGGCGTGCGAGCCGCCAGGTGAACCGCGCGGGCCGCCTCAGTACGGTCACCCGTGTCCACGACGACGGCTCGCGCCTGCCCCGCCACGACCGTGGTGCCCTCGAAGACCATGCAGTGCCGGTCGGCGACCGGAGCATGCGGAGTCGGGTCGGTCTGCTTCTGCACCGGCAGGGACTCACCCGTCAGCGCCGACTCGTCGACCTCCAGACCGTCCTCCCACAGCAGCCGGGCGTCGGCGGGCACCACGTCGTCGCCCTTCAGCTCGATCACGTCACCCGGCTCCAGCTTCCCGGCGTCCACCGTCCGCGTGCCACCGGCCGGCGCCTCGGCCGCCGGGGGCGCCAACCGCGCCTTCTGCTTCTGCTCGTCGAGCAGGCCCGACAGCGCCCGCTCGGCCCGCAGCCGCTGGACACCCCCGACCAGCGCGTTCAGATCCAGCGCCCCGACAACCAGCAGGGCGTCCACGACGGAGCCGAGGATCGCCGACGCCGCCGAACCGACGGCCAGGACCGGCGTCAACGGGTCGTGCAGTTCGCCACGCACCGCCCGGCCCAGCTGCACGCTCGACCGCACGGGAGCGAGAACCGGATGCCGCGAGACCGCCCGCGCGGTCCTGCGCGCCCCAGCAGTCATCTGCTGAAACTGCGTGGGCGGTGCGGCGACCGGATCCCGCTCCAGCCGCTCCCAGGCCTCCTGCGGACCCAACTCGTGCCAGTGCACACGCGGGCGCGGATGCGGCGCCCTGGCCGTCGACACGGACAGGGCCGCCCGCGCCCCGGAGAACAGGGCACTCGCGGCACCCACGTCGACCGGCGTATGGCGCAACCCGGGCAGCAGAGAGTGGCGGACCTGCCCGCTCTTGGACTCGCCGATCGCCACGAGGAGCCCGGAGAGCGCGGCACCGGACCGAGCCAGCATCTGCGACCGCCGGCCGACGGTCCGGGCGGCCGGAACCGCCCTCAGCACCCGCCACACGTCGTGCAGCCCGTGCAGCGCCAGGACGTCCGCGCCCCACACCACCGCACCGTCCCGGTCCGCGAGGGCAATGGCGAGATCACCGGCGCGCAGTCCCGCCAGGACATCGCGCTCGTCCGCGGACCCCATTCGCGCGACGGTGATGACGGCTCCCCCCTCCTGACGCAGCTCATACACCACGTCGTCCAACGGCCGCCGCGCATCAACGACCTGATCGGGAAGGCCGGCGAAGTCCTCCAAGGCGGGATCGTCCACCACCACGACCCGCAGCCCCGCCCGGCGTGCCGCGTCCAGCACCGGCTCGGTCCACGGATCCGCCTGCCCGTCCGCGGTGCGCAGGGCACTCGGATGCAGAACGACCGCACGGGCCATCTCCAGCTGCCGCAGCCGCTCCGGATCCCGGACCAGGACACCGGTCCGGGCCAACGCACCGCCCAGGACCGCGTGGAAGGCGGCCGGCCCATAGCGCGCGGCCTTCGGCGAACCGGACAGAACGGCCTCAGCGGCCTCGGACGCATCGTGCTTGACCAGAAGAGTGGCCGCCGCACCCACCAGGCTGCCCGCAGCGGCATGCGCCGCGTACTCCTGGGCCGGCGTGACATGCAACGGGGGTCGCTGCGAGGCGTCCGCGTCGACACTCACCCGGTCCGGTGCGCACAACTCGTCGTGAACCGCGTCGAACGCCGCGGCCCGGGCCACCGCCTCCGCCAGCTGGCAGGTACGCAGCGCCCCGTCGAGCACCAGCGAGGTGGGAGTCTGGCCGGCGCCGTGCGCCGCGGCGTTCGCACACGCCAGCGCCAGATCCATCCCCGACCCGCCGAGCCCTTTGCGCAGCGCGGCCCGGACGGCCGGGTTCTCCCGCAACAACGTCACCGCCGCGGTCACGGCACGCGGCGTCGGCGGCAGCCGCAGCGCGTACGCCGTGAGCGCGACACCGCTGCCGATGACGTCGGCGGCGAGCGCGGCCGCGGCCACCCGCACACCCACCGGATCGCCAGGATGCGGAATCTCCTCCGAAACCGCGTCCGCCAGGAGCAGCCCATGGCGCTGCGCCACGTCCTCCGCCCACTCCACCACCTGGTCGCTCAGCCGGTCCTCGGCAGCGGTCACCACCAACCGGGCAAGCCCCTCGTCCCAGTACGCGAGCAGCACATCCGGATGCTCCGCCAGGACGGCGGCGACCCGACGGGCCAGACGAGCCGTCTCATGCCGCCCGGCCTCGTCGTGCGCCGGCCGCAGGGCCAGGTGCAGCCGGGCACCGGCCCGCCACCGGCCCGCGCCGCCCGGCAGAGCATTGCCCGCGACCCGGGCCACCCGCACCGTGGCATCCGCGGTGCGCACCCCCGCACGTGCCGTACCGGCCACCGCACCCGCGGCCGCGCCCACGACGGGGGCGGCCGCCCGCGCGAGCAGCCTGGGCGCCGCCGGCAGCAGACGCGCGGCGGCGGACGGGACGGTCAGCAGTGTGAAAGTCATGGACCATCCTCAGTGGCTGGTACGACTGGGCCGCGCCGTGGGACCGAGCCGGCCCCCGGACGCCGTGCTCCCCGCCGGCCCCGGCTTGTCCTCACTGGCCGGACCCGCGTGCGTCGCGGCCCGCAGCACGGCTTCGTCGTCCGGCTCCACCGGCATACGCTCCGCCGCCCCACCGGGGCCGGCCGCGACGCCTCCCGCTGCCTGCTCGGTCCGGCCGGGCCGCGGCTGCGTCAGCCACGCCACCGCCGCACCGGTGATCGCGATAGGCCACTCCACCACTCCCGCCACACCGAGCACCCCGGCCCCGGTGTACACGGCCATCCGACGGCCCCGCGGCGACACGGCACCGACCTTGTTCAGCGTTCCCTCGGCGGCCCTGCTCACCATCCCGGCACCGGGCAGCCGTCCCAGCGCCGAGGCCGCGCCCCGCACCGGAGCGGTGAGGACCGAGGAGGACTTCTGCTCAGCCATGGCTCTTTACACCTCCGGGACAAACGTCCTGCCGTCATCCCCGAGTGCCCACGACAGCGCAGGTCATCCGCCGAAGACCCGGAAGCCCGTCCCCGGAACCAGAACGCCCCGCGCCCCGGCCGGACGGCCGGGGCGCGGGGCGTGACGCCGTCGCGGCAGCGAGTTACTCCTCTTCGGAACTCTCCGCCTCGGTGGACGCGCCGTCCGCCTCGAGGAGGCGGCCCAGTTGGCGGCCCACGATGCGCTTGAACTTGCGCTTCTGCGGACGCGTACGGTCCAGCACCGCGACCTCCAGGCGCTCGGCGGGAATCTCCCGCTCGCTGCCGTTGGTGTCCCGGGACAGGGCCTGCACGGCCAGCTTCAGGGCCTCGGCCAGCGACATCCCGTCCCGGTGACGCTGGTCCAGGAAGCTGCTGATCTGCTCGGCGTTGCCGCCCACCGCGACCGAGCCGTGCTCGTCCACGATGGAACCGTCGTGCGGCAGCCGGTAGATCTGGTCACCGTCAGGAGTCTCCCCGACCTCGGCGACGACCAGCTCCACCTCGTACGGCTTCTCGGCAGCGGAAGAGAAGATCGTGCCCAGCGTCTGGGCATAGACGTTGGCCAGGCCCCGGGCAGTGACATCGTCACGGTCATAGGTGTAACCGCGCAGATCGGCGTAGCGGACACCGCCGATGCGGAGGTTCTCGTACTCGTTGTACTTGCCGGCGGCCGCGAAACCGATCCGGTCGTAGATCTCGCTGAACTTGTGCAGCGCACGGGACGGGTTCTCGCCGACGAACACGATGCCGTCGGCATACTGCAGCACAACCAGGCTGCGGCCACGGGCGATGCCCTTGCGGGCGTACTCCGCCCGGTCGGCCATGGCCTGCTGGGGTGAGACATAGAACGGCGTCGACACCGGTTATCCGTCCCTTTCTGTCATGGTCACTGGATCACCTTGAAAAGAACCGGGCCCGCGCTCAGAGCAGAGCGGCCTTGGGGCCGTCCGGCTCCTCCAGGCGCCGCTGGAGCACCGCACGGGAGAGCTCGGAGGACTCGTCGTCGGTGAGCCGGCGGAAACCGTCCTCGGTGATCACGGTGATGATCGGGTAGATCCGGCGGGCGACATCGGGACCACCGGTCGCCGAGTCGTCGTCTGCCGCGTCATACAGGGCCTGGACCACCAGGGTCGCGGCCTGCTCCTCGGTCAGGTCGTCACGGAACAGCTTCTTCATCGCACCCCGCGCGAAGATCGAGCCGGAGCCCGTCGCCGCGAAGTTGTGCTCCTCGGAGCGGCCGCCCGTCACGTCGTAGGAGAAGATCCGCCCCCGCTCGCGGTCCAGGTCGTACCCCGCGAACAGGGGCACCACGGCCAGTCCCTGCATGGCCATGCCGAGGTTGGAACGGATCATGGTCGACAGTCGGTTCGCCTTGCCCTCCAGGGACAGCTGGGCGCCCTCGACCTTCTCGAAGTGCTCCAGCTCGAGCTGGAAGAGCTTGACCATCTCAACGGCGAGACCGGCGGTGCCGGCGATACCGACGGCCGAGTACTCGTCCGCCGGGAACACCTTCTCGATGTCCCGCTGCGCGATGACGTTGCCCATGGTGGCGCGACGGTCACCGGCGAGCACGACGCCACCGGGGAAGGTCACCGCCACGATGGTCGTGCCGTGCGGCGCCTCGATCACCCCCTGGGTGGGCGGCAGCTGCCGGTTGCCGGGCAGCAGCTCGGGCTGGTGCTCCGACAGGAAGTCCATGAACGAAGAGGATCCTGGCGTCAGGAAGGCAGCTGGCAGACGCCCGGTGCTACGAGTGTTGGCTTCCACGCGTTTCCTTCCACGTGTGCAGCAGCCCGCCTTGTGACCTCGGGCTGATCCTTGAACTGCCCCAGTGCAGCGTTGCAGCTGAAGCACAGTACGCCACGGACCCTACCCGTCTCATGGCAGTGATCCACATGTGCGGGCACAGCGGCCAAACATATGCAACAGACGCCGCCTTGAGCGGCGATCGACTCGTCGCGCTCGTTCTCGGTGAGACCGTACTGGCGCTTCAGGTGGTCCTGCCGCCCGCGCGCGGCGCGGCACGCCTTGCAGCGGGTCGAGAGGCCATCGGAAGCAGTTGCGTTGCGATGCCGTTCGCTGTGCGGCTCGACCTCGCCGCACGTCCGGCAGAGCTTGTGCCCGGACGGCACGTCCGTCTCCTCCCGAACCGGCTTGCCCGTGGCCTCTTGGCGGCGCCGGTAGTGCGCGGCGCTGTACTCCGCCACGCACTCCCGGCAGTGCACCTGGAGGCCATCGCGCCGATTCCTGTCTCTCGCAAAGGCTGCAAGAGGCAAGTTCCGCTCGCACTTCCTGCAGTGCTTCGCGTTCGGCTCGCCAGCCACCCCCGCCCCCAGCCACCTTCGATCCGAAGGAGAAGCAGCAATCAGCCTTTACTCTCCGCCTTTTTGCACGAATGACCGAACGAAATCCTCGGCGTTCTCCTCGAGTACGTCATCGATTTCGTCCAGGACGGAGTCCACGTCGTCGCTCAGCTTCTCGTGCCGCTCCTTGAGGTCCTCCGACGCCTGTGCGTCCTGCGCCTGCTCCTCGACCTCCTCGGTGGAACGCGTCGCCTTCTGCTGGCCACCGCCGGTGTCCTTCGTTGCCATAACCCTCACCCCGCTCAGTTCGCCCGACATGGTCGACGGGTCGGCATTCCTGCCGATCGGTGATGATCAGACCCTACAAGCCGGGTCCGACATCGGCCCCGCAGTTTCGCCAACGTGCGGGGGCCACCTCGATGATTCCCGGGCGGCGGGGTTTCCACCCTGCCCGGCCGGGGCGGTACGAGTACCCGCTGGTCACGCTCAGCCGCCCGACAACACCCTGACCAGGTCTTCCGCCGTGCGGCAGCGGTCCAGCAGCTCCTTGACGTGATTTCGCGTTCCGCGAAGCGGTTCCAGGGTTGGAACGCGCTGCAGCGAGTCCCGGCCGGGGAGGTCGAAGATGACCGAGTCCCAGGAGGCGGCGGCGACGTCGTCGGCGTACTGCTCGAGACAGCGTCCGCGGAAGTAGGCGCGCGTGTCCTCCGGCGGCTTCCTGCGGGCCCTGTCGACCTCGGACTCGTCCAGCAGCCGCTTCATGCGCCCGCGGGCCGCCAGGCGGTTGTAGAGGCCCTTCTCGGCGCGTACGTCGGCGTACTGCAGGTCGACCAAGTGCAGGCGGGCGGCGTCCCAGTCGAGACCGTCCCGGCGGCGGTAGCCCTCCATCAGCTCCCGCTTGGCGACCCAGTCCAGCTCGCCGGCCAGGCTCATCGGGTCGTGTTCGAGCCGGTTGAGCGTGTCCTCCCAGCGGGAGAGCACGTCCTTGGTCTGGTCGTCGGCGTCCGCCCCGAAGCGCTCCTCCACGTACTTGCGCGACAGCTCGAAGTACTCCATCTGCAATTGGACGGCGGTCAGTGTCCGGCCGCTGCGCAGTGTGATCAGGCGCTTGAGGGAGGGGTCGTGCGAGACCTGGTGGAGCGTGCGGACGGGCTGGTCCACCGCGAGGTCCACGGCGATGAAGCCGTCCTCGATCATGGACAGGACCAGGGCGGTCGTGCCCAGCTTGAGGTAGGTGG
Source organism: Streptomyces sp. NPDC007905 (assembly GCF_042959345.1). Lineage (NCBI taxonomy): Bacteria > Bacillati > Actinomycetota > Actinomycetes > Kitasatosporales > Streptomycetaceae > Streptomyces > Streptomyces sp. NPDC007905. Next base: position 190,326 of record NZ_JBIBKS010000009.1, on the reverse strand, counting down.
AGATCTCGGAGAGGTTGGCGTCACCGATGATCACGTGCAGGCGGCGGTATTTCTCGGCGTCCGCGTGGGGCTCGTCGCGGGTGTTGATGATCGGGCGCTTGAGGGTGGTCTCCAGTCCGACCTCGACCTCGAAGTAGTCCGCGCGCTGGCTGAGCTGGAAGCCGTGCTCGTGTCCGTCCTGGCCGACGCCGACGCGGCCCGCTCCGGCGAAGACCTGACGGGAGACGAAGAAGGGGGTGAGGTGGCGCACGATGTCCGAGAAGGGGGTCTCCCGCTTCATCAGGTAGTTCTCGTGCGTGCCGTAGGAGGCGCCCTTGTTGTCGGTGTTGTTCTTGTAGAGGTGGATCGGCTGGGCGCCGGGGAGCTGTGCGGCCCGCTCGGCGGCCTCGGCCATGATCCGCTCGCCGGCCTTGTCCCAGAGGACGGCGTCGCGGGGGTTGGTGACCTCGGGTGAGCTGTATTCGGGGTGGGCGTGGTCCACGTAGAGGCGGGCACCGTTGGTGAGGATCACGTTGGCGAGGCCGATGTCCTCGTCGGTGAGCTGGCTGGCGTCGGCGGCCTCCCGGGCGAGGTCGAAGCCTCGCGCGTCCCGCAGCGGATTCTCCTCCTCGAAGTCCCAGCGGGCCCGGCGGGCCCGGTGCATCGCCGCCGCGTAGGCGTTGACGATCTGGGACGAGGTGAGCATGGCATTGGCGTTCGGGTGGCCGGGGACGGAGATCCCGTACTCCGTCTCGATGCCCATTACTCGCCGTACGGTCATGCGGCCCTCCTTGCCCGGCGGCACCCTCGGTCGTGGGCGCCGCTCAAGTACCGCTGGCGCTCCGGTGCGTGTGCGGTGCCCGTCCCCGCACTGCGCGACTCGGCGGTAGAAAAGAGCCTAGAACGCCTTTGCGCTGGTGGGGAGATCATTTGCGTCATTGCCTGCTCCGGTCGTGGCCTGAAAAACAGACGGCTGCGGGTACCCGCCGAGGGCACCCGCAGCCGCCCTGCTCTTACAGGTACTGACCGGTATTCGCCACCGTGTCGATGGAGCGTCCGGTGTCCGCGCCCTGCTTTCCGGTGATGAGGGTACGGATGTAGACGATCCGCTCGCCCTTCTTTCCGGAGATCCGGGCCCAGTCGTCGGGGTTGGTGGTGTTGGGCAGGTCCTCGTTCTCCTTGAACTCGTCCACGCAGGCCTGGAGCAGGTGGGAGACGCGGAGGCCCTTCTGGTTCTTCTCGAGGAAGTCCTTGATCGCCATCTTCTTGGCGCGGCCCACGATGTTCTCGATCATGGCGCCGGAATTGAAGTCCTTGAAGTAGAGGACTTCCTTGTCGCCGTTGGCGTAGGTGACCTCCAGGAAGCGGTTCTCCTCGGATTCGGCGTACATGTGCTCGACCGCCGTCTGGATCATGCTCTGGACGGTCGTTTCCTTGCTGCCGCCGTGCTCGCCGAGGTCGTCCGCGTGCAGCGGGAGGCGCTCGGTGAGGTACTTGCCGAAGATGTCCTTCGCCGCCTCGGCGTCGGGACGCTCGATCTTGATCTTCACGTCGAGTCGGCCGGGGCGCAGGATGGCGGGGTCGATCATGTCCTCGCGGTTGGAGGCGCCGATCACGACCACGTTCTGCAGGCCCTCCACGCCGTCGATCTCGGCGAGGAGCTGGGGGACGATGGTGTTCTCCACGTCCGAGCTGACGCCGGAGCCGCGGGTGCGGAAGAGGGACTCCATCTCGTCGAAGAAGACGATGACGGGGGTGCCCTCGCTGGCCTTCTCACGTGCACGCTGGAAGACGAGGCGGATCTGCCGCTCCGTCTCGCCGACGTACTTGTTGAGCAGCTCGGGGCCCTTGATGTTGAGGAAGAAGCTCTTGCCGGCGGCCTGGCCGGTCACTTCGGCGACCTTCTTGGCGAGTGAGTTGGCCACGGCCTTGGCGATGAGTGTCTTGCCGCATCCGGGGGGTCCGTAGAGCAGGACACCCTTGGGCGGACGCAGCTCGTGCTCCTTGAAGAGGTCGGGGTAGAGGTACGGGAGCTCGACCGCGTCGCGGATGGCCTCGATCTGGTTGCCGAGGCCGCCGATCTGCTCGTAGCCGATGTCGGGGACCTCTTCGAGGACGAGTTCCTCGACCTCGCTCTTGGGGACGACCTCGTAGACGTAGCCGGAGCGGGGTTCGAGCAGGAGGGCGTCGCCGGGGCGGATGGTGACGTCCAGCAGCGGCTCGGCGAGCCGTACCACCCGCTCCTCGTCGGTGTGCCCCAGCACGAGGGCGCGCTCGCCGTCCTCGAGGATCTCCTTGAGGGTGACGATGTCGCCGACGCGCTCGTATTCCATGGCGTCGACCACGTTGAGGGCTTCGTTGAGCATGACTTCCTGGCCGCGCCTGAGGTCGTCGAGCTCGACGCTGGGGCTCACGTTCACGCGGAGCTTGCGGCCGCCGGTGAAGATGTCTGCGGTGCCGTCCTCGTTGGCCTGCAGGAAGACACCGAAGCCGGCCGGCGGCTGGGCAAGCCGGTCGACCTCTTCCTTGAGGGCCACGATCTGGTCGCGGGCCTCGCGGAGGGTGTTGGCCAGTCGTTCGTTCTGCGCGGACACGCCGGCCAGGTTCGTCTGCAGCTCGACGATCCGCTCTTCGAGAATCCTCGTGTGTCGCGGAGAGTCGGCGAGCTTGCGTCGCAGGACGGCGATCTCCTGCTCAAGGTAGGCGATCTGCCCGGCCGGGTCGTCGGACCCTCGTCCCGGGCGGATGCCGCGGTTCATGTCGTCGTCGTGGGCTGCCACGGTCCTCACCTCCTCCAAGGGGAGCTGGACGCTTCCAGACCCTACCTGGGTGGGTGTCGATTGAAACCCCTAGATCACAAAGACTGTCAAGGTGTGTCGTCGGTCACCCGGTGCGCTCCCTCTCGCACGGAGGGAATACCCACTCAACGTGATTCAGAAGCGGCTTGTTCCATGTCCGGGACGGTCAAAACCCTTCAGGAGTGGCTGGAGTTGTCCGTTCCGGGCCGGTCGTCCGGTACGCGGGCAGACCTGAGGGCGCTCTGCCGTGTATCACGCAGAGCGACGGTACAGGCGGTCGGCGTCACGTTCGGGGCGGCCTGAAGTGTTCGCCCCGGCCCCGGGGCTCCCTTCCCCGGTCGGGCGCTGGTACCCGAGGCGGCGAGGGAGAAAACCCTCCTCCCTCGCCGAACACGGGCGGAAAGCGGGCGGAGGTAGGGTCGAGGTGTTCAACAGCCGCTGGAGCGGACCCGGCTGGACTTGGGACCGGGAGCACCGCCCGGCGAACCGACGGCAGGAGAGATGACCGTGCAGCAGGAGGCCCCGTGCGGCGAGGCGCTGGAGGTCTGGATCGACCAGGACCTGTGTACCGGCGACGGGATCTGCGCCCAGTACGCCCCGGAGGTGTTCGAGCTGGACATCGACGGGCTGGCCTATGTGAAGGGCGCGGGCGACGAGCTGCTCCAGGACGCGGGGGCCACGGCGCCGGTGCCGTTGCCGCTGCTCACGGATGTGGTGGACTCGGCGAAGGAGTGTCCCGGCGAGTGCATCCACGTACGCCGGGTTTCGGACAAGGCCGAGGTGTACGGGCCCGACGCGGTGTGAGTTCCGGACGACGGCCGGCTCTCACGCGGGTGTGAGTGCCGGTAGCCGTCCGGTGCGCGGGCGCGTGGGGGTGCCGGTCGGCCGCCGGAGTGTCACACGCTGTGGGCCGCTGCGGGGCTGGACCGGACGAACGCGCTGCCGTTCCACTGCCACTTGGCCGGGGTCTTCACGTCGGGGCAGCAACTGGGTACGTCGGCGGTCGAGTAGCCGAGCAGGGTGGCGCTGACGGCCCGGGCGCGCAGGGCGAACTCGGTGACGGTGAGCCGGTCCTTGGGGTCGACGAGTGTGGCGACGACGCGGGCCGTGCCGCCGTCCTTTCCCCGGGTGAGGACGTAGACGCCGTCGGGCGGGGTGCCCATGGCGGCGTCGCAGTGGACGACGGCGACGGTTTCCGGCCTGCCGTCCCCGTCCAGGTCGCCGGTGGCCTTCTTCACCACCACCGCCTTCACCGGTCCGCACTGGAGGGGGAAGTGCACGCCCGTCGTGCCGGGCGGTGCCATGGCGGCGGGGGCGGATGTGGCCTCGGTGCCGGTGGCCGGCTGCGCGGCCGTGGCCGAGCCGGGCTGTACGACGGAGGTCAGGGCGATCACACCGGCCACGGCGGTGGCGGTGGCGACCCAGTGGATGGGCCGGGTGTGCGTGAGGGCGAGCTCCGGAACGGCGGATTGCTGCACTAGGAGTGTCTCCTGTGAGGGCTGTGCCGGTGAGGGGGTGGCCAGCATGGTGCCACACGTCACAGTGCGGGGGAACGGCGGGGTCGGTGCGGGATTCCCGCACACGAAGAGCACGCGCGCGTGGGGGCGTACCCATCCCGTGTCGTGTCAACGGACGGGCGCCGTGCCCGGGTTCCCCTGATCGGTGGGGAACTCGGGCACGGCGCCCGTGCGTTGTGCTCGGCGGAGGGCCGGTCAGCGGCCGCCGCCGTCGGCGTTGGGTCCGGCGTAGTCCTCGCCGTAGGCGCCCTTGGCGGGGCGGCGCCGGCGCATGGGCGGCTCGACGCCGTCGGCGAGGCGACGGGCGGTCAGCAGGAAGCCGGTGTGGCCGATCATCCGGTGGTCCGGGCGGACGGCCAGGCCCTCGATGTGCCAGTTGCGGATCATGGTCTCCCAGGCGGTCGGCTCGTTGAAGCAGCCGATCTCCCGGATGGATTCGACGGTCCGGGCGAGCTGGGTGGTGGTGGCCACGTAGCAGCACAGGATGCCGCCGGGGACCAGCGCCTTGGAGACGGCCTCCAGGCACTCCCAGGGGGCGAGCATGTCGAGGATGACACGGTCGACGTCGGTGTCCGAAAGGTTGTCCTGGAGATCGCCGACGGTCAGCTGCCAGGCGGGGTGCGGGCCGCCGAAGTAGCGCTCGACGTTCTGCTTGGCGATCTCGGCGAAGTCCTCGCGGCGCTCGTAGGAGTGCAGCATGCCCTGGTCGCCGATGGCGCGCAGCAGGAAGCTGCTGAGCGAGCCGGAGCCGACGCCGGCCTCCACGACGCGGGCGCCGGGGAAGATGTCGGCGAAGGCGAGGATCTGCCCCGCGTCCTTCGGGTAGACGACGGCTGCCCCGCGGGGCATGGACAGGACGTAGTCGGGGAGCAGGGGGCGCAGCGCGAGGTAGGCCACGTTGCCGGTGGTGCGGACAACGCTGCCCTCGGGAGCGCCGATCAGTTCGTCGTGCGGGAAGGAGCCCTTGTGGGTGTGGAAGTTCTTCCCTGCTTCGAGCGTGAACGTGTAGTGGCGGCCCTTGGGGTCGGTCAGCTGTACCTGGTCCCCGACCTTGAAGGGCCCGCGCCTGCGGGCGGCACCGGTCGGTTCGGACATGTGAACAGACTACCGGCCTTTGCGGAGGCCGCCGACCACTACGAGGTGGGCCTGGCCATGGCCTTCACGAAGGCCCGTTCGACGTCCGCGGCGGACAGGACGCCGTAGATCTCGCCGGTCTGCTCGACGACCAGGTACTCGGTTGCGGGGGTGGCCCGCAGGGCGTCCAGCAGGTCCTCCCCGGCCAGCTCGGCGGAGACCCGCATGCCGTCGGTGAGCTCCTGGGCGAGGCCGCTGACGGCCACCCAGGGGCGGCGGTGCTCGGGTACGCCGACGATGGCGGCCTCGCGGACGAGGGAGAGGGGGCTGCCGTCGGCGTCGACGACGACCAGGGCGCGGGCGCCGGCGGCGTTGGCGCGGCGCAGGGCCTCGGAGAGCGGCGTGTCGTTCTCGACCGGTACGGCCCGCCGGGTCAGGTTGCGGGCCCGCAGCTCGGGGAGGTGCTCGCGCAGGCGGGCCATGCGCAGGCTGTTGCCGGCGCCGGTCCAGATGATCGCGGCGAGGATGGCGGCGAGCAGGGCATCGGTGACGGTGTCCATGCCGCTGATGTCCTCGTTGCCGCCGCCGAGAGCGCCGGACTGGTTGAGCAGCGGCAGGCCGACGAGGACGGAGATGGCGAGGGCGCGGCCCACCCAGGCGGCGGCGACGGTGCCGCTCATGGGCCTGCCGGTGATCTTCCAGACGACGGCGCGGAGCATCCGGCCGCCGTCCAGGGGCAGGCCGGGCAGCAGGTTGAAGGCGGCGACGATGAGGTTGGAGACCATCAGGCCGGCCAGCAGGACGCCCGGGACGGTGTCGGGCTCCACCGGCGTCATGGCCAGGTAGAACAGTCCGGCCAGGACGAGTGAGAGCAGCGGCCCGACGAAGGCCAGGACGAACTCCCGTCCCGGGGTCTCGGCCTCCTTCTCGATCTCGGAGACGCCGCCGAAGAACTGGAGCTGGATGCGTCGGACGGGGAGTTTGAAGCGGATCGCGGCGACCGTGTGGGCCAGCTCGTGGACCAGCACGGAGGCGTAGAAGGCGACGGCGAAGAAGAGGGACACCAGGTAGCGGGCGGCGCCCAGTTCGGGCAGCACGCGGTCGAGCTGGCCGCCGAAGACCCAGGTGATCAGCGCGGCGACGAGGAACCAGCTCGGCGCGACGTACACCGGCACGCCGAAGGGGCGGCCCATGAGCAGCCCGCCGCCGGGTTCCTTGGGCCGCGGCTGGGGCGGCTCGCCCTTGGCGATCCCGGAGTGCGCGAGGGAACGGTGCTCGTCGGTGTCGGTACGGCTGCCGGCGGCACTCTCTTCGCCGCCCTCGGTCCGCGGGCCCACGGGCCGCGCGTCCCGACCGGTGACGGTTCCCGGTTGCTCACCGGCCGTGGGCTGCGGGCCGTCAGCACGCGCGTCCTCGCCGGCCTCCGGCTTCGGTTCGGCAGCCCGCCCGTCCCCGTCGCCCCTCAGCTCCTGGCCGGCAGCCTGTACGTCTTCATCCGCCGTCGACCGGTGGCCGACGGCACGCGCATCCACACCAGTCCCGTGCTCTGGACCGCCGGCTCGCGCGTCCCCGTCGGCCCCCGGCACCTGGCCCGCAGCTCGCGCGTCCTCGCCGACCTCCGGTTCCTGGGCGACGGCTCGCGCGTCCTCGCCCGTACCCGCCTCCGGGTCGGCGGCTCGCGCATCCTCGTCGGCCCCCGCCTCCGGCTCGGCCGCTCGCGCACCCCCGTCGGCTCCCGCCTCCGGACGGGCAGCCCGGGCCTCCTCGTCCACCCCAGCCTCCGGATGGGTAGCTCGCGCGGCCTCATCGGCACCCGGCTCCTGGCCGACGGCTCGCGCGTCCTCGCCCGTACCCGCCTCCGGGTCGACGGCTCGCGCACCCCCGTCGGCCCCCGCCTCCGGACGGGCAACCCGGGCCTCCTCGTCCACCCCAGCCTCAGGGTCGGCGGCTCGTCCGTCCTCGTCGGCCCCCGGCTCCGGGTCGGCGGCTCGCGTGTGCTCGGGGGTGGCCGGGTCGGGGTGTGGGGCCCGGCCCGCGGGGGGTGGGGGTGTCGGGACTTCGTGGGGCTCCGGGCCGGGGTGGTCGGTGGGTCCGGTCGCCGGGGCCCTAGGACCTGCGGGGCGCTCGGCCGGCTCGTCGTTGCCGGACCGCGGCTGCCCGCTCCCGCCGCTCACGTCCACGGTGTCCCCTCGTTCGAAGCGTCTTCCACGCCTTGCCGGGCGGAAGGTCTCGGGTCGATGGTATGCGGCCGTGGTGGCACGTTCCGCCCCGGCACCCCTTGTGTTTGCCCCGCGGACGCGTGGCCGACGCGGCCCGCGGCTGGGTGACTGTCAGTGCCGGGCCGTATGGTCTGGGGTCATGGACAGCAGCATCGAGGACGCGGGGACCTTGCCACCGGAGGGCGTGCCACCGGAGGCGGGCGTGGCACCGGAGGTGGAGGCGGCGGTCGTCATGGCCCCGGGCGAGGCACCCGTCGGCGTGGCCGACGGGAGCGCGCCCGAGCGCGTGGCCGTGGCGCCCGCCTCGCTGTCACCGTCCCGGGCCAGTGACTTCATGCAGTGCCCGTTGCTGTACCGGTTCCGGGTGATCGACCGGTTGCCGGAGAAGCCGAGCGAGGCGGCGACCCGGGGGACGCTGGTGCATGCCGTGCTGGAGCGGCTGTTCGACGCGCCCGCCGTTGAGCGGACCGCGCCGCAGGCCAAGGCGTTGATCCCGGGGCAGTGGGACCGGCTGCGGGAGAGTCGGCCGGAGGTCGGCGAGTTGTTCGCCGATGATCCGGAGGGTGAGCGGCTGGCTCGCTGGCTCGGTGAGGCCGAGCGGCTCGTGGAGCGCTGGTTCACGCTGGAGAACCCGTCGCGGCTGGAGCCAGCCGAGCGGGAGCTGTTCGTGGAGGCCGAGCTGGAGTCGGGTCTGTGCCTGCGCGGGATCATCGACCGCGTCGACGTGGCGCCCACAGGTGAGGTGCGGATCGTCGACTACAAGACGGGGAAGGCGCCGCGGCCCGAGTACGCCGAGGGCGCGCTGTTCCAGATGAAGTTCTACGCCCTGGTGGTGTGGCGGCTGAAGAACGTCGTCCCGCGCCGGCTCCAGCTCGTCTATCTCGGCAGTGGGGACGTGCTGACCTACGACCCCGTCCTCGCCGACCTCGAGCGCGTCGAGCGCAAGCTGCTCGCCCTGTGGGAGGCCATCGCGCAGGCCACCGAGACCGGTGAGTGGCGGCCCCGGCCGACGAAGCTGTGCGGCTGGTGCGACCACCAGGCGCACTGCCCGGAGTTCGGCGGGACTCCCCCGCCCTATCCGCTGCCGGTGAGGGCGCCCGAGTCGGGTTCCGTCTCGCAGGGCAGAATGGGGCCGGACTAGCGAAGGAGTGTCACGTGGCCATCCGCGTCCTACTGGTCGACGACCAGCCGCTGCTGCGTACCGGTTTCCGGATGATCCTGGAGGCCGAGCAGGACCTCGCGGTCGTGGGCGAGGCCGGCGACGGCCTGCAGGCCCTCGACCAGGTGCGAGCCCTGCAGCCGGATGTTGTGCTCATGGACATCCGGATGCCGCGGATGGACGGGGTGGAGGCGACCCGGCAGATCACGGGGCCGGGGCGGGACGGCCCGGCGAAGGTGCTCGTGCTGACCACGTTCGACCTGGACGAGTACGTGGTGGAGGCACTGCGGGCAGGGGCCAGCGGGTTCCTGCTCAAGGACGCGCCCGCCAATGAGCTGGTGCAGGCGATCCGGGTCGTCGCGGCCGGCGAGGCCATGCTGGCGCCGAGCATCACCCGCCGCCTGCTGGACAAGTACGCCACGCATCTGCCCTCCGGCGAGGAGCCCGTGCCGGACACCCTGCACACCCTCACCGACCGGGAGGTGGAGGTGCTGAAGCTGGTGGCGCGCGGGCTGTCCAACGCGGAGATCGCCGCGGACCTGTTCGTCAGCGAGACCACCGTCAAGACGCACGTCGGGCACGTCCTGACCAAGCTCGGCCTCCGGGACCGGGTGCAGGCCGCGGTGTACGCGTACGAGAGCGGTCTGGTGCGCCCCGGCGCGCAGTAGGACCCGTACGACGACGGACCCCATGGCGCGAAGGGCGCCCCCCTCACGCGGGGGGCGCCCTTCGCGCCAACCGGCCGGACGGCCCGTCAGCTCTTGCTGAGTTCCCAGAACCGGAACACCGTGGAGGCGTCCAGGCAGTACTCCAGGCCGTAGACGCCGTCGCGGGTGACCGCGTACTGCTTCGCCTGCCAGACCGGCAGCACGGGCAGTTCGTCGGCGACGATGTCCTGCAGCTTCCCGAAGTCCTGGTCGGTCGCGGCACGGTCCCTCTGAGCGGCCGTGCCGGGGATGAGGGTGCCGGTGATCGCGCTGTTGCTGTAGCGGTTGCCCAGCACGTTGCCCTTGCCGAAGAAGGGCGCCGTGAAGTTGTCGGCGTCCGGGTAGTCGGGCACCCAGCCCTTCACGTAGACGCCGTACTTCCCCTTGGCGATGTCCTTCTCGTACTGGCCGAAGGCGACGGACTTGACGTCGGCCCGGAACAGTCCGCTCGCGTTGAGCTGGCCGGCGATGGCCTGCAGCTCCTCGTCGGTGGCGGGGCCGTAGCGGGACGGCGTGGACCAGAGGGTGAGCTTCACCTTGCCGGTGATGCCCTCGGCGCGCAGCGCGGCGGCGGCCCTGTCCTTGGAGGGGCGGGCGCCGTAGGTGTCGAAGAAGGCCGTGTTGTGGCCCGCGATGCCCGCCGGGATGATCGAGTACAGCGGGGTGGCCGTGCCCCGGTAGATCTTGCTGACCAGGGCGTCGCGGTCGAGGAGGTAGGCCATGGCCTTGCGGACGCCGAGCTTGCCGGCCACCGGGTCGTCCATGTTGAAGACCAGGTGCTGGACCTCGGCGCTGCTGCCCTCGATGACGTCGATGCCCTTGCTGCCGTCCTGCTGGTCGAGGTCGGCGATGTCGGTCGCGGTCAGGCCACGGTAGGCGACGTCGATGTCGCCGTTCTCGAGGGCCTTCTTCAGGGCGGTCCGGTCGCCGTGGAAGAACTTCAGGGTGACGCCGGAGTTCTTGATCTCGGCGGTGCCCTTGTAGGCGGGGTTGACGGAGAAGACGGCCTGATTCTTGTCGAAGGAGTCCAGCTTGTAGGGCCCGGAGCCGACGGCCTTGTCGTCGGTGCGCAGGCCGTTCGCGTCGTACTGCCGGTGGTCGACGATGGAGCCGGCGCCGGAGGCGATCTTGCTGGGGAAGGTGGCGTCGGGGACCTTCAATTTGAAGACGACCGTCTTCGCGTCCGGTGTGTCGACCTTGTCGAGCATCGGGAACATGACCGCCGGACCGGCGGCGTCGTCGATCTTCAGCATGCGGTCGAAGGAGAACTTCACGTCCTCGGAGGTGAGGGCGTCACCGTTGCTGAACTTCAGGCCGTCCTTGAGGGTGCACTGGTACACCATGGCCCGGGTGCCGGTGAAGGCGCACTCCTTCGCCGCCTCGGGCTGGGGCTGTGTCGCTCCCTTGGGGAAGCCGAGCAGCGACTGGAAGACGTTGTTGAACAACAACCAGGAACCGGGGTCGTAGCCGGAAGCCGGGTCCGTGGCGAGGACGTCGTCGGACATTCCCATCACCACGGAGGAGCCGGTACCCCCGGAGTCACCGGTCTCCGAGCCGCAGGCGGTCAACAGGCCGGAGGCCAGGGCCGCCACGATGGGCAGGACTGGCCACTGGTCGCGCATGTTCATATGTGCCTTGTCGTCGGTTCGTCGATCCGGGGCCGCCGTCCCGGGCCCCGGACAGGGAGAACGTCAGCCGCTCACACCGCGGCCGAGCTCCCACAGCTGAAGCGTCGAGGAGGAGTTGAGGGCGTAGGAGACGCCCGTGATGTTGTCCCGCGCGGCGACGTACTGCTTGCCCTGCCACAGCGGCAGCACGGGGATGTCCTCGGCCACGATGTCCTGAATCGCGGTCAGGTTCTTGGCGGCGTTGAGCCGGTCGGCCTCGCGGCGGGAAGCCGGGATCAGCGTGCGCTGGATGGTGCCGTTGGAGTACGGCGAACCGAGGAAGTTGCCCTTGTCGAGGAAGGGCGCGAGGAAGTTGTCGGCGTCCGGGAAGTCGGGGAACCAGCCCATGCCGTAGACGTCGTACTGGCCCTTCTGCTCGGCGGGCCGGAAGGTCGCCCAGGGGTGGCCCTGGATGGAGACGTCGAACAGGCCGCTGCCGTTGAGCTGCTTCTGCAGGATCTCGAACTCCTGCTTGGTGGCCGAGCCGTAGTGGTCGGTGGTGTAGTGCAGCGTCAGCTTCACCGGGGTGGTGATGCCGGCCTTGGTGAGCAGGTCCTTCGCCTTGGCGGCGCTGGGGTTGCCGTACGTGTTGAAGAACGAGTTGGAGTGGCCGGTGAGGGTCGCCGGGACCAGCGAGTACAGCGGCTCGGCCTGGGTGCCGTACACCTTGGAGACGAGCTCGCCGCGGTTGATGACCTGGGCCACGGCCTGGCGGACGGCCTTGTTCTTCACGGTGGGCGCGTTGGTGTTGAAGGCCAGGTAGCGGATTTCCAGGCCCTGCATGTCGACCAGGTCGACGTTCGCGTCGGAGCCGCTGTCCAGCTTGTTGATCTGCGCCGGCGACATGGCGCGGGTCATGACGTCGATGTCACCCTTGTCGAGCGCGCTGCCCATGGTGTCCGCGTTGTCGTAGGTGCGCAGCACGACCTGGTCGTTGTGCACCTTCACGCTGCCCTTGTAGGTGGGGTTCTTGGTGAAGGTGGCGCTGACGATCGCGTTGTCCTTGACGTCGGCCTTGAAGGTGTAGGGGCCGGAGCCGTCGACCTCGAAGCCGTCCCGCAGCTTGCTCTTGGTGTAGTCCTTGGGGTCGATGATGCCGGCGACCGGGGTGGACAGCTTGTAGGGGAAGGTGGCGTCGGCCGTCTTGAGGTGGAAGATGACCTCGCGCTCGCCCTGGGTCTCGACCGTGTCGACGGTGTTCAGCAGGGTTGAGACACCGCTGTCGGCCTTGAGGTGCAGGGCGCGGTCGATGGAGAACTTGACGTCCTCGGCCGTGATCTTGTCGCCGTTGGCGAACTGCAGGCCGTCCCGCAGCTTGCAGGCGTAGCGCTCGTTGCCGCTGTCGGTGAAGGAGCAGCTCTCGGCGGCCTCCGGCACGGGGTCGCCCTCGCCCTTGGGCTGGGTCATCAGGGTCTGCACCGTCTGGCGCAGGATGTTCCAGGTGCCGACGTCGTAGGCGTAGGCCGGGTCGAGGGGCGCCGGCGCGTCGCTGGTGGCGGTGAACCGGTCGGTGGTGCCGACGACGATGGCGTCCCCGCTCTTGCTCCCGCTGTCGGTCCCGCCGCACGCGGCGAGAACCGGCGTGAGCAGGCCGACCACTGCCGGCAGCACCAAAGTCTTGCGGTTCATGCGGGAGTTTCTCCAGAGCTGTTCGAGTCCGTGTACCCGGCATGCATGGGTGGTGCGGCGGATCACGGGGGTTGCGGCGATGTTCTCGCGATGAGATTAGTCCGCGCGCGTAGGAGGGTTAACAGCCGCGCGAGTTGAGCCCTCATCACGCAGTGAAACCGGGTGTGGACGCACCGAAAACCCGACAGCGGCAGGATTCGTACAGCGTCCCATCAATCGGGACACAAGGTCCCACTTATCGGCCTCGAGCTGGGGCGATCAGCACACTCGGCTAGCGATGTCGAGCCGGTCAAGGGTGGTGAACGTCACATTCCCTCGGGACCGGGCGTTACCGGGATTCGGCCGGGCGGCCCCCTTGGAATGGCGCCTGGGTGTACTTCCCCGGAATTTTGTCCAACGCGTCCAATGAACATTGCAGTCCCCCTCGCGCTTCGGGCAGGGGGTACCCCCCGTGAACGGCTAGCGCATTTCCGTCATCAGACCGCGCAGGAATGCCAGGTCGACCTCCTCGAGGGAGGTCACGACGGTGCGCCGCTCGGCCGGGACGATGGGGGCGACGGAGGGTACGGCGACCACATGGCAGCCTGCCGCCTCGGCGGCGGCGACGCCGGTCGCGGTGTCCTCGACGACGGCGCATCTGGCCGGGTCCACGCCGAGGCCGGCGGCGGCGAGCAGGTACGGGTCCGGGTAGGGCTTGGTGCGCGAGACCTCGTCACCGGCGATGGAGAGTCCGAAGTGATGGGAGCCGAGCACGCTCAGCACCCGGTCGATGATGCGCCGGTGGGAGGCGGACACCAGGGCGGTGGGGACGGCCTGCTCGTGGAGTTCGGCGAGCAGCCGGGCGGCGCCGGGCATCAGCGGCAGATGACGGCCGATGCGGGCCTCGAAACCCTCGTTGAGCAGGACCGACAGTTCGGCGAGGGTGATGTCGGCACCGGTGGCCTCGATGAGGAAGCCGGCGCTGCGGGTCATGGGACCGCCGACCACGACGTGCCGCCAGGAATCGTCGAGGCTGTGGCCGAGGGCGGCGAAGACCTCGACCTCGACGTCCCACCAGAAGCCCTCGGTGTCCACCAGGGTGCCGTCCATGTCGAGGAGCACCGCCTGCAGGGCGGAGCCGTCGGCCTGGGGGGCCTCCCCTGCTCGAGCGGCGTCGAGGGCTTGGGGAAGGGTTCCGGGCGCGGGGACCGTGCTGGTCATCCGGGCGCACCTCCTTGGGGGACGGCCAGGCCGGTTCCCGGACAGGGAACCGGCCTGCAGTGGACCGACCAGTGTACGGCTCCGGCGAACGAATCGCCTCGTTTATCCCGCGCGCGCCGGGGGTAGTCATGTAGGACCTCCCATGCAGGCCAGGGGGCCTTTTCGGGTGCCCTGCAGCTGCCCGCCCCGGTGCCTCCGGCCCGCTGTCCGGACGTGGCGTTCCACACACCGAGACACGGTCGAGAGCATGCGGGCCCAGTGCCGGGGCAGCCGCACGAGCGCCGCGCGCCGCCGGACACACCGCGTCACCGGACACCCCGCGTCACCGGACGACCCGCACCGGGCACTCCGCGCCCGCGAGCCGACCGGACGCGTATCGGCCGACCCGGCACACACCGCCCGTCCGGCCGGAAGCGCCCCGGCCGGCCAGAACCCAGGCCGCGGCACGCCCGGGCGACCGTAGGTACACGGCAGCCGACGGCTCCGGAGCGGCTCTTCCGCCGAGCCCCGGAAGCGTCAGCGGGCGTTGAAGTACTTCGCCTCGGGGTGGTGGATCACGATCGCGTCCGTGGACTGCTCGGGGTGCAGCTGGAACTCCTCGGACAGGTGGACGCCGATCCGCTCGGGCTGCAGGAGTTCCGCGATCTTGGCGCGGTCCTCCAGGTCGGGGCAGGCGCCGTAGCCGAGGGAGAAGCGGGCGCCCCGGTACTTCAGGGCGAACATGTCCTCGATGTCGGCCGGGTCCTCGCCGGCGTAGCCGAGTTCGGCGCGGACGCGGGCGTGCCAGTACTCGGCCAGCGCCTCCGCCAACTGGACGGACAGGCCGTGCAGTTCGAGGTAGTCGCGGTAGGAGTTCGACTCGAACAGCTTGGCCGTCTCCTCGCCGATGCGGGAGCCGACGGTGACCACCTGGAGGCCGACGACGTCCGCCTCCCCCGACTCCTCCGGACGGAAGAAGTCGGCCAGGCAGAGCCGGCGCCCGCGGCGCTGGCGCGGGAAGGTGAAGCGGGTGCGCTCGTTGCCCCGCTCGTCCAGGATGATCAGGTCGTCGTCCTTGGAGACGCACGGGAAGTAGCCGTAGACCACAGCCGCTTCGAGCAGGTTCTCCGTCTGGAGCCGGTCGAGCAGCCCGCGCAGGCGGGGGCGGCCCTCGCTCTCCACCAGTTCCTCGTACGACGGCCCGTCCCCGGTGCGGGCCTGCTTCAGGCCCCACTGGCCCTTGAACAGCGCGCCCTCGTCCAGCCAGCTCGCGTACTCCTTGAGCTGGATGCCCTTGATGACGCGGGTGTCCCAGAACGGCGGGGTCGGCACGGGGTTGTCGGTGGCGACGTCGGAGCGGACGTGGCCCTCCTCCGGGCGCTCCTCGACCTCGACGGCGGCCGCGGCGCGGACCCGGCGCTGCTTCAGCTCGGGCAGCTGTGCCCCGGGCACGCCCCGCTTGACGCCGATCAGGGCGTCCATCAGACGCAGGCCCTCGAAGGCGTCGCGGGCGTAGCGGACCTCGCCCTCGTAGATCTCGTGCAGATCCTGCTCGACATAGGCCCGAGTGAGGGCGGCGCCGCCGAGGATGACCGGGAAGCGGGCGGCGAGGCCGCGCTGGTTCAGCTCCTCCAGGTTCTCCTTCATGATCACCGTGGACTTCACCAGGAGGCCGGACATGCCGATGACGTCGGCCCGGTGTTCCTCGGCGGCCTCCAGGATCGCGGAGACCGGCTGCTTGATGCCCAGGTTGACGACGTTGTAGCCGTTGTTGGACAGGATGATGTCGACCAGGTTCTTGCCGATGTCGTGCACGTCGCCGCGCACGGTGGCCAGCACGATGGTGCCCTTGCCCTCGGCGTCCGACTTCTCCATGTGCGGCTCGAGGTGGGCGACGGCCGTCTTCATCACCTCGGCGGACTGGAGCACGAACGGCAGCTGCATCTGGCCGGAGCCGAAGAGCTCGCCGACGACCTTCATGCCGTCCAGGAGGGTGTCGTTGACGATGTCCAGGGCGGGCCGGTCCTGGAGGGCCTCGTCCAGGTCCGCCTCCAATCCGTTGCGCTCGCCGTCGATGATGCGGCGCTTGAGCCGCTCCTCCAGCGGCAGCGCGGCCAGCTCCTCCGCCTTGCCGGCCTTGAGCGACTTGGCGGTGGCCCCCTCGAAGAGCTGCATGAGCTTCTGGAGGGGGTCGTAGCCCTCGCTGCGCCGGTCGTGGATCAGGTCGAGGGCCGTCTGGACCTCTTCCTCGCTGAACCGGGCGATCGGCAGGATCTTGGAGGCGTGCACGATCGCCGAGTCCAGGCCCGCCTTGACGCACTCGTCCAGGAAGACGGAGTTCAGCAGGATGCGGGCGGCCGGGTTCAGGCCGAAGGAGATGTTCGACAGGCCCAGCGTGGTCTGCACCTCCGGGTGCCGCTTCTTCAGCTCGCGGATCGCCTCGATGGTGGCGATGCCGTCCTTGCGGGACTCCTCCTGACCGGTGCAGATGGTGAAGGTCAGAGTGTCGATGAGGATGTCCTCCTCGCGGATGCCCCAGTTCCCGGTCAGGTCGTCGATCAGCCGTTCGGCGATCTCGACCTTCTTCTCCGGGGTGCGGGCCTGGCCCTCCTCGTCGATGGTCAGCGCGATCAGGGCGGCGCCGTGCTCCTGGGCCAGCTGGGTGACCTTGGCGAAGCGGGAGTCGGGGCCGGCGCCGTCCTCGTAGTTGACGGAGTTGATCACCGCGCGGCCGCCGAGCTTCTCCAGTCCCGCCCTGAGCACGTCGACCTCGGTGGAGTCGAGGACGATCGGCAGGGTGGAGGCGGTGCCGAAGCGGCCGGCCAGCTCCTCCATGTCGGCGACGCCGTCGCGGCCGACGTAGTCCACGCAGAGGTCGAGCATGTGCGCGCCCTCGCGGATCTGCTCGCGGGCCATCTCCACACAGTCGTCCCAGCGGCCCTCGAGCATGGCCTCGCGGAACTTCCTGGAGCCGTTGGCGTTGGTGCGCTCGCCGATGGCCAGGTAGGAGGTGTCCTGCCGGAAGGGGACCGACTGGTAGAGGGAGGCGGCGCCGGGCTCGGGGCGCGGGTGGCGCTCGGGCGGGGTCAGGCCCTGGACGCGCTCGACGACCTGGCGCAGGTGCTCGGGGGTGGTGCCGCAGCAGCCGCCGACGAGCGAGAGGCCGTACTCGCGGACGAAGGTCTCCTGGGCGTCGGCCAGCTCCGGCGCGGTCAGCGGGTAGTGGGCGCCGTCCTTGCCGAGGACCGGCAGGCCCGCGTTGGGCATGCAGGACAGCGGGATGCGCGCGTTGCGGGCGAGGTAGCGCAGGTGCTCGCTCATCTCGGCCGGGCCGGTGGCGCAGTTCAGGCCGATCATGTCGATCCCGAGCGGTTCCAGCGCGGTGAGGGCGGCGCCGATTTCCGAGCCGAGCAGCATGGTGCCGGTGGTCTCGACCGTCACCGACACGATGACCGGCAGGTCCAGGCCGAGGGCCTGCAGGCCCCGGCGGGCGCCGAGGACGGCGGCCTTGGTCTGCAGCAGGTCCTGGGTGGTCTCCACGAGCAGCGCGTCGGCGCCGCCGGTGACCAGGCCCTCGGCGTTGCGCTGGTAGGCGTCGCGCAGAGTGGTGTAGGGGGCGTGGCCGAGGGTGGGCAGCTTGGTGCCGGGGCCGATGGAACCGAGGACCCAGCGGGGGCGGCCGTCCTTCGCGGTGAACTCGTCGGCCACCTCGCGGGCCACCCGGGAGCCGGCCTCGGACAGCTCGTGCACGCGTTCGGGGATGTCGTACTCGCCGAGCGCGGAGTGGTTGGCCCCGAAGGTGTTGGTCTCGACGCAGTCGACGCCCACGGCGTAGTACGCCTCGTGGACGGAGCGGACGATGTCGGGGCGGGTGATGTTGAGGATCTCGTTGCAGCCCTCGAGGTTCTGGAAGTCCTCGAGGGTGGGCTCCTGGGCCTGGAGCATCGTGCCCATCGCTCCGTCGGCGACCACCACACGGGTGGCGAGCGCGTCTCGGAGCGCGGACGCACGGGTCCGGCTGTCGGCGGAAGGGGTCGTTGGCAACGAGGCCATGAAGGGGCTCCCTGAGGTGCGACGGCTGTCGGCTATGCGGCTTTCCCAGCAGGGCCGGGTAAGGGGCACGGCGCCAGAGTAACCGGGAGTGGGCTTGGATGGGCACCGGCGTCCACGAGACGGACGCCGGTGGCGGACCCGGACGGCCCAGGCGCCGCGGGCAGGCCCCCGGTGATGTAACAGCTGTCGCCCAACCATTAGCGGGAGGTCGACATGGACCGGTAGTGTTCGACATTGCCGAACAGTGTCCAGCGCGCTGTTCGTCGGCGGGTCGAAGGAGACGGAGGCAGGACGGCGATGGCACGGAACATCCAGTCGCTCGAACGGGCGGCCGCGATGCTGCGGCTGCTCGCGGGCGGCGAGCGACGGCTCGGCCTCTCGGACATCGCCTCGTCGCTCGGCCTCGCCAAGGGCACCGCCCACGGCATTCTGCGCACCCTCCAGCAGGAGGGGTTCGTCGAGCAGGACGACGTCTCCGGCCGCTACCAGCTGGGCGCCGAGCTGCTGCGCCTGGGCACCACGTACCTCGACGTGCACGAGCTGCGGGCACGGGCCCTGGTGTGGACCGACGACCTGGCGCGCTCCAGCGGGGAGAGCGTGTACCTGGGCGTCCTGCACCAGCAGGGCGTGCTGATCGTCCACCACGTCTTCCGGCCCGACGACAGCCGGCAGGTGCTGGAGATAGGGGCCATGCAGCCGCTGCACTCCACGGCACTGGGCAAGGTACTCTCCGCGTACGACCCGGTGGCGCACAGCGAGGCCATGGAAGCCGACCGCAAGCCCTTCACGGACCGCACGGTGTGCGACCTGGAGGCGTTCGAGCACATCCTCGACATCACGCGCGCGCGGGGGTACGCGGCGGACGTGGAGGAGACCTGGGAGGGCGTGGCCTCCGTCGCCGCACCCATCCACGACCGGCGCCGTATGCCCGTGGGCTCGGTCGGCATCACGGGAGCCGTGGAACGGCTGTGCCGGGACGGCGAGTTGCGCCCCGACCTGATCGCGGCGGTACGGGACTGCGCCCGCGCGGTGTCCCGGGATCTGGGCGCGGGGCGGTTCTGAGCGGCGGGTGATCCGCCCCTGACCAGCAGGTGAGTCCATCGGGGGACGACCGGGACGCGAGGCGGCGTTCCGGTTCTCGCCATACCCTTAAATGGACATAAGGGGCGAGAACGTACGTCAGCGTACGAAGAGTGATAACCGACAACGATCAATAACGATCCTGTTTTCGATAACAGAACCCTTGACGCATGCGTAACGCCGAAGCAAGACTCCCGTCCATCGGTCGGCATTGTCGAACACCTACCGGCAATACGCGCTAGGGTGTGGCAACGCCAAGGGCCGGATTCGCTCTCACCCCCGAGGGCGCCAACCCCCGGAGGGACCCGGGGTTCGGCTTCCCTGGACGAAGGACAAAGGAGTCGCGGGTGTCCAGCTCCGACATCTTCATCGGCGAGACCATCGGTACCGCCATACTCATCCTGCTCGGTGGCGGCGTCTGCGCCGCCGTGACGCTGAAGGCCTCCAAGGCCCGTAACGCCGGTTGGCTCGCCATCACCTTCGGGTGGGGTTTCGCCGTTCTGACGGCCGTTTACACCTCGGCGCCGCTCTCCGGCGCCCACCTGAACCCGGCCGTGACGCTCGCGCTCGCGATCAAGGACAAGGACTTCAGCAACCTGCCCACCTACTGGGGCGGCCAGCTGCTCGGCGCCATGATCGGCGCGGCCCTGGTCTGGCTTGCCTACTACGGCCAGTTCCACGCCCACCTCACCGACAAGGAGATCGTCGGCGGTCCGGGCGCGCAGGCCACGGCGGCCAAGGCCGTCGAGGCCCAGGAGAAGGGCGCCGGCCCGGTCCTGGGCGTCTTCTCCACCGGTCCGGAGATCCGGAACGTGGTACAGAACCTCGCCACGGAGATCATCGGCACCGTCGTGCTGGTGCTCGCCGTCCTCACGCAGGGCCTGAACGACAAGGGCAACGGCCTGGGCACCCTGGGCGCCCTGATCACCTCGCTCGTGGTCGTCTCCATCGGCCTCTCCCTCGGGGGGCCGACGGGCTACGCGATCAACCCGGCGCGTGACCTGGGCCCGCGTATCGTCCACGCCCTGCTGCCCCTGCCCAACAAGGGCGGTTCCGACTGGAGCTACGCCTGGATCCCGGTGGTCGGTCCGCTGATCGGCGGCGCGATCGCTGCAGGCATCTACAACGTCGCCTTCGCTTAAGAAGCACCACGCCTTCGAGCACGCGCACGCGCCGTACGTACAGCCCCATCACCACGGATCTTTTCAGGAGCACACAGTGACCGACGCCCACACCGCAGGCCCGTTCATCGCGGCCATCGACCAGGGCACGACTTCCTCGCGCTGCATCGTCTTCGACCGGGACGGCCGGATCGTCTCCGTCGACCAGAAGGAGCACGAGCAGATCTTCCCGAAGCCGGGCTGGGTCGAGCACAACGCCAACGAGATCTGGACCAACGTCCAGGAGGTCGTCGCCGGAGCCATCCAGAAGGCCGGCATCACCCGCGACGACATCAAGGCCATCGGCATCACCAA
The DNA here is from genome assembly GCF_042959345.1 of Streptomyces sp. NPDC007905. Taxonomy (NCBI): domain Bacteria; kingdom Bacillati; phylum Actinomycetota; class Actinomycetes; order Kitasatosporales; family Streptomycetaceae; genus Streptomyces; species Streptomyces sp. NPDC007905. The sequence goes on along the minus strand of NZ_JBIBKS010000009.1, from coordinate 169,790 downwards.
CCAGCGCGAGACCACCGTGCTGTGGGACAAGAACACCGGTGAGCCCGTCCACAACGCCATCGTCTGGCAGGACACCCGTACCGACGCCCTGTGCCGGGAGCTGGGGCGCAACGTCGGCCAGGACCGCTTCCGCCGCGAGACCGGCCTGCCGCTGGCCGCCTACTTCGCCGGGCCCAAGGCCCGCTGGCTGCTCGACAACGTCGAGGGCCTCAAGGAGCGCGCCGACGCGGGCGACATCCTCTTCGGCACCATGGACAGCTGGGTCATCTGGAACCTGACCGGCGGTGCCAACGGCGGCCGGCACGTCACCGACGTCACCAACGCCTCCCGCACCCTTCTCATGAACCTGCACACCATGCAGTGGGACGAGAAGATCGCCGAGTCCATCGGCGTCCCGCTGGCGATGCTGCCGGAGATCCGCCCCTCCGCCGAGGTCTACGGCGAGGTCGCCGGCGGCAAGCTGGGCGACCTGCTCGGCGGCATCCCGGTCGCCTCGGCGCTCGGTGACCAGCAGGCGGCCCTGTTCGGCCAGACCTGCTTCTCCGAGGGCGAGACCAAGTCCACCTACGGCACCGGCACCTTCATGGTGATGAACACCGGTGACAAGATCATCAACTCCTACGCCGGTCTGCTGACCACGGTCGGTTACAAGATCGGCGACCAGCCGACGGTCTACGCCCTCGAGGGCTCGATCGCGGTCACGGGCTCCCTGGTGCAGTGGATGCGCGACCAGATGGGCCTGATCTCCACCGCGGCCGAGATCGAGACGCTCGCGCTCTCGGTCGAGGACAACGGCGGCGCCTACTTCGTACCGGCCTTCTCCGGCCTGTTCGCCCCGCACTGGCGCTCCGACGCCCGCGGTGTGATCGCCGGCCTGACCCGGTACGTCACCAAGGCGCACCTGGCCCGCGCGGTCCTGGAGGCGACCGCCTGGCAGACCCGGGAGATCGCCGACGCGATGGTCAAGGACTCCGGCGACGAGCTGGTGACCCTGAAGGTCGACGGCGGCATGACCTCCAACAACCTGCTGATGCAGACCCTCGCCGACGTTCTGGACGCACCGGTGGTGCGCCCGATGGTCGCCGAGACCACCTGCCTCGGCGCCGCCTACGCCGCCGGCCTGGCCGTCGGCTTCTGGTCCAGCACCGACGAGCTGCGCGCCAACTGGCGCCGGGCCGCCGAGTGGACCCCCCAGATGGACGCGGACATCCGCGACCGTGAGTACAAGAACTGGCTCAAGGCCGTCGAACGGACCATGGGCTGGATCGAGGACGAGAGCTGACCGGCTCAAGACAGCTCGCACAGCTCTGACGAGGAGTAAGTACCCGACATGACCAGTCAGTCCACCCTGCAGTCCGTGCCTGCCCTGGGGACGCACCCGGCCTCCGGCTCGAACCCGAGCCGGGCCGAGACCAGGGAGCAGCTCTCCAAGGCGTCGTACGACCTTCTTGTGATCGGCGGCGGCATCCTGGGCATCTCCACCGCCTGGCACGCCGCGCAGTCCGGGCTCAGGGTGGCGCTGGTCGACGCCGGCGACTTCGCCGGCGCCACCTCCTCCGCCTCCTCCAAGCTGCTCCACGGCGGTCTGCGCTACCTGCAGACCGGCGCGGTGAAGCTGGTGGCGGAGAACCACTTCGAGCGCCGTGCGGTCTCCCGCCAGGTGGCCCCCCACCTGGCGAACCCGCTCACCTTCTACCTCCCTGTGTACAAGGGCGGGCCGCACGGCGCGGCGAAGCTCGGCGCGGGCGTCTTCGCCTACTCCGCGCTCTCCGCGTTCGGTGACGGCGTCGGCCACCTGCTCTCCCCCGCCAAGGCGGCGCAGGACGTGCCCGAGCTGCGCACCGAGAACCTCAGGGCCGTGGCCGTGTACGGCGACGACCAGATGAACGACGCGCGCATGGCGCTGATGACGGTCCGCGCGGCCGTCGAGTCGGGCGCGGTCGTCCTCAACCACGCCGAGGTCACCGGCCTGCGCTTCACCAAGGGCCGGGTCACCGGTGCCGACCTCAGGGACCGGACCTCCGGTGACGAGTTCGGCGTCAACGCCCGCCTGGTGCTGAACGCGACCGGCCCCTGGGTCGACCACCTGCGCCGGATGGAGGACCCGAACGCGGCTCCGTCCATCCGCCTGTCCAAGGGCGCGCACCTGGTCCTCAAGCGCACCTCTCCCTGGAGGGCCGCGCTGGCGACCCCGATCGACAAGTACCGCATCACCTTCGCCCTCCCCTGGGAGGACATGCTGCTGCTCGGCACCACCGACGAGGAGTACGAGGGCGATCCGGCGGACGTCGCGGTCAACGAGAAGGACATAGCCCAGATCCTGGACGAGGCCGCGTTCTCCGTCCGGGACCAGCAGCTGCAGCGCGACCTGATCACCTACGCCTTCGCCGGCCTGCGCGTACTGCCGGGCGGCCCCGGCGACACCGCCAAGGCCAAGCGCGAGACCGTCGTCACCGAGGGCAAGGGCGGCATGCTGTCCGTCGCGGGCGGCAAGTGGACCACCTTCCGGCACATCGGCCGCACGGTGATGCAGAAGCTGGAGGTGCTGCCGGGCCACCCGCTCGGCGACGACTTCGAGCCGATCTCCTCGCTGCCGAAGAAGCTCCCGCTGCCCGGTGTCGCCAACCCGCGCGCGGTCGCCCACCGCCTCCTGGTGGACCACCCGGCGCCCGGCCCGCGCATGGCCGCCGACACCGCCAAGCACCTGGCCACCCACTACGGCTCCCTGGCCTTCGACATCGCCCGCCTGGCGAACGAGAGCCCGGAGCTGGCCGAGCGCGTCCACCCGGACGCCCCGGAGATCTGGGCGCAGGTCGTGTGGGCCCGCGACCACGAGTGGGCCGAGACGACGGACGACGTGCTGCGCCGCCGTACGACGCTGACCATCCGGGGCCTCGCCACGGACGAGGTCCGCGCCAAGGTCCAGGACCTGCTCGACAAGAAGTAGGTCCCGGCCGGCCCCTTCCCCTGACCGGGGCCGGAACGGATGAGGGACGGCCCCTCCCGCACGAGGGGCCGGAGGAACGAGAGGGGCGGCTCCACGCCGATGGAGCCGCCCCTCTCGGGTGCTCGGCTGTCGGTGGCGGCTGATATCCATGGCCGTACGAACAACGATCACGCGTGTTCCAGTGCACTCGAGGCCCTGCGCGAGGTGTTCGGCGTCGACGACGGCGGTGCGTCGGCGCTCGGCCGGGAGACGGTGCGGGCACTGGTCCACCGATTACCGCTCCTCCTCGCCCGACAACCCCCTCGGCCTCCCCCCGCCAAGTCCTGCGCCCGCCGCCACTTCGGCTACCGCACCTACGAGGCGCCCGGCACCTTCAGTGCCAACAAGTCGCCTCGACAGCGCCCTGCACAAGGACCTCAAGGACGTCTGCAACACCTACGGCGGCGCCACGGGGACCGCCTGCAACAGCACGGCGTGGACGTACTACCAGGCCGTCAGGGCGTTCGGCTGACGAACCGTCACCTGCTGCGGCCGACCGGCCGGCCCGTGTGCTCCCCCGGATAATGTGCTGAGACATCGGATGTCTGAGCACATCATGCGGGCGACAGGGAGGCCGGTCATGGCAGTCACCGACGAGGCGATCGAAAAGATCAAGGACATGATCGTCTCCGGTGCCCTGCGCCCCGGCGACCGGCTGCCCAAGGAGAGCGAACTCGCCGCCGAACTGGGCCTGTCCCGCAACTCCCTGCGGGAGGCCGTACGGGCCCTGTCGCTGATCCGGATCCTGGACGTGCGGCAGGGCGACGGCACGTATGTCACCAGCCTCGATCCGCAGCTGCTGCTGGAGGCGTGAGCTTCGTCGTGGACTTCCACCGCGACGACACGGTGCTGGAATTCCTCGCCGTGCGCCGGATCCTGGAGCCGGCCGCGACGGCGATGGCGGCCTCGCGCATCGGCGAACCGCAACTGGACGCGCTGTCGGCCCAGTTGGACGCGCTCGGCGCCGAGCCGTCGGTGGAGGAACTGGTCGCCTGCGACCTGGAGTTCCACCGGGGCATCGTACAGAGCGCGGGCAACTCGGTGCTGTGCTCCCTGCTGGACGGTCTGTCGGGGCCGACCACCCGGGCCCGGATCTGGCGGGGGCTCACCCAGGAGGACGCGGTCAGCCGCACCCTGCGCGAGCACCAGGCGATCCTCGCCGCCCTGCGCGACCGGGACGCGGAGGCGGCCCGCTCCTGGGCCACCGTCCACATCGCGAGCGTGGAGCAGTGGCTGCGCAGCACGCTGTGAAGTGCCCGTGCCCGGCAGGCCGGCTCCCCGTGGAGGGTGGGTGTTCCGAGGTGGCGAACGGGGCAGTGATCCGGGCATCCCCGGGCAAGGGGGCTGCGGGCGCCCCCGTCGGACGCCGTAAGGTTGGGACGTCAGGCGAGGGCACGTCGGAAGGAGGCACTGGGTGATCGAGCTGGAGGGGGTTCCCGAGCTGATCGACCCAGTCATGGTGGCCGCGTTCGAGGGCTGGAACGATGCCGGCGACGCCGCCTCCACGGCGGTCGCGCACCTGGAACGCGAATGGAAGGGCGAGGTGTTCGCGGCGCTGGACGCCGAGGACTACTACGACTTCCAGGTGAACCGCCCCACGGTGTTCATGGACGGCGGAGTACGCAAGATCACATGGCCGACGACAAGGTTGTCGGTGGTCCGGGTCGGTGGCGAGAAGCCGCGTGACCTGGTGCTGGTCCGCGGCATCGAACCGTCCATGCGCTGGCGGTCGTTCTGCAACGAGCTGCTCGGCTTCGCGCACGAGCTGGGCGTGGAGCTGGTGGTCATCCTGGGCGCCCTGCTCGGGGACACCCCGCACACCCGTCCGGTGCCGGTCAGCGGGGTCACGTCCGACCCCGACCTGGCTCAGCGCATGGACCTGGAGGAGACCAAGTACGAAGGCCCGACGGGCATCGTCGGCGTCCTGCAGGAGGCATGCACGCACGCCGGCGTCCCGGCGGTGTCGCTGTGGGCGGCCGTACCGCACTACGTCTCCCAGCCGCCCAACCCCAAGGCCACGCTGGCGCTCCTCAACCGGCTGGAGGACCTGCTGGACCTGCGCATCCCGCAGGGGGAGCTGCCCGAGGACGCGCGCGCCTGGCAGGTGGGCGTGGACCAGCTGGCCGCCGAGGACAGCGAGGTCGCCGAGTACGTCCAGACGCTGGAGGAGGCCCGGGACACCGCCGAACTGCCGGAGGCGTCCGGCGAGGCGATCGCCCGCGAGTTCGAGCGGTATCTGCGACGCCGGGACGTCAGCCCGCCCGGCGGGCACGCGACGGCCGACGGCGGGGACGGCTCGTATCTGCGGGACAACCCCGGCGGCAGGAACCGGCCGCCCAAGCCGCCCAGGCCGGGAGCCTCCGGGCCCGCGGAAGGCTCCACGGAGGGACCCGCCGAGGGCTCGTCGGGTGGTTCCCCGGGCGGTTCCCCGGAGGGCTTCTCCGAGGGCGGCGACGAGGACACTCCGGACGACTGAGACGACCGGACGACCGCAACGACCGCAACGACCGCAACGACCGCAACGACCGCAACGACCGCAACGACCGCAACGACCAGAACGACTACGACGGCTGGAACGACTGGGGCAAGCCCGGACTGCTGGGACACCGGCCGACCGGGACGACGAACAAGGGGCGGTTCCCGCAGCGGGAACCGCCCCTTGCCGTCGGGGTGCCGGCGGGGCTACAGGGCCACGCCCAGCAGCGCGTCCACGGCGCGGGTCACGACACCGGGGGCACCGGTGTCGGTGCCGCCCTCCGCCTCCTGACGGGCCGCCCAGCGGTCCACCGCGGCCAGTGCGGCGGGCGCGTCCAGGTCCTCGGCCAGAGCCTCACGGATCTCCTCCACGAGGGCGTCGGCGGACGGGCCGTCGGGCCGGGAGACGGCCGCGCGCCAGCGGCCGAGGCGGTCGGTGGCGTCCTGCAGTACCTGGTCGGTCCACTCCCAGTCGGAGCGGTAGTGGTGGGCGAGCAGGGACAGCCGGATCGCGGCCGGGTCGACGCCGTCCCGGCGCAGCTGGGAGACGAAGACGAGGTTGCCCTTGGACTTGGACATCTTCTCGCCGTCCAGGGCGACCATGCCGGCGTGCACATAGGCCTTGGCCATCGGGAACTCGCCGGTGAGCACCTGGGCGTGCGAGGCACCCATCTCGTGGTGCGGGAAGGCCAGGTCGGAGCCGCCGCCCTGGACGTCGAACCCCATGCCGAGGTGGTCCAGGGCGATCGCCACGCACTCGATGTGCCAGCCGGGCCGGCCCCGGCCGAGCGAACCGCCGTCCCAGCTGGGCTCGCCCTCGCGGGCGGCCATCCAGAGCATCGGGTCGACCGGGTTCTTCTTGCCCGGACGGTCCGGGTCGCCGCCGCGCTCGGCGGACAGCAGCCGCATCGCGGCCGCGTCGAGGTTCGAGACCTGGCCGAAGTGCGGGTCGGACTCGACGGCGAAGTAGATGTCGCCCTCCAGCTCGTAGGCCGCGCCGAGGTCGCGCAGCCGCTCCACGAGCGGGACGATGCCGGGTATCGCCTCGACGGCGCCTATGTAGTGCTGGGGCGGGAGCATCCGCAGGGCGGTCATGTCCTCGCGGAAGAGGGCCGTCTCCTTCTCGGCGAGGGCGACCCAGTCGACGCCGTCCCGTTCCGCGCGCTCCAGCAGCGGATCGTCGACGTCGGTGACGTTCTGGACGTAGTGAACCTGCCGCTTGGTGTCGAGCCACACGCGCTGAACCAGGTCGAACGCGTTGTAGGTCGCCGCGTGACCCATGTGGGTCGCGTCGTACGGCGTGATGCCGCAGACGTAGATTCGGGCGACAGGACCGGGGTCGATGGTGACCGGACCGCCGGTCGCGGTGTCGTGGATCCTCAGGTCGCGGCCCTGACCAGGCAGGGCGGGGACCTCGGAAGCGGGCCAGGCATGCATGTACATGAGCCTAACCGGCCACGAGCTGCCTATACGAACGGGATCGCGTCGGATGGCCGGTCATGCGTTCTTGTGGATCGCTCCCGGACGTGCTCACACGGGTGGCCACGGGATCGCCGGCCACTCCCCGCCCGGTTCCGGGTGCCGGCCGGAGGCCAGCAACGCCTCGACCCGCGCGCGCGTGGCGTCGACTTCGGCAGCCGTGATCACTCCGGCCAGCCGCACGGCCAGCTCCCCGCCCTCGGCAAGAGTCTTCCTCAGCCCTTTGAGCACCTCGAGGGCCTCCGGGGTCAGCGGCTCCCCGCCCCAGCCCCACAGCAGCGTGCGCAGCTTGTTCTCGACGTTGAAGCTGACCCCGTGGTCGATGCCGTAGAGCCGGCCGTCCGTGGTGGGCAGCAGGTGGCCGCCCTTGCGGTCGGCGTTGTTGATCACCGCGTCGAGGACGGCGAGGCGGCGCAGCCGCTCGTCGTCGGCGTGCACCAGCAGCGCGGTGCGGCCCTCGCCGACCTCGGCGAACCCGATCGCCTTCCAGCCCGGTCCGGGCTCCTTGCCGTCGACCAGGGCGAGCAGCTCGGTGTCGCCGCCGACGTCGATCCACAGCTGGCACATGCCCTCGCCGTACGGGCCGTCACGCAGCACGGTCGGGGGTACGAGCCCCCAGCCGGTGGCCTCGGAGACCTCGTAGGCGGCCACCTCGCGGCCGGCCAGGGTGCCGTCGGGGAAGTCCCACAGCGGGCGCTCGCCGGCCACCGGCTTGTACACGCAGGTGGCTTCGCGGCCCTCGTACGCGACCGTGCAGAACAGCGCCGCGTTGGACGCCTCGCGGATCCGGCCGCGCACGGACAGCTCCCCGCGGGCGAGCAGCTCGGCGGCGTGCGGGTCGGCCGTCACGCTCCGCGGCGGTATCCGTTCTGGCGCGGACATACGTGTCCTTCCGGATCGAGCGGGAGGCTGCACAGCGGGCACGGCGGCCGCCCGGCGTTGACGACGTCGAGGGCGCGCTTGGCGAAGGCCCGGGCCTGCGCGCCGGTCAGCCGGACCCGCAGCATCGGGGGCCCGTTCTCCTCGTCCTGGAGCAGCCGCTCCTCGGCCTCGGCGAGGTCCTCCTCGGTGTCGGCGTCCAGCTCCACGAGGGCCTGCGCCTCCACGATCATGCGCTGTTCCTCGCCGTCCCAGGCCAGAGCCATGGTGCCGACCCGGAACTCCTCCTCGATGGGGGCTTCCAGCGGGGCGGTGTCGGCGATCTCCGTGGGCGCGACGGCGGGGACGGCCGCGTTGCCGCCACTGCGTCGTACGACCTCGTCGAGCAGTTCGTCCATGCGCTCGGCCAGCGCGGCGACCTGGGTCTTCTCCAGAGCCACGCTGGTCACCCGGGAGCCTGCGGTGGCCTGGAGGAAGAACGTACGGCGTCCGGGCAGTCCGACGGTGCCGGCCACGAAACGGTCCGGCGGATCGTAGAGGAACACCTGACGGGACACGTCCTGTCTCCATGGGATTCGAGGGTTGCTGCGGTGCGGGCCGTGGGTGAGGGCGACGGGGTGGATCGCTTCACCCTACTGCGGCCGACGATCACGGTGCGCCCGCACCGCCCCCGACCGGTGCGTCATCCCCGGGAGGTTCCTCGCGCGGGGCAAGGGAGGCGAAATCGCCGGTGTCGCCGAGGCGAACAAGAAACGGCCTGAGACGGGTGTAACGGATCGCGGTGATGGAACACGGTTCCACGGAGATCCGCTGGAAGAGGTCGAGATGGAGTCCGAGGGCGTCCGCGACGAGGGACTTGATGATGTCGCCGTGCGAGCACATGAGGTAGACGGCGTCGGCGCCGTGGTCGCGCTCCACGCGCGCGTTCCACTCGCGTACCGCCTCGGCGGCCCGGGTCTGCATGGCCCGCATGGACTCACCGCCCGGGAAAGCGGCGGCCGACGGGTGCGCCTGGACGACCTCCATCAGCGACTCGTCCTTCAGCTCCGCGAGCTTGCGGCCGGACCAGTCGCCGTACTGGCACTCCCCGATCCGTTCGTCGGTGTGGGCGCGCAGCCCCGGCCGGGCGTCGAGCAGTGGCCGTACGGTCTCCTGACAGCGCTGCAGGGGGCTTGCGACGACCTCGGAGATCGGCAGCCCCTCGAGGCGTCCGGGAAGCGCGGCGGCCTGTGCGGCTCCGCGCTCGTCCAGGGCGACGCCTGGCGTCCACCCCGCGAGCACGCCCGAGGTGTTGGCGGTTGACCGTCCGTGCCTGACGAGGATCAGCGTGGGCATGCGGCCCAGGGTAAGCGCATCACCACAGGCACTGATGGTCGGACGAAAGGAGAGTGCGTTCTGTGATCGTGGACTGCGCCGTCTACCGGCACGGGCACCGCAGCGAGGGTCCGGAGGATCTGTCCGACGCGCTGGCGGAGGCGCGGGCGGCGGGCGGGTTCGTGTGGATCGGGCTGCATGAGCCGTCGGAGCGGGAGTTCGAGCTGGTCACCCGAGAGTTCGGGCTTCATCCGCTGGCGGTCGAGGATGCCCTCAAGGCGCATCAGCGGCCCAAGCTGGAGGTGTACGACGACTCGCTCTTCATGGTCCTCAAGCCGGTGGTGTACGAGCCGGAGAGCGACACCGTCTCGGCCGGCGAGGTCATGATCTTCGTCGGCGACGCCTTCGTGGTGACCGTCCGGCACGGCGAGGGCGCGCCGCTCGCGGCCGTACGGCGCCGGCTGGAGGACGAGCCGGAGCTGCTGGGCAAGGGCCCGACCTCGGTGCTGTACGCGATCTCCGACGCCGTCGTCGACCACTACCTGGACGTGGCGACGGAGTTGCAGACGGACCTGGAGGAGCTGGAGACGGAGGTGTTCCAGCCGGACGGCGGCGGCTCGCGTCACACCGCGTCCCGGATCTACACCTTCAAGCGGCAGGTCCTGGAGTTCCGCCGGGCCACCGGTCCGCTCACGCCCCCGCTGACCCGGCTCGCCGGCACCGGTCAGTACGGGGGCGGGGTGCCGTTCGTCGACGACAAGGCGCGGCCCTTCTTCCGTGATGTGAACGACCACCTCGCGCGCGTGAACGAGTCCGTGGAGGCCCTGGACCGACTGGTGTCGGACATCCTCAACGCACATCTGGCGCAGATGAGCGTGCGGCAGAACGACGACATGCGGAAGATCTCCGCGTGGGCGGCGATGGCCGCGGTTCCCACGATGATCGCGGGGATCTACGGCATGAACTTCGACCACATGCCGGAGTTGCACTGGCTGTGGTCCTATCCGGCGGTGGTCCTGCTGATGGCGGTCCTGGAGGTGCTGCTGTACCGCCAGTTCAAGCGGCGCGGCTGGCTGTGAGCGCGGCTCAGGCGACCTCGGGGGCGGGGGCGGCGGGGGTGGCGGGGCCGCCGAGCGCGTTGCGGCGCTCGGGCGTGCGCAGGGCCACCATGCGGCGCCAGCCGCCCAGTCGCTCGTAGGCGTACAGGGCGTGGATGCCGGCAGCGAGCACCTGGGATCGGGCCCTGGACCAGCCGAGGATGCGGCCCATGTGGGCCATGACGGCGAGGCTGACGTCCCGGTGGACGCGGATCTCGGCGAGCGCGCACGCGCGCAGGGTGCGCTGGATGAGCCGGCCGTGCCCGGCGGCGGCGAGGCGCAGGAGTTCCTCGTGGGTGTAGGCGAGGTGGTTGGCCTCGTCGGCCGAGATCATGCGCACGGCGCGGCCGACCTCGGGGTGGCCGCCGAACCACTTGCGGAGCATCTCCATCTGGTCGGCGGCGCGCTGTTCGGTGACCCTGCTGTGCGCGAGGTAGACGATGATGTCCCGCCCGGTGAGCGGCTCGTCCCGGCTGAGCTTGTCGTGGGCGAGGCCGATGCCCTCGCGCTCCAGCAGCGTCGTGTAGTCGGTCTCGGGCGGGACGGGCACCGGGGTGAGGCCGCGCTTCCTCATCAGGGCGTCGAAGATGCGCCCGTGCTTGTCCTCGTCGGCGCCGTGGCGGGCGATCTTGGGGGCCAGAGCGCGTTCGCCGCGCGGTACCAGCGCGGCGATCCTGCCGTTCTCCCAGCCGCCCTGCGACTCCCCACGTGCGGCGATGGAGCAGAAGAGCCGGAACGACTCGTCGTTGTCGAGGATCTCCTGGAACACACTCTTGGCCGAAAGCATGGAAGACACCTCTCTGCAGGAATCCGCAAAGAACGAGTCAAATGCGGGCAGAGTGGAGCCGCAACAGCAGGACGGCGCGGATCTGCCGAAAGGGGGAGCGCCGGGGACGTAACCGCGCGGCGCCCGGCGCGTTGTTCCTCGTGACGGCCGTGGCGGGGAAGACCCCCGAGCCCCCACCACGGCCGCTGAAGCCTCCTACGCGAGTCCGGCGCGCTCCAGGGCCTCGCTGCCGGCCCGCAGGGAGGCGATCCGCTCATCGAGCGTGAAGCCGGCGGGGGCGAGGCTGAGGGTGGTGACCCCGGCGGCGGCGTAGGCCTTCATCCGGTCGGCGATGCGCTCCACCGAGCCCAGCAGCGTGGTCCGGTCGATGAGGTCCTGCGGGACCGCGGCCGCGGCGCCCTGCTTGTCCCCGGACAGGTACTTCTCCTGGATCTCGGCCGCCTCCTTCTCGTACCCCATGCGCCGGGCGAGCTGGTTGTAGAAGTTCTGCTTGAAGCTGCCCATGCCGCCGACGTAGAGGGCGGTGTAGGGGCGGAAGGTGTCGGCGAGCCGGGCCACGTCCTTGTCGTCGCCGACGGCCAGCGGCAGGGTCGGGCAGATGTCGAAGCCGTCGAGGGTCTTGCCGGCCTTCTCCCGCCCCGCGCGCAGGTACGTGATCGTGGTGTCCTCGAGGTGCTCCGCCGACGGGAAGATCAGCAGCGCGCCGTCGGCGATCTCGCCGGTCTGCTCGAGGTTCTTGGGGCCGATGGCGGCGATGTAGAGCGGGATGTGCTCGCGCTGCGGGTGCACGGTCAGCTTGATCGGCTTGCCCGGGCCGCCGGGCAGCGGCAGCGTCCAGTGCTCGCCCTCGAACGACAGCCGCTCGCGGGTCATCGCCCTGCGCACGATCTCCACGTACTCGCGCGTGCGCGACAGCGGCTTGTCGAACTTGACGCCGTACCAGCCCTCGGAGACCTGCGGCCCGGAGACGCCGAGGCCGAGCCGGAAGCGGCCCTTGGACAGCGAGTCCAGCGTCGCCGCGGTCATCGCGGTCATGGCCGGCTGCCGGGCCGGGATCTGGAAGATGGCCGAGCCGACGTCGATGCGCTCGGTCTGCGCGGCGACCCAGCTGAGCACCGTCGCCGCGTCGGAGCCGTACGCCTCGGCGGCCCAGCACACGGAGTAACCCAGCCGCTCGGCCTCCTGTGCCACGGCCAGATTGTCCGCGTCCATCCCGGCGCCCCAGTAGCCGAGGTTGATCCCGAGCTGCATGGCGGATTCCCCTTACCCATGAGTAACGTCCCTTGGGCGGAGACCTTAGCGCGCGGGCGGGGCCGACGGGCAGGGCACGCCCGGGTCAAGGGCCGACGGCCCCGGTCAGGCGCGGTCGATCGAGTTGTCCACAGGCAACCCACGGCACCAGTTCTGGCCAGTAATCTCGCGACATGGAGCAGAGGCATCTCGGCCGCACCGGCCTGCGCGTGTCCCGGATCGGACTCGGCACCCTCACCTGGGGCCGGGACACCGACGAGCACGACGCCGCGGACATGCTGAAGGCGTTCTGGGAGGCCGGCGGCACCCTCGTCGACACCGCGGACGTGTACGGCGACGGAGAGGCGGAGTATCTGCTCGGACGGCTCATGGACGGCCTGGTGCCGCGCCGGGACCTGGTGGTCTCGACCAAGGCGGGCAGCGTCCCGGATCCCGACCGCCGCTTCGACGGCTCCCGCGGCCATCTGCTCGCCGCCCTCGACGCCTCCCTGGCCCGCCTCGGCGCGGATTACGTCGACGTGTGGCACATCCACGCCTTCGACCCCGCCACCCCGCTGGAGGAGACGCTCCATGCCCTCGACCTGGCGGTGAGCAGCGGCCGCGCCCGGTACGCCGGCGTCTCCAACTTCTGCGGCTGGCAGCTCGCCAAGGCGGCTACCTGGCAACTCGCGGCACCGGGGGCACGGACCCGGCTGGCCAGCACGCAGATGGAGTACTCGCTGCTCCAACGCGGCGTCGAGCGCGAGGTGCTGCCCGCCGCCCTCGACCTGGGCGTCGGCCTGCTGCCCTCCTCCCCGCTGGGCCGTGGCGTCCTCACCGGCAAGTACCGGCACGCCACTCCCCCGGACTCGCGCGGCGCCTCGGAGCACCTCGCCCCGTTCGTCGAGCCGTACCTGGACGACACCGCGACGCGCATCGTGGACGCGGTGACGACAGCCGCCGACGGGCTCGCGGTCACCCCGCTCCAGGTGGCCCTCGCCTGGGTCCGGGACCGGCCCGGCGTGGCCGCGCCGATCGTGGGCGCGCGCAACGCGCAGCAGCTCACGGCGGCATTGTCAGTGGAGGCCCTTAGTCTTCCTGACGAGATCTGCCGGGCGCTCGACGATGTGTCGGCGCCCGTGCACCGCTATCCCGATCACGACTGGAGCACGCTGTGAGCACGGAGCCGGAGACCACGGAGGACACCGGGCCGGACACCCCGGACGCCCCGGAGAGCCCGGACACCCCGGAGCAGGACACGGCGGCGCAGGACACGGCCGCGAAGGACACGGCGGCCGACGAAAGCCGTGAGGGCGCCGGTGCCGGGACCACCGGTGCGCAGACCGCAGCGGGCGAAGCCTCGTCCGAGGTCTCCGCGGCGGAGGCGGAGCTGGCCGCGCAGCGGATCGAGCGCGAGCGGATCGAGCGGCGCAAGGCCGAGAAGAGGGGGCCCATCGAGAGCGGCACCAAGTTGAGCGGCACGGCGGCCGACCTGCTGGCCGCGGTCCGGGCGGTGGAGAGCGGTGAGAAGCCCGCCGCCCCGGTCTTCGCCGAGCCCGAGCCGGCCCCGCGCCGCCCCGCCCCCGCGCCCGTACGGCAGCCGCAGCCGACTGCGGCCGCGGCCCCGAGCGCGCCCGTCCCGGAGACCGTCGAGGCCGTACGGCGTGTGCTCGCCGAGGGCGGCGCGCCCGAGGCGCTCGCACCCCAGGTGGCGGCGGCCCTCGGCGAGGGCGCGGACGGCGCGCTCCGGGAGGACCCCTGGCAGCTGCTGCGGATCAGCGGCGTACGGCCGGAGCAGGCCGACGGGTTCGCGCGGGCCCTGCTCGGCGCGGCATGCGCCCCGGACGACGAGCGGCGGGGCCGCGCGACGACCGTGTGGCTGCTGGAGCAGGCGGCGCTGGCCGGACACACCGCCCTGGAACTGCCCGCGCTGACCGCGGCGCTCACCCAGCGTGCCGTCCCCGACGCGGACGCCGCCGTACAGGGCACGCTCGCCGAGGGCGAGGCGCTGGTCTTCCAGGACGCCCTGGAGGAGCCGGGCGCCCCGGCCCCGCGGGAAGAGGACGGCGAGGAGGAGCGTCCGGTCCGTGTCCTCGTCGGCCTGGAGCGGTACGCCCTCGCCGAGGAGAGCCTCGCCGACAGCCTGGGCCACCTGGTCAACTCCCCGCCCAAGGAAGCCGCCGAGCCGTGGGAAGCAGTCGTGGCCGGGACCTCGGGCGGTGCGGCCGACCTGGCCCGCGCGGTCGCCGGGCACGGCCTGGTGCTGCACACCGGCGGCGAGGCGGCCCGGGCGGAACCGGCCGCGCTGCTCGGCGCCGCCCGCGCCGCGGGGCTGCGGGCCTTCGCCGTCTGCCACTCCCCCGATGGCCGCCGCCGCCTCGCCGGGCCGCCGCGTGAGACGGGCGACTCCCTGCCGGTCGGCACGGTCGCCGGTGTCCTCTCCGGGGCCGAGGGCCCCGGCCGGGACGCGGACGGCGCGCTGGACGTGGATCTGCTGATCGTGCTGGACGCGCCCCAACTGGACGTGGAGAGCGCCGCGATGCTGGTCGAGTCGCTGCCCGACGGCGCCCGGCTGGTGCTGAGCGGCGACCCGGCGGTGCTGTGGTCCGCCGGGCCCGGGCGGGTCTTCGCCGACCTGCTCGCGGCCCGTGCCTGCCCGCAGATCGCCTCCCGCACCCCGGACCCCGGCCCGCTCGGCGAGCTGGTCTCCGGCATCGGCGTCGGCGAGCTGAACCAGGTCGACGCACCCGGCAAGGAGATCGTCATCGTGCCGGTGCGGGACGCGGGCGAGGCCGTGCACCGGACCGTGCAGCTGGTCGCGGACTCGGTGCCGCGGGCGATCGGCGTACCGCCCGAGCAGACGGTGGTGATCACCCCGGGCCACGGCGGCGCCGCCGGCACCCGGGCCCTCAACTCCGCCCTGAAGGAACGCCTCAACCCGGGCCCCGGCCGCTTCGGCGGCTTCGACCCCGGTGACCGGATCGCCTACTCCCCCGCCCCGGGCCGTACGGTGCCGGGCCGGGTGGTGAACGCGGACGCCGACGGGCTGCACCTGGAGTGCGCGGGCGCCCCCGTCGTCGTACCGCGGGAGCGGGTGGAGCAGTGTGTGCGGCACGGCTGGGCGCTGACCGCGCACCAGGCGGTGGGCGGCCGCTGGCCGGCCGCTGTGGTGGTCCTCCCCGGTGATGCCGCGCAGACGCTCAGCAGGCCGTGGGTGTACACGGCCTTCGGCCGGGCGGAACGCCACCTGTCGGTGGTCCACGGCGTGGAGCAGGCGCTGCCGCAGGCAGTGGCGGAGACCTCGGCCAAGCCCCGCACGACCCGCCTGCAGGCGCTGCTGCGCACGCAGGTCCCCTCGGCGGGCTGATCCGCTCTCCTTTCGTCGCGACGGCGGCGAGCCACGGCGACGGGCTCCGGCGGTGCCGTGACGGCCTCGGGCCCTACGGCACCGCCACCGGCCTCATCGCTCGGCGTCCAGCCGCTCCAGATCCCCGTCCTCGTCTCCGTCGAACTCGACATCGTCCTCCTCGTCGATGTCGTCGGAGACGTCCTCGTCGAACACCGCGCTCACGTCGAACCTGCACACCACCCGCTGGGAATCGACCTGTTCGAACGGCGCCTCAAGCCACTCACCGGGCTCGGCCGGCTCGTCGGCGGCGGTGACCCAGAGCGTGGAGTCGCCCTCCTCGAGACCGAACTCCTTGTGCCGGGAAGCGATCTCGTCCGGCTCGAACTCGCCGAACAGAATGCCCAGCGCCCCGGGGACCGTACCCGCTGCTTCCTCGTCCGCGCCGCCGCCGTCCCCGTACTCCGCCGCCTCGACCCGCTGGGCCTGGGCGAGCAGTCGCTGGGGTTCCGCCACGGCGTAGTCGCGGCGGATCAGCACACTGATCGCGTGAGGTTCCTCGGGGCCCGCGTACGGCGGCAGCGATTCTTCCGCACCGGGGATCTCGAAGGGCGTGACCTCGTCATAACGGTCGTAGAGCAGCTCGTCGTACACCTCGGCGGCCGCGGCCAGCTGGTTGAACGCCTCGTAGACGGCCGGGTCGTCATCCCCCGACCTGCGTTCGACCGCCGCCAGGTGGCGGTCGAGCGCGGTCTTGACCGCCTCGGCGGCGGCGCGTACCTCGGCAGCGGTGGGCTGCGCAGCATCAGACATAGTGCAGACGCTATCCGTACCAGGCACCAGCCCGCACAATAGATGCGATGCCGGAATACGAATTTGTCGACGTGTATGTACCTCGCGGGGTGTCCCGCAAGGACGCCACACGTCTGCTGACGGACCATGCCGAGTACGGACACTGGGAGTTGGACCGACTGAGCCTGCTCCGCGACGGCAGCCGCAGGGTGCGGTTGCGCCGGCGGATCATCCGCCAGGTGCGCGCCACGTGGTGAGGCAGGACGCATGAACGGAGCGGGCCCCGCCACAGCGGCGGGGCCCGCTCCGTTCTTCCGGTTTCCCCGGTTTCCCGTTCCTCCGGCCTGCCGTGCTACGCCGACGCCCGGGCCTTGCGGTACAGCACCGCGCCCGCGAGCAGCGCGCCCGCCCCCACCGGCACCGCGAGGCCCAACGGCACGTCACTGCCGGTGTGGGCGAGCTGGGCGGTACCCAGGGACGGGGCGGAGCGGCCGCCCTGCTGCTTGACCTGGGGCGAGCCGTGGGGAGCGTGGCCCCCCTTGGCGGGCGGGGTGCCCGGCGTTCCCGGGTGTCCCGGGGTTCCGGGCGTGCCCGGGTGTCCCGGAGTGCCGGGGTGGCCCGGAGTGCCGGGGTGGCCCGGCTGACCGGGGTGCCCCGGCGTCCCGGGCGGGTTCCCGGGCCCGCCACCGGGCGGCTGGCTGTGGTCCGCGCCGCCGTTGGCGCAGTCGTTGCCCGTGGTGGCGTTGCCGGCACCGACCACGTTGACGCTGTTGCCGCACACGTTGACCGGGACGTCGATCGGCGCCTGGACGGTGTTGCCGGAGCCGACACCGGGCGAGTCACCGGTGTGGCCGCCCGCGTGCGAGCCGCCGTGGCCGCTCGTGTCGCCCCCGGAACCGCCGCCCTTGTTGGCGCATGTGTTGCCCACGGACGGATTGAGGAGCCCGACGACGTTCACGGTGTTGCCGCAGACGTTGACCGGTGCGTGCACCGGCGCCTGCACCGTGTTGCCGGACAGTACGCCGGGCGAGCCGGCCGCGGCGCCGATCGCGCCCGAGTCGGCCTGGGCGTAGCCGCTCGCCGCGGCGATCACGCCGGTGGCGGCTGCCATGGTCATCAGGCCCTTGCGGGTACTCTGTCGCATTTCTGAATTCCCCCCTGCCTTCGGTTTTCTGTGCGTTCCCGCGAAAAGGAGTTCACGGGAAAAGACCGGTCGGCCTCGGAGCGCATGGCGCGCGCTCCGAGGCCGACGGCTCATAAAAGACGTCTCTCAGAGAGCCGACGTCAGTGGTTGACGCAGGTGTTGCCGAAGGCGGGGTTCAGGAGCCCGATCACGTTGATCGTGTTGCCGCACACGTTCACCGGGACGTGGACGGGGACCTGAACCACGTTGCCGGAAATGACGCCCGGCGAGTGCACGGCGGCACCCTGGGCACCCGAGTCGGCGACGGCCAGGCCCGCACCCGCGAGAACCAGACCACCGGTGGCGGCCGCAGCAGCGACGACCTTCTTGATCATTATTCCTCCTTGTTGGCAATGCGACCCCAAGGTGCGGGGCTCACATCACCTGTAACGAGGAGGGAGTAATGGAGCTACGAGCTTATGGTCGCATTCACTCTTCTCAGTCGATCTCGCACGGGTGCGCGATTGCCTGGGCCCAGGACTTCACGACGCGTCGATGAACCGGTCGAGAACCCGCACGCCGAACTTCAGCCCGTCCACCGGCACCCGCTCGTCCACGCCGTGGAACATGCCGGCGAAGTCCAGCTCGGGCGGCAGCTTCAGCGGGGCGAAGCCGAAGCCGCGGATCCCGAGGTCGTCGAAGGACTTGGCGTCGGTGCCACCGGAGAGCATGTAGGGGATCGCCTTGGCGGTCGGGTCCTCGGCCAGCAGCGCGGACTGCATGGCCTCTACGAGCGCCCCGTCGAAGCTGGTCTCGACCGCCTTGTCGGTGTGCACGTCCTCGCGGCGGACGTGGGGCCCGAGCAGCCGGTCCAGGTCGGTGAGGAACTCCTCCTCGTGGCCCGGCAGGAAGCGTCCGTCGATGTGCGCGGTGGCCTCGCCGGGGATGACGTTGACCTTGTAGCCGGCGTTCAGCTGGGTGGGGTTGGCGGTGTTGCTCAGGGTCGCGCCGATGAGCTTGGCGATGCCGCCGAGCCGGGCGAGGGTGGTCTCCATGTCCTCCGGGTCCAGCTCGGTGCCGAGCGCGTCGCCCAGTTCGTCGAGGAAGGCCCGCGTGGTCTTGGTGACCCGCACCGGGAACGTGTGCCGGCCGACGCGGGCGACGGCCTCGGACAGCTCGGTGATGGCGTTGTCCCGGTGGATCATCGACCCGTGCCCCGCGGTGCCGGCCACGGTCAGCTTCATCCAGTGCATGCCCTTCTCGGCCGTCTGGATCAGGTAGAGCCGCCGCTGCTCGTTCACCGTGAAGGAGAAGCCGCCGACCTCGCTGATCGCCTCGGTGACGCCCTCGAAGAGGTCGGGGTGGCGGTCGACCAGGTGACGGGCGCCGTAGGTGCCCCCGGCCTCCTCGTCGGCGAGGAAGGCGAGCACGATGTCCCGCGGCGGCCGGCGCCCGCTGCGCAGCCGGTCGCGCACGACCGCGAGGGTCATGGCGTCCATGTCCTTCATGTCGACGGCCCCGCGCCCCCACACGCACCCGTCGGTGACCTCGCCGGAGAAGGGGTGGTGGGTCCAGTCGCCGGCGTTGGCCGGTACGACGTCCAGGTGCCCGTGGATCAGCAGCGCGGGCCGGGACGGGTCCTCGCCCTCGATCCGGGCCACGGTGGAGGCGCGCCCCGGGTGGGACTCGAAGATCTTCGGCTCCAGCCCGACCTCCGCGAGCTTCCCGGCCACGTACTCGGCGGCCTCGCGCTCGCCCGGCCCCGAGTGGTCGCCGTAGTTGCTGGTGTCGAACCGGATCAGCTCGCGGCAGAGGTCCACGACCTCGTCCTCGCCGGTGACGCCCTTGGCCGTGTCCGTCTCGCTCACGCTGCTTCCTCCCGCTGTCTGCTGGTGGTCCTTCTCATCCTCTCTCCGGCCCGGCCCCGGGCCCAAGACCGATCCGGCCCCGTCACACGCCGTTCACGCGCGCCGGACCCCGGGGACGGGGTGTGATCAGCCACCCTGGAAAGCCTGGTAATGTTTCCTTCGTCGCCGCGGGGGAAGCCCCGCACGACCGACACCTTGTCCGGGTGGCGGAATGGCAGACGCGCTAGCTTGAGGTGCTAGTGCCCTTTATCGGGCGTGGGGGTTCAAGTCCCCCCTCGGACACCAAGCGAGGCCCCTGTTCAACAGGGGCCTTTTGCATGCGCCCGACGGACGGGGCTTCCTAGACTTGAGGGGTGACCCGGCCCAACGAAGAGGTCGAGGCACTCCTGCAGGAGTACGCGGACCTCATCACGATCACGGGAGGCGACGCCTTCAAGGCGCGCGCCTACGAGAAGGCCGCGCGTGCCATCGGCGGTCATCCCGCCGACATCTCCCGGCTCGACATCGACGGGCTGAGGGAGATCCCGAACGTGGGCAGGTCGATCGCCGAGAAGGTGATCGAGTATCTGCGCACGGGGAAGGTCACGGCGGTCGAAGAACGCCGGGCGGGGATACCCGCCGGAGTGCGGGAGCTGATCACCATCCCCACGCTCGGCCCGAAGAAGGCGCTGCGGCTCTACGAGGACCTGCACATCTCGTCGGTGAACGAGCTGGCCGCGGCCATCGAGGCGGACGCGCTGGCCGATCTGAAGGGGTTCGGCGAGAAGACGCAGGAGAACATCCTGCACGGGATCCGGCTGATGCAGCAGGCGGGTGACCGCATCCCCGTCCATCTGGCGCTGGACACCGCCGAGCAGATCGTCGCCGAACTGTCCGGCATCGCCGGCTGCAAGCGCTGCGCGTACGCCGGATCGCTGCGGCGGATGAGGGAGACCATCGGCGACATCGACGTCCTCGTCGCGGCGAACCGGTCGGCGCCCTTCATGGACGCACTCGCCTCGCTGCCGTCGACCGCGGAGGTGATCGCCCACGGAGAGAAGAAGACGTCGATCCGCACCGCCAAGGGGGTCCAGGTGGACCTGCGGGTGCTGCCGCCCGCGTCCTGGGGCGCCGGGCTGCAGTACTTCACCGGGTCCAAGGGGCACAACATCCGCACCCGCACCATCGCCGTCCACCAGGGTCTGAAGCTCTCCGAGTACGGCCTGTTCGACACGGAGAGCGGCCGGTCGCTCGCCTCCCGTACGGAGGAGGAGGTGTACGCACGGCTCGGCCTGCCGTGGATTCCGCCGGCGCTGCGGGAGGACCGCGGGGAGATCGAGGCCGCGCTGCGCGGCGAGCTGCCCGAGGTGGTGACCGAGCGGGACATCCGCGGTGACCTGCACACCCACACGGACCTCACGGACGGTCTCGCGCCGCTGGAGACGATGGTGGAGGAGGCCGCCGCACGCGGCTACGCGTACTACGCGGTCACCGACCACGCGCCCCATCTGTACATGCAGCGGATGACCGACGAGAAGATCCTCGCGCAGCGGGAGCGGCTGCGGGAGCTGGACGGCACCCGGCACCGGATGCGGCTGCTGCACGGCACGGAGCTGAACATCGGGCCCGACGGCGAGGTGGACTGGCCGGACGACTTCCTGGCCGGTTTCGATCTCTGCGTAGCCTCCCTGCACTCCCACTTCGACCAGGACCGCAAGGCGATGACCAGGCGGCTCGTGCGGGCCTGCGAGAACCCGTACATCCATGTCATCGGCCATCCGACGACCCGGCTGATCGGGAAGCGGCCGGGTGTCGACGCCGACTGGGACGAGGTGTTCGCGGCCTGTGCGCGCACCGGCACCGCGCTGGAGATCAACGCCCAGCCCGACCGCCTCGACCTGCGCGACGAGGACATCCTGCGGGCCCGGCGGCACGGGGTGAGGTTCGCGGTGAACACCGACGCCCACTCCGTCCTCCACCTCGGCCACCTGCGCTACGGCGTCGGTACCGCACAGCGCGGCTGGCTCACCAAGGACGACGTGATCAACACCTGGCCCCTGACCCGCCTGCGCCGGTTCCTGCGCAAGGGCGGGCGGGACTGAGGTTCCGGCTCACCGTGCCGGGCCCGGGCGCAGGGGCCGTACCGTGAGCGTGCCGTCGTCCCCGTGCTCGACCCGGGTGCCGAGGTCCCGGGAGCAGCGGTCGAGGGCGGTACGCAGCCACGCGGTGTCCTCGGCCGACGCGTGCTCCAGGCGCATCCTGCGCGCCTGGAGGGGCACCATCCGCAGGCCGGTCAGCCGGCCGCTGCCGGGCTCGAGCGAGACCAGGTGGAGCAGCCGCAGGTCGTCGCGGTAGCGCTCGTAGCCGCCGATGCCCTCGTAGTCGTCGACGAGGTCACCGCAGCCGTACAGGACGAGCCTGTCGCGGTACACCTCCAGCGGACGCGGGTGGTGGGAGGAGTGGCCGTGGACGACGTCCACCCCGGCTTCCACGAGCGCGTGGGCGAAGCGGACCTCGGCGCGGGAGACGGCGTATCCCCAGTTGGAGCCCCAGTGGACGGAGGCGACCACGAGGTCGCCCGGCCGCGCGACCTGGCGAAGGCGGTCGGCGAAGGCGGCGGCCGCGCCTTCGGTCGGCGCGGCGGTCAGGGCCACTCCGGCCCGCTCGCCGGTGGCGGCCCAGCTGTCCGGGATTCCGCTGGACGGCATCCCGAAGGAGAAGACCAGCACCCGTCCGCCCGCCGGCAGCGGGACGGTCGCCGGGCGGCGGGCCGCCACCATGTCCCGGCCCGCTCCCGCCGTGCGCAGCCCGGCCGCCGCCAGGCAGTCCAGCGTCTCGGCCAGGCCCGGCGGCCCGAAGTCGAGCACGTGGTTGTTGGCGAGGACGCACACGTCGGGGCGCGCCACGACGAGCGAGGGAAGATTGGCGGGATTCATCCGGTAGTGGACGGCCTTGCCGGCGGCGAAGTCGCCGTCCCGGGTGACGGCGGTCTCCAGGTTGATCACCCGTACGTCGGGCGCGGCACGGTCCAGGACGGGCAGCGCCTCGCCCCAGGGCCAGGACGGGTCGACCGGCCGCGGTATCGGGCCGTTCGCCGCCTCCGCCAGGGCGACGTAGTCGCGGGCGTCCCGTACGTAGTCCTCCCGCAGGGCGGGGTCGCCGGGGTGCGGGAGGATCTGGTCGACGCCCCGGCCGAGCATGACGTCACCGGCGAGGAACAGGGTGACGGCCCCCTCGTTCATGCTCCCCGCCTACACGTGCGCGGGGGCCATGTGGTCGGTGAACCAGTCGCGGGCCAGTTCGGTCACCCGCTCCAGCGTGCCGGGCTCCTCGAACAGGTGGGTGGCGCCGGGGACCACCTCGAGCCGGTTCTCGCAGCGCAGTCGGGCCTGTGCCTCCCGGTTGAGATCGAGCACCTGGGGGTCGGAGCCGCCCACGACGAGCAGCGTGGGGGCCGTCACCGCGGGCAGCCGCGGTCCGGCCAGGTCGGGCCGGCCCCCGCGGGAGACGACGGCGGCGGGGTGTGCCGACGGTTCGGTGGCGGCCCACAGGGCGGCGGCCGCGCCGGTGCTGGCCCCGAAGTAGCCGATGGCGAGCCCCTGGACGTCGGGTTCCTCGCGCAGCCAGCCGGTGGCGCCGGCCAGCCGTTCGGCGAGCAGCGCGATGTCGAACACGTTGGTCCGGTCGCGCTCCTCGTCCTCGGTGAGCAGGTCGAAGAGCAGAGTGCCGAGACCGGCCCGGTTCAGCCCCTCGGCCACGAACCGGTTGCGCGGACTGTGCCGGCTGCTGCCGCTGCCGTGGGCGAAGGCGACGACGCCGGTCGCGCCCGCGGGCAGGGTCAGCCGTCCCCGCAGCCGCAGCGCACCGAACGGGACCTCGACCTCGCGGTCCTCGGAGCCGGTACCGGCGAAGCGGTCGTGGCGGCCGGCCGCCTGCCGCAGACAGGCCGTGACCTCTTCGTCGCCGACCTGGGTGAAGTCGCCGTAGAACTGGCCGATCGCGAAGAAGCCGGCCGGGGTGTGCAGGCTTACCAGCTCGTCGGCTTCCTCGCCGAGCCGCCGGGTGAAGTCCCGTGGTGCGACGGGGACCGCCAGCACGACACGCGCCGCGCCCCGGGCCCGGGCGATCCGGCAGGCCGCGCGCGCGGTGGAGCCGGTCGCCACGCCGTCGTCGACGACCACGACGGTCCGCCCGGCGATGCCCACGGGAGCGTGGGCGCCCCGGTAGCGGGCGGCCCGCCGTTCCAGCACCTCGCGCTCGTGCGTCTCGACCCGGTCCAGATCCGCCCGGCCGACGCCGGTGTGGCGCAGCACCTCCTGGTTGATCACCCGCACGCCGTCCTCGCCGATCGCGCCCATGCCCAGTTCCGGCTGGTCGGGCACTCCCAGCTTGCGCACCAGGCAGATGTCCAGGGGGGCGTCGAGGGCTTCGGCGACGGCCGCGGCGACCGGTACCCCGCCGCGGGGCAGGCCCAGCACCACGACGTCCTGGCCCCTGAGGTACTCGAGGCGCTCGCCCAGCCGCCGTCCCGCTTCGCGTCGATCCGTGAGGAGCACGGTCCGGCTCCGTCATTCCTGGGTCTGCCACAGGGGCGCGGGCGTCTCCGTCTCGGTCGCCCCGATCGCCTTCATGTCACCGGCGGCCGCGCGCAGCAGCAGTCGGCCCATGGCCATCAGCGCCCGCCCGGCGGCGAGTTCGTCGCCGATCTCCGGTATCGCCGGGTCGTAGGGGCTCCGGCGGGCCTCCGCGTGGCTCTCCAGGACGTTGTCACCGGTGTCCAGGACGATCCGGGCCGTGGTCTCCGGGTCGTGTTCGGACAGGTAGAGGTTGAGCCGCCATTCCTTGACGGACGGAGGACGGCTGCTCACGGGTCGGGTCATCGTCCGTCTCTCCTCACTGCGTTGCGAGGCAACGGGACGCAGCGGCGCGTCACCCCTTCCACTGTGCACCGCACCGGCGGCCGGCGCCTCCCCGGGTGAGGGCAGAATGTCGGCCATGACCACGCGCTCCTGTCCCTGCGGCCGTCCCGAGTCCTACGACGCCTGCTGCGGCCGCTACCTCGCCCAGCCTCGAACAGGCTCGACGGGTGCCGCCGCGCCGACCGCCGAGGCGCTCATGCGGTCGCGGTACAGCGCGTTCGTGAAAGGGGACGCCGCGTATCTCCTGCGCACCTGGCATCCGCGCACCCGGCCGGAGCGGCTGGAGCTGGATCCCCGCGTGAGGTGGACGGGGCTGGAGATCCTCGGCGGCACCGAGGGGTCGGCCTTCCACAGCACGGGGACCGTGACCTTCCGCGCCTCGTACCAGGGCGGCTCGCTGCACGAGCGCAGCCGGTTCGAGCGGCTGGACGGGGCGTGGGTGTACGTGGACGGGGAGTTCCTCGACGAGTAGGCCGCTACGGCGCGAGGATCTCCAGTTCCTGGAGGGCGCCCACGGTGATCTGCCTGGTCAGCTGCTCGGCGCGGGTTCCGTCGCCGGCGCGGACCGCCTCCGCGACCTGGACGTGGAGGGTCACGGCGGCCGGGTCGGGGTCCTCGAACATCACCTCGTGGTGGGTGCGGCCGGCCAGCACCTCCGCGACGACGTCGCCGAGGCGGGCGAACATCTCGTTGCCCGACGCCATGAGGATGACCCGGTGGAAGGCGATGTCGTGGACCAGGTACTCCTCCAGCCGGTGGCCGCGTGAGTTGGCCACCATCCCGAGCGCGCACTCGGTGAGTTCGGCGCACTGCTCGGGCGTGGCGTGCCTGGCGGCGAGACCGGCCGCCACCGGCTCGATCGCCGAGCGCAGCACGGTCAGCGAGCGCAGCTGGTGCGGGCGGTCGGCGCCGGCCAGGCGCCAGCGGATGACCTGCGGGTCGTAGACGTTCCACTCGGCCTTGGGGCGCACCGTCACGCCCACCCGGCGGCGGGACTCGACCAGATGCATGGACTCCAGTACACGGACCGCCTCGCGCATCACGGAGCGTGACACCTCGAAGTCCTGTGCGAGTTCGTCCGTGCGCAGAACGCTGCCCGGCGGGTACTCGCCCGCCGTGATCGCGGGGCCGAGGGTGTCCAGTACGCGGCCGTGCAGCCCCCGTGTGCTCATGGACTCAGCGTACGGCGTGGATCACCGAGACAAAAAGTCAGACTTATACATCACAGGCTCTTGAATTCGTCGTACCTAATGGGTTTCAGTGTGGCGACGCCGATGCGGCGTCGGATGTCGAGGAAGACAGCGAGGCACCATGCGCACCCCCCAGGTCGTCGTCGTGATGGGCGTCGCCGGGACGGGCAAGACCACGATCGGTCCCCTGCTCGCCGCCCGGCTGGGCGTCCCGTACGCCGAGGGCGACGACTTCCACCCGAAGGCCAACATCGACAAGATGTCGGCCGGGATCCCGCTCCAGGACACCGACAGGTGGCCGTGGCTCGAGGCCATCGGCCACTGGGCGCACGGGCGGGCCGGGCTGGGCGGGGTGGTCAGCAGCTCGGCGCTGAAGCGGGCGTACCGCGACCGGCTCAGGGCCGTCGCTCCCGGGGTCGTGTTCGTGCACCTCACGGGCGACCGGAAGCTCATCGAGGACCGGATGTCCCACCGGCAGGGTCACTTCATGCCGACCGCGCTGCTGGACTCCCAGTTCGCCACGCTCCAGCCGCTGGAGCCGGACGAGCCCGGAGTCGCCGTGGACGTCAGCGGCAGCCCCCAGGAGATCACCGAACGCGCGGTGAAGGCACTCGACGCGCTTCCCGACACCCTCGCGTAACACCACACCCCGTCCCCCGTACCTGCAAGGGAACCCCCGTGACCAGACTCAGTGTCGAGATGCTGGCAGCGGACACGCCTGCGCCGATCACCTCGGCCGGCCATGCCCAGCTCGCAATCGCCGTCCTGGCGGGCATCGCCGTCATCGTCCTGCTCATCACCAAGTTCAAGCTCCATGCCTTCCTGGCGCTGACCATCGGGTCGCTGGCGCTCGGGGCGGTCGCCGGGGCACCGCTCGACAAGACCATCACCAGCTTCACCACCGGGCTCGGCACCACGGTGGCCGGCGTGGGCGTCCTGATCGCGCTCGGGGCGATCCTGGGCAAGCTCCTCGCCGACTCCGGCGGCGCCGACCAGATCGTCGACACGATCCTCGCCAAGGCCGGAGGCCGGGCGATGCCGTGGGCGATGGTGCTGATCGCCTCCGTCATCGGCCTGCCGCTGTTCTTCGAGGTCGGCATCGTGCTGCTGATCCCGGTCGTGCTGATGGTCGCCAAGCGCGGCAACTACTCGCTGATGCGCATCGGCATTCCGGCGCTGGCCGGTCTGTCCGTGATGCACGGCCTGATCCCGCCGCACCCCGGCCCGCTGATCGCGATCGACGCGCTCGGGGCCAACCTGGGCGTGACCCTGGCGCTCGGCATCCTCGTCGCCATACCGACGGTGATCATCGCCGGTCCGGTGTTCTCCCGGTTCGCCGCCCGCTGGGTGGACGTCCCGGCCCCCGACCGGATGCTGCCGCAGCGCCCCTCGCAGGAGCTGGAGCGCCGTCCGGGCTTCGCCGCGACGCTGGCGACCGTGCTGCTGCCGGTAGTGCTGATGCTGGTCAAGGCGCTGGTGGACATCGTCGTGGACGACACCGCGAACACCACCCAGCGGGTCTTCGACATCATCGGCTCCCCGCTGATCGCGCTGCTCGCCGCCGTGATCGTCGGCTTCTTCACGCTGGGCCGGCCCGCCGGGTTCAGCAAGGAGCGGCTGCAGCAGACCGTCGAGAAGGGCCTGATGCCCATCGCCGGCATCCTGCTGATCGTCGGCGCGGGCGGTGGCTTCAAGCAGACGCTGATCGACTGCGGGGTGGGCCAGATGATCCTGGACGTCTCCAAGGACTGGTCGATCCCCGCGCTGCTGCTCGGCTGGCTGATCGCGGTGGTGATCCGGCTGGCCACCGGCTCGGCGACGGTGGCGACGGTCTCGGCGGCCGGCCTGGTGGCGCCGCTCGCGGCCGACATGTCGACCACCCACACCGCCCTGCTGGTCCTCGCCATCGGCGCCGGCTCGCTCTTCTTCAGCTTCGTCAACGACGCCGGCTTCTGGCTGGTGAAGGAGTACTTCGGGCTGAGCGTCGGGCAGACCGTCAAGACCTGGTCGGTGATGGAGACGATCATCTCGGTCTTCGCCGGCGGTCTGGTCCTGCTGTTGTCCCTGGTCATCTAGGAGCGGTACGACGATGACGGCTCACCCTCTCTTCGACGTCAGCGGCCGTACGGCTCTGGTCACCGGCTCCAGCCGGGGCATCGGACTCGCACTGGCCCGGGGCCTGGCGGAGGCCGGCTGCACGGTGGTCCTGAACGGGCGCGACGGCGACCGGCTCACCAAGGCGGCCGCCGGACTCCCCGGTGCCGTCCACACGTCGGTGTTCGACGTGACCGACGGCCCCCGCGTGGCCGCCGGGATCGCGGACGTCGAGGAGCGGGTGGGCCCGCTCGACATCCTCGTCAACAACGCGGGCATGCAACTGCGTGCCCCGCTGCTGGAGTTCACCGACTCCGACTGGCACCGGATCCTCGACACCAACCTCACCAGCGCGTTCCTCGTCGGCCGGGAGGCCGCCCGGCGGATGACGGCACGCGGCCGCGGAAAGATCATCAACATCTGCTCGCTGCAGAGCGAGGTGGTACGGGCCGTATCGCGCCCTACGCGGCCACCAAGGGCGCGCTGAAGATGCTCACCAAGGGCATGTGCGCGGACTGGGGCCCGTACGGCGTCCAGGTCAACGGCCTGGGGCCCGGCTACATCGAGACCGAGCTGACCCAACCCCTGGTCGACGACGAGGACTTCAGCGCCTGGGTGCGCGGGCGCACCCCGGCCGGCCGCTGGGGCCGTACCGAGGACCTGGTGGGCGGCGTCCTCTTCCTCGCCTCGCCCGCGGCGGACTTCGTCGGCGGGCAGGTCCTGTACGTCGACGGCGGCATGACGAGCGTGTTGTGAAAGGGGCGGCGGGCAGCATGCTGGGTTGTGTGATCCACGGCGCGGGAGAACTGCGGGTGGAGGAGCTGCCGGCCCCCGAACCGGGGCCGGGCCAGGCCCTGGTGGCCGTCCGCTACGGCGGTGTCTGCGGGTCCGACCTGCACTACTGGCGGCACGGCGGGGTCGGCGACTTCCGGCTCAGGGAGCCGATGCTGCTCGGTCACGAGGTGGTGGGCACCGTGGTCTCCTACGGTGCCGGCGCCAGTGGTCCCGTCCCGGGTACGGCGGTCGCCGTGCACCCCGCCACCCCCTGCGGGCGGTGCCCGGAGTGCGTGGACGGCCGGGCGAACGTGTGCCGGGACACCCGCTACCTCGGCAGCGCGGCCCGCTTTCCCCACGTACAGGGCGGGTTCGCCGGGCGAGTGGTCGTGCCGGCCGGGCAGTTGAGGGCGCTGCCGGACGGGCTCGGGCTGCGGCGGGCGGCGCTCGCCGAGCCGCTCGCGGTCGCGCTGCACGCGGTGCGGCGGGCCGGGGAGGTGTCCGGCAGTCATGTGCTGGTGACCGGGGCCGGGCCGATCGGGTGCCTGGTGGTCGCGGCGGCGAAGGCGGCGGGCGCGGCGCGGGTGACGGCGACCGACCTGCTGCCCGAGGCGCTCGGCCACGCGGCCGTCGCCGGGGCCGACACGCTCGTACGGGCCGATGATCCGGACGACACCGGGTGGCCGACCGAGGTGGACGTGGCCGTCGAGGCCTCGGGGGTGGCGGCCGGCCTCGACACCTGTCTGCGGCTGGTGCGGCGCGGGGGTGTGGTCGTGCAGCTCGGAATGCTGCCGCCGGGGCAGACTCCGTTCGCCGGGAACCTGGCGGTGAGCCGGGAGATCGAGCTGCGGGGCGCGTTCCGCTTCGACACCGAGTTCGACGAGGCGCTGGAGCTGCTGGCTGCCCGGGGGGAGCTCGAGGGGCTGATCAGTGCGGTCGTTCCAGTGCGGGCGGCCGAGTCGGCGTTCGCGCTGGCCGCTGATCGGGGGCGGTCGTGCAAGGTGCTGCTGGCGTTCGAGCCCTGAGGATCAGTGAGCCTACGGAGACTTACTGAGGTCTACTGGGGACTACCGGGGCCCACTGACGACCAAGGGCGCCACAGCGGGTGTTCCCGCTTGGCCCACTCCCTGCTCACCGCCCCCGTCCGCAGACCCCGCCGCGCCTCCGGATCGCCCAGTGCCATGCCGATGTGGCCCGCCAGGACCACGCCGATCGTCAGGGCCAGCCAGTCGTGGACGAAGGTCGCCGAGGTGCGCCACATCAGCGGGGTCAGGTGGGTGAACCACATCATCAGGCCGGTGCCGAGCATGACCAGGGTGGCCCCGGCGATCCAGGCCGCGTAGACCTTCTGGCCCGCGTTGAACTTGCCCGCCGGCCGGGAGGAGTGCCGCTTGTCGCGCACGAGCGCGGCGCGCAGCCAGACGCGGTCGTGCGGGCCGAAGCGGTTGAGGAAGCGCAGGTCGGCACGGAAGGCACGGGAGGCGAGACCCAGCAGGACGGGGACGGGCAGGGCGAGTCCGGCGGACTCGTGGATACGGACGACCAGTTCGCGGCGCCCGACCAGCACGGCCAGTTGCGGGATGTAGAGGCAGGCCGCCGTCACCACGCACACGCCCATCAGCACCGCCGTGGTGCGGTGCACCCACCGTTCGGCCCGGCTGAAGCGGCGGATGCGGGCGCTCGGCGGCGCCGGGGTCTCAGCTCGTAGGCTCATCGGTCCGTCCGTTCGACCGGCCCACCCAGGCGTCGACGTCGTAGCCGAGGTCCTCCCAGTATCCGGGCCGGACGTGGTCGGTCACGGTGATGCCGGAGAGCCATTTGGCGGACTTGTAGAAGTACATGGGCGCGACGTAGAGACGGACCGGCCCGCCGTGGTCGTGTCCGATGTCCTTGTCCTGCATGCGCAGGGCGGCCAGGACGTCCGGGCGGCGGGCCTGGTCGAGGGTGAGGCTCTCGGTGTAGGTGCCGTCGAAGCAGGTGAAGCGGATGGCCCTGCCCGCAGACCTGACGCCCGCCGCGTCCAGCAGGTGAGAGAGCCGTACGCCCTCGAACGGGGTGCCGGGGACGCGCCACCCGGTGACGCACTGCACGTCCTTGACCAGCCGGGTCTGCGGCAGGGCGCGCAGGTCGGCCAGGGTGTAGGTGTGCGGGTGGTCGACCAGGCCGTCGACGGTGAGCCGGTAGTCGGCCGGGCTCTTGTGCGGGACGGACGCGGCGACCGAGTAGTAGCGGAAGCCGCCACCGTTGGGCAGCAGCCCGGTCAGGCCCGTCGGGTCCTTGCCGGAGACGCTGCCCAGGAAGCCCTCCATGCCGCGTTGCAGCGCGGGTGCGGCGGCGACGCCGAGGGCGCCCAGGCCCAGGGTGCCGAGGAAGACGCGGCGGCCGATGGGCCTGCCCTGTGCGCCGGGGTCCTCGGTCGGTTCAGGGTTCACGTACTCATTCGAGCACTTCGGGTCCCGGTGAGGCCAGGAGGTCCGGCCATCGGTCAGAGTTCCGTAATGACTTCCCGCGCGCTCCCCCGCCCAGCGCGCGGGAGCGGGCCGTGTGGAAGGCCTGCCACGCGTCGCGGTGCGGGTAGGACCAGGGGGCCTTGGTGGCGTGCCGGCCGATGCGCCGGAAGAGTGCCGCCGCCTCGGCCGGGCGGCCGGCGCAGGACATGGCGAACGCCAGGTGGTTGAGGTCGGCGTAATGGCGGGGGTGCTCGTCGGGCTCCCACTCCAGCCACCAGTCGAAGGCAGCGCGCAGGATCCGGCGGGCCCGGGGGCCCGACCAGTGCCCGGAGGCGGTCGGGTCGGCGGGGGCCAGGCCGGTGGCGGCCAGGACCCGGTAGCGCTCGGCATACGCGACCACCGGCAGAACGGCCAGCGGGGAGTCGGCTGGGGCCTCGGCGGCGGCACGCTCGGCGAGGTCGTACACCTCGTGGGACTCGGACCGGCCGGTCCGAGGCCGCTCGGCGAGGCGGGCGACCAGCAGGTGGTGGCCGTGGTGGTGCTCGGGGTGACGCTCGCGGAGTTCCGCGAAGGTCCGCAGCACTTCGGGTTCCGGGTCCAGGGTGCGGGCCAGCAGGAGCAGGCCCAGCCAGGGGGTGGGGTCGGCGGGGGTGCGGGCGGCGGCGGTGCGGCAGGCCTCCCGGGCCCGGTCGGCGTCCTCCTTGCCGCGCAGGGCGCGCTGGACCAGGGCCAGGGCGTGCAGGGTGGTGGCGTCGGCGGACCCGGGCTCGGCGAGCAGCCAGTCGCGGGCCCAGGCGGCGGCGTACGGCTCCCCGGCGAGCACGGTGATCCGGTGGCCCCGGCGGTCCCAGTCGTCGCCGGTGTGCAGCAGCAGCGAGCGCGCGGCCTGCCGGCGGCCCTGGGCCAACGCGGCCCGGGCGGCCCGGAGTTCTGCGTCGTCGAGGGCGTCGTCGAAGGCACCGCCGGCGGCGCTCGGTAAGGCGCCGGAGTCGTCCGGGGCGCTGTCGCCGGACGGGTCCGTGGGGGCCCGGCGAGCGCCGAGCAGGGGCGGGAGTGGGGGCACCGCAGGACTTCCTGATTCTCGGGCTGTCATCGACCGATCACACACAGCAAACCCTCAGCCAAGAATTGCGTCAAGCGGAACCGGGATGTTGCTGCTTTCAACCAGATTGCCGTGGGGGGCACTTGGGACACGAGCGCCCTGATTGCCGTAGCGCGAGGGCCGGATGCGGGGGGATTCCTGTGGCGTACGCCATGGCGCCGGACGTCCGAGCGGCACACCATGGCCGGACGGTCCCACCGCCTTGGGTCAACCCCGCGCGCGGCCGGGCACCGTGACCGGGTCGACTGCCCGGTTCCGGGTACTCTCCGGGTCGACGTCGCCCCGGGAGCGCTACAGTCGGCCCCTACGCGTCCGTGGTCCGGCCGGATGATCGAGGTACGCAGCGTGTCCGTTCTGGTTCTCCTTCTCGCCGTGAGTGCGTCCTGTTGCCTGGGCTTCGGGTTCGTGCTCCAGCAGAACGCCGCCCAGAAGGCACCGCTCGGCGACTTCCTGTCGTTCCGGCTGCTGCTCGATCTGATGCGGGTGCCGCGCTGGCTGGGCGGCATCGCCCTGATGGTGGCCGGCATGGTGCTGGGTGCCGTCGCCCTCGGCAAGGGCGAGATCTCCCTGGTCGAGCCCCTGCTCGCCACGAACCTGCTGTTCGCGCTCGCCCTGTCCCGGCACCAGACCAGGCAGCCCCTGGGCCGCCAGGGCTGGACCGGCCTCGCGCTGCTCGCGGGCGGCGTGACCACGTTCATCGTCGCGGGCGAACCGCGCGCCGGCAGCGCCGTCACCGACCCGGTGCGGCACTGGCTGATCATCGGCGGGATGGTCGGCGCGGCCCTGCTGCTCACCACGTACGCCAAGCGGTCCCGACTGAACTGGGGTCCGGTGCTGCTGGCCACCGCCGCAGGGCTGCTCTACGGCGTGCAGGACGCGCTGACCCGGGTGAGCGGCACCCGTTTCTCCGCCGGCGGTTTCGCCGAACTGGTCACCGGCTGGCAGCCGTACGGCGTGCTCGCGCTGGGCGTCACCGGTCTCGTCCTGGTGCAGAGCGCCTTCGAGACGGCCGAGCTGCGCATGTCGCTGCCCGCGCTCACCGCGGCGCAGCCGCTGGCCGGCATCCTGTGCGGGGTGGGCTTCCTCGGCGACCGGCTGCGCACCGACACCGGGGCGCTGGCCTGGGAGGCGGCGGGTCTCGCCGCGATCGTCGCGGGCATCGTACTGCTCGGGCTGCACCCGGCGATGCCGTGCGGCGCGGCGGACGCGGAGCCCGCCCGGGACCTCCAGCCACACTGAGTCCGCCCGCCGGGGTCCTGCTTGGATACGGGCATGAACCCTGCTGACGAGATCCTCGACATCGTCGACGAGCACGACCGGGTCGTCGCCCGGGTCCCGCGCGGCGAGGCGTACGCCCGGGGCCTGCGCCACCGGTGCGTCTTCATCCAGGCCCGAGACGCGGCCGGACGGCTCTTCGTCCACCGCCGCACCGCGACCAAGCTGGTCTTCCCCTCCCTGTACGACGTGTTCGTCGGCGGAGTCGTGGGAGCGGGCGAGTCCTACGACGAGGCGGCCCTGCGGGAGGCGGAGGAGGAGCTGGGGGTGACCGGTCTGCCCCGGCCGGCGTATCTCTTCAAGTTCCTGTACGACGACGGGGCCGGTCACAGCTGGTGGTCGGCGGTGTACGAGGTGCGCTGCGAGCTTCCGGTACAGCCCCAGGTGGAGGAGGTCCAGTGGCACGACTTCCTGCCCGAGGACGAGGTGGAGCGGCGACTGGGCGAGTGGGAGTGGGTGCCGGACGGGCTGGCGGCGTACGAGAGGCTGAGGGCGTTCCGGTCGGCCCGGTGACACCCCGGTAGGGTCCTGCGCGTGATCGAATTCGCGCGAAACGTCCGGCTCTGGTTCGCCCCGGAACAGGTACGGGAAGAGGGCAGCACTCCCGACTACCGGTTCTCGCTGGCCAACGAGCGCACGTTCCTGGCCTGGCTGCGGACCGCGCTCGCGCTGATCGGCGGCGGATTCGCGGTGGACCAGTTCCTGCCGGACCTGCGCTGGGCCTGGCGGGCCGGTCTCGCGCTCGCGCTGCTCGGCGCCGGTGTGCTGTGCTCGCTGCGCGCGGTGAACCACTGGGTGCGCTGCGAGCGTGCGATGCGGCGGGGCGAGGACCTGCCGGCGTCCCGGTTCCCGGCGGTGCTGAGCCTGGTGGTCGCGGTGGTGGCCGTCGCGATGGTCGTGGTGGTGCTGGTCGGATGGGCGGGGTGAGCGCGGGCGGGGCGGCCGCGGACCGGGATCCGGGGCTGCAGCCTGAGCGGACCCGGCTGGCCTGGCGCCGTACGACGTTGTCGAGCACCGTGGCCGCCGTGCTGGCCGTCAGGACGGGCCTGCACGCCGGGGTCTCGGCCGCCGGCGTCGTCGTGTGCGCGCTGTGCTGTGCGCTCTGGCTGGGGTTCCTGTGGGTGGCCCACCACCGGATCCGGGCCCTGGCGTCCGGCGCCCGGCCACCCGCACTCGCACCCCGGCACGCGACGGGCGCGGTGCTGTGCACGGTGGCCATGGCCGTCTGTGCGGCCGTACTGGTCATTTAGTGCTGTGACCGGAAAGGCTTGCCGGAAACTCGCGGCGTCCGGTGCTGGGGGCACCTCTCACGCCGTTCAGGCAGTGGGAGAGCCTCGCCAGGCGGAGCATCGCCCGCGTACTGGATGTACTCGGGTGATGCGACAACGCGGCGAGGTGCCGTGCCGGGCATCGCGAGTCGGTGAACCTTTCCGGCCACAGCACTGGACCGGCGGGCAGTCCAGTGTTCCGCCAGGGCCGGGCAGCCACCAGCTGCCCGGCCGTCAGGCAGCCCACCCGCCGGCGGTGGCGGGCTCTGTTCACCACCCGGCGGGATCACCTGCGCGCTCCTCGGTGACGTACCTGGGGCCCCGCCGGATGGCGGGGCCCCAGGTGGTTTCTGCTGCATTCAGGGCGTGAGGTCCAGCACGCGGACCGGCTCACCTGCCCACCGATGCGGGGCGGTGGTGGCGATGATCGCGCCGTCGGGACGGTCCGGGGTGGGCTGGGCCGCGTACTGGCTGTGCGCGGCGGCCCAGGTCTCCTGGCGCGCGACCGCCAGGGCGGCAGCCAGATCCAGATCGAGGACGGTGATACCGGGCATGGAGGCCAGATGCTCGGCCGTGCCGGGCCGGGCACGGTCGGCTTCCACTAATGCGCACGCCGGGGCGTACAGGAACCAGCCCGATTCGACGTGAGCGCGGTGGATCAGGCGGGAAGCAAGGACGTTGCCTTGGCCGGCTGCTGCCATCGCGGTGTCGTCCAGGATGATATGCCTGACGTCGCTCACCGGGCGGTCACCTGGGCCAGGCGACGGTCCAGCTCGCTGTCCAGATCCTGCTCCTGGGCAGCGGTCGGGGCGTAGCCGTTCCACTCCTTCAACGCCGCCCGGGCCTTCTCCGCCCGCTCGGCCCGCTCCGCCGGAGTCAGCAGCGTTTCAGCGAGACGGGCCAGATACGCGCGCAGCGACAGCCCCTCAGCGGCAGCTATAGCGGCCAGCCGGTCCTTGGCTTCCTCAGGAATACGGACATTGGCATCAGACATGTCGTTACTCCTTCCCGCTCCAAGGGTACGGGTACGTACCCGTACCCGTCACGCAGTCGATTTCCAGGCGAAGGCCCCCTGGCCCCGTCCGTGTGCCGGCACCTGGGCGGGGCTGCGCCGCGCCGTCCCTCCCGGCCTCCCCACCGGAGCTGCTCGGCATTCGGCTGCTGGATGAGCCGTACGTGACCCGGTACTGGGCTGACATGCTGCTTCTCCGTTCGATCGCGGACGACAGCAGTGCCCCCCAACCTCGTCTCAGGTGTAGCCGGGCTCCGCTATCACCTCGAGCGAGGCGGCATCCGCCTGTACGCCCGGGAACGCCGACCCGCATCCTGCTCACCGTAGGGGGAAGGGCCGCTTCGACCCAGGTGTGACGGCCCTTCCCGGGTAGACGCCTCCGTGCCTGGACCAGTGGGCGCTCCTGGGCGTCGAGGAGACCGGTGAGATCACAGTCCAGCGGTAACCGGAGTTTGAACGGGGTGGTGGGGGACGTGGGCTTGCCTCTGCGGCACGGAGCGGGCTTCCTCGAGGCCGGACGGCGTTCCTCTCCCATGTGGTCCTGGAAGGAACGCCGGCCCAGCCGCTAATGCTCTTCG
The DNA here is from genome assembly GCF_042959345.1 of Streptomyces sp. NPDC007905. NCBI lineage: Bacteria > Bacillati > Actinomycetota > Actinomycetes > Kitasatosporales > Streptomycetaceae > Streptomyces > Streptomyces sp. NPDC007905. The sequence goes on along the minus strand of NZ_JBIBKS010000009.1, from coordinate 133,773 downwards.
ACCAGGTACCTGACGAAGTCCACGAGGAATTCGCCGTACCGGAGAGCCGACCCGATGGCCTGCAGTCTCGTGTACTGCTCGGAGGACAGCGAGGCATCGGGGGCACATCTGATCGCTCTCAGCAACACCCGGAACGCCACGTCCGGGGTGCAGCGGCGCGCGCAGTCGGTGAGCACCGCACGCACCTCGGCCTCCAGGAACTGTGCGCCCTCGATTTCGGCGACGACCATGTCGAGGCAGGCCATGCCGTCCTCGGTGTCCACCCCCGTGAGCGGGCGCACCCCCGCTTCTCCGACAGCCGCGCGTCACACACGCCGACGACCGTCCGCGTCCCCAGCCGTGTCCCCGTCGTGGATCCAGTCCTGATGAAAGAAACCCATCACCCACGACACACCGAAATCGAACGGCGTAAAACGTGGCTCGTGCCTCACCTTCGCCTCATCGGCCAACAGCCTCCGCGTCACCCCCACCCTCCCGCATCACAGCCGCTCAGCCTGATCAACCCGGCAAACGTGCCCGGTCACAGCACCAGCGGACGCCCACGCGGACCGGGCGGGACGCCCACGCGGACCAAGCGGACGCCCACATGCACCAGGCACGACGCCCACATGCACCAATCGGGACGCCCTCGTGGTCTAGAAGGCGTCCTCCTCTGCTTCCTCGGCCTCCTCGGTGTCCCAGTCCACCGTCACCACGATCTTCCCGCGGGTGCGCCCCTCCTGGCTCAGCCGGTGCGCGTCGGCCGTCCGCTCCAGCGGGAACGTCTCCTGGACGTGCACGGACACGGCGCCCTGTTCCGCCAGCCCGGCCAGCTTCGTCAGGTCCTCGGCGTCGGGGCGCACGAAGTGGTAGCGGCCGCCGTAGCTCACCACGTCCGGGTCGGCGATGGACACCAGCCGGCCCTCGGGGGCGAGCAGGTTGGCGGAGGTCTTCAGGGTGTCGCCGCCGATGGTGTCGAAGGCCGCGTCCACGCCCTCGGGAGCGAGCCCGCGCACGCGATCGGCCAGTCCCTCGCCGTAGGCCACCGGCTGGCCGCCGAGGCTGCGGACGAAGTCGTGGTTGTGCTCGCTCGCCGTGCCGATCACCCGGGCACCGAGGTGGGCGCCGATCTGGACGGCCAGCGAGCCGACCCCGCCCGCCGCCGCGTGCACCAGCACCGTCTCGCCGCGCTTGACCTCCAGCAGCTTGACGAGCACCTGATAGGCGGTGAGGCCCGCCAGAGGCAGGCCCGCGGCCTCCTCGAAGGACCGGTTGCGGGGCTTGCGGGCGAGCGTGCGCACGGGCGCGGCGACGTACTCCGCGAAGGTGCCCCGGGACAGGAAGTCCTCGCGGACGTACCCGATCACCTCGTCGCCGACGGAGAACTCCGTCACCGCGGCACCGGGCTGCACCACCACCCCGCTCACGTCCCAGCCGGGGACCACCGGGAAGACGGCGTCCAGGACGCCGTCGAGGTAGCCCTCGCGGCACTTCCAGTCGACCGGGTTGACCGCCGCCGCGCGCACCTTGACCAGCACCTGGTCGGGGCCCACCTTCGGGTCGCGCAGGTCGCCGTACTCCAGCACCTCGGGTCCGCCGTAGCGGCTGTAGTTGATGCCTTTCATGCCCTCGACCCTCCGGGGTAGTCGTGCGCCACGCAACCGGGATGCCCCGATATGTGCGCTTCGCGTGACAGCCTGTCCGTCGTCAACACCCCGTACCCCGAAGGTGAGCACCATGACCACCCTTCACCAGGAACACACCGAGCACTGCGCGCACAGCCACGGTCCGGGCTGCGGGCACGCCGCCGTGCCGCACGGCGACCACGTCGACTACGCGCACGACGGACACCTGCACCGCGAGCACGGCGACCACTGGGACGAGTGCGAGCCGGCCGGGCACGCCGCGCACGACGGGCACGAGCACGTGCACCACGAGGAGTGCGGGCACGCGCGCGTACGGCACGGCGACCACGTCGACTACCTGCACGACGGACACCGGCACGCCGAGCACGGGGACCACTGGGACGACCACTGACCCACCGCGGCAGGATCCGACGGCTCCCCGGGACAGTGCGCCGGGGAGCCGTCGGCCTATGGTGGCTCCGGTCACGTTTCCCGCCAGGTTGGCCCCTTGCACTGGACGGCATACCGACCGGTCGGCATCATGAGTCGCGATCCTGTTCACCCGTTCGTAGGAGTGATGTATGAGCGCCGACCACCCGCCCGGACTCGATCTCGACCGGCTGCGCGGGCTGCTCGACCGTGAGCGGCCCGGTCTGGTGAACGGCCCGCTGACCGGCCGGCTGATCGAGGGCGGACGGTCGAACCTCACCTACGCGCTCTCCGACGGCACCTCGAAGTGGGTCGTCCGGAGACCGCCGCTCGGCCATGTGCTGGCCACCGCGCACGACATGAAGCGCGAGCACCGGGTGATCAGCGCGCTGCACCCGACGGACGTGCCGGTCCCCCGCCCGGTGCTGCTGTGCGAGGACGATGAGGTGCTCGGGGCGCCGTTCTATGTCATGGAGTTCGTGGACGGCACCCCGTACCGCACCGCCCAGCAGCTCGCCCGGCTCGGCGAGGAGCGCACCCGGAACGCGGTGCTGTCGCTGGTGGACACGCTGGTCGAGCTGCACGCGGTGGACCCCGCCGACGTGGGCCTGGAGGACTTCGGCCGCCCGGAGGGCTTCCTGGACCGGCAGCTGCGCCGCTGGGGCAAGCAGCTGGACGCGTCCCGCAACCGCGAGCTGTCCGGCATCGACGAACTGCACGCGGCCCTCGGGCGTGCGCTGCCCGCCTCCCCCGCCCCGGCCGTCGTGCACGGCGACTACCGGCTGGACAACGTCCTGATCGGTGACGACGACACGATCAAGGCGATCCTCGACTGGGAGATGTCCACGCTCGGCGACCCGCTCACCGACCTGGGCCTGCTGGTGATGTACAGCCGGCCGCTGGGCACGCCCGACTCGCCCGTCTCCACCACCGCCGAGGCGCCGGGACACCCGTCCCCGCAGGAGCTGATCGAGCGGTACGCCGCGCGCTCGGGGCGTGATGTCTCGGCCGTCTCCTGGTACACGGCCTTCGCCTGGTTCAAGCTCGCCGTGATCCTGGAGGGCATCCACTACCGCTACACGCTCGGCCAGACGGTCGGGCAGGGCTTCGACCGCATCGGTGACCTCGTGCCCGTGTTCATCGACCACGGACTGACCACTCTTCAAGAAGGCTGACCGGACATGGACTTCGCGTTCGACGCGCGCACCGAAGAACTGCGCGCCAAGCTCCTCGCCTTCATGGACGAGCACGTGTACCCGGCCGAGGCGGTCGCCGAGGAACAGCGGGCCGCGCTGGACTCCCCGTGGGACACCCCGGCCGTGGTCGAGGACCTGAAGGCCGAGGCACGCAGAAAGGGCCTGTGGAACCTCTTCCTGCCGGACGCCGCGTACGGCGCCGGGCTGACGAACCTCCAGTACGCGCCGCTCGCCGAGATCACCGGCCGCTCCCCGCAGCTCGCGCCCACGGCCCTCAACTGCGCGGCCCCGGACACCGGCAACATGGAGGTGCTCGCGCAGTTCGGCAACGAGCAGCAGAAGAAGCAGTGGCTGGAGCCGCTGCTCGCCGGCGAGATCCGTTCGGCGTTCGCGATGACCGAACCGGATGTCGCCTCCTCGGACGCCACCAACATCACCACGCACATCGAACGGGCCTCCGACGGCACGGACGAGTACGTCGTCACCGGCCGCAAGTGGTACATCTCCGGGGCGATGAACCCCGACTGCAAGATCTTCATCGTGATGGGCAAGACCGACCCGGACGGGGCGGACATCCGCCGTCAGCAGTCGATGATCCTCGTCCCGCGCGACACCCCGGGCGTCACCGTCAGCCGTGCGATGCAGGTCTTCGGTTACGAGGACCACTACCACGGCGGCCACGCCGAGGTGATCTTCGACCACGCGCGCGTGCCGGTGGCGAACCTGATCGGCGAGGAGGGCGGCGGTTTCGCGATCGCCCAGGCCCGGCTCGGCCCCGGCCGCATCCACCACTGCATGCGGCTGATCGGCATGGCCGAGCGGGCGATCGAGCTGATGTGCAGGCGCGCGGTGTCCCGCACGGCCTTCGGAAAGGCGCTCGCCCAGCAGGGTGTGGTCCACAACTGGATCGCCGACGCCCGGGTGACGGTGGAGCAGCTGCGGCTGCTGGTGCTGAAGACGGCCTGGCTGATGGACACCGTCGGCAACCGGGGCGCCCACACGGAGATCCAGGCCATCAAGATCGCCACGCCTCGCGCGGTGGTCGACATCATCGACCGCGCGATCCAGCTGCACGGCGCGGGCGGGGTGAGCCAGGACTTCCCGCTGGCCGAGCTGTACGCGGCGGCACGCACCCTGATGATCGCCGACGGACCGGACGAGGTGCACCAGCGGTCGCTGGCGCGGCGGGAGTTGAAGAAGTACCTGTGATCGCACGGCCGGTGCGGCACGGCAACGGGACCCGAGCACCCGGCTCGGGTCCCGCTGCCGTGCCGCACCGGCTCCCCCGCGCCCGGCCCGGGCGGACCGCTTCCGCACCGCACGGGCCGCTCCGCCCTCCCGTGCCGGCGGCGCCCGGTGCTTCTTCCGTGTTCCGGTGCACCGTTGAGTGCGCGGCCGGACTGTGGTGTCGTACCTCTGCCGGGACCGGCCGCCGGGCCGGCGGAGCGGCGAGTGGGGGGAAGCGTGACGGACCTGCGGGACCACCCGGAGTGGAGCAGGGCCACGGAGTCCCGGGTGACCCTGGAGCGGCTGTTGTCCGTCGTGGGCTCGGGAGTCCTGGAACTGGACACGGCACCGGCCGGACTGGAGGTGCCCGTCAGCGGCGTCGGCGTACTGGACCCGTTGGACCCCGAGATCAGGCCGGGGGTGCTGTTGCTCGCCGTCGGCGTGGACGCCGGATCGGCCCAGGCGCTGGACGTCGTGCGCCGGGCCGGGGCAGCGGGAGCCACCGGAGTGGTGTTCGGCCCCGACCGCCCCGACCGGGCCGCCGGTGCGCTGCGGTCGGTCGCCGAAGAGGCGGGTGCGGCGGTGCTGTTCCGCACCGCCTGGTGTCTGTGGGACCAGTTGGTGGGCGTGCTGCGGGCCGGGCTGGCCTCGGCGGGAATGCCGCCGGTGCCCGCGGTTCCCGGCCCGGCCCTGGGGGATCTCGACGGACTGGCCGACGCGGTGGCCGCCCTGGTCGGCGGCTCGGTCACCATCGAGGACACGGAGTCCCGGGTCCTCGCGCACTCGTCGACCGAGGAGGACGTGGACGAGATGCGCCGGCTGACCATCCTGGGGCGGCGCGTTCCGCCCCGGCGGGTGGCCGCCATGCGGGAGGCGGGGCTCTTCCGCGCCCTGTGGACGACGGACGACGTGCTGCACCGGCCCGCCCAGGGGGACAACCCCGAGCGCCTGGTGTGTGCCGTCCGCGCGGGCGGCGAGGTGCTCGGGTCCGTCTGGGTGGCCGCGGTCGCCGGCCGGCCCCTGGCTCCGCACGCGGCGGAGTCCCTGCGCACCGCGTCCCGGGCGGCCGCCGCCCACCTGCTCCACCACCGCACGCGCGGCGGCGAAAGCCGCCTGGTGGAGGACGCGGCACGTGCACTGCTGGAGGGGCGTGGGTCAGCCGTACTGCTGGCCGAGCGCATGTCGCTGTCGGCGCAGGAGCCCTGCGCGGTGCTGGCGGTGGGCGTCGGCACCGGATCCCCCGAGCAGGCGCCGACCGAGGACCCGTCGAGGATGTACGCCCTGCTCAGCCTGCACTGCGCCGTGCTCGGCCACCGGCTGGTGGTCGTGCCGGCGGGCGGCAGGGCCCTGGTCCTGGTGGGCGCGCTGGACCGGGACGTGCACAAGGCCCGTGAGCAGGTGACGAACCTCGGGAAGTCGCTGGCCGCGCAGCTGTCCGGCGCGACCGCCAGGCAGGTGGGAGTCGGACTGGGCGAGGTGGTCCCGGCGCTGGCCGCGGCGGCCGAGTCGCGCCGTGACGCCGAGCTGGCTCTGCGGGCTCTCAGTTGCCCGGGGGGTGCCCGTACCGTGGCACGGGTCGAGGACGTGGCGGACACCATCGGCATCCTGCAGGTGGTCGAGGCGCTGCGCGAGGTGCGGCTGCCGCCGGGAACGTCGGTGGAGCGGCTGGCCGCGTGCGACGCCGAGCAGGGCGGAAGTCTCGTGGAGACGTTGCGGGCCTACCTCGACCACTTCGGTGACGTGTCCGCCGCCGCACGCCGCCTCTCGCTCCATCCCAACACCCTGCGCTACCGGCTGGGCCGGATCGCCAAGGTGTCGGGGCTCGACCTCGACAGCCCGGACGCCCGCCTGCTGGCCCAGCTGCAACTACGGCTGGAAGAACCCGGCTCGGGCCGGAGAACGCCACCGCCGGAACGCCCGTGACGCCCGTGCCGACCGGTCCGTCCTTCGTCCGCCCGCACCAAGGAGGGGCGCCGTCCTCGTGGGCGCGCACAACGGTCCGGGCCGCGGGGCGCGGTGCAGCGGTCCGGCGCCCGGCACGGGAGAGGCGCCTTGGCCGAACGGACGAAGACGGCCGACGGGCCCGACGACGAGCCTGGGACTGCGCCCGGGGACCGCTCCCCCGGGCCCCGCGATCCCGACATCGGAAGGCTCACCATGACCGCTGTGACCCCCGCCGCCGCGCGGCGTGAACGCATCCTGCAGGAGGCCGTACGGCAGGGACTGCTGGACCCGGAGGGGGCCCTGCTGGCCGCCTTCGTCGATCTCGACGGGGTCGCGGCCACGGTCGGGACCCTGCACGACGCCTTCCCCGGCCCGCCGGAACTGCCCGGCGTGCTGCACACGTTCGCCGCGAAGGCCAACTGCCTCGTGCCCGTGCTGGCCGGGCTGGAGCGGCTCGGCATGGGCTGCGAGGTCGCGACCGCGGGCGAGCTGGCCCGGGCGCTGGCGGCCGGCTTCCCCGCCGAGCGGATCGTCTTCGACGCTCCCGCCAAGACCCGGGCCGAGCTGGAGCGGGCCCTGGCCCTCGGAGTGGCCGTCAACGCGGACAACTTCCAGGAACTGGAGCGGATCGAGGGCCTGCTCGCGCACCGCGCCTCGACGTCGCGGATCGGGGTGCGCCTCAACTGCCAGGTCGGCGGCGGCGCCATCGCCGCGATGAGCACGGCCACGAGCACCTCGAAGTTCGGCGTCCCGCTGACCGACCCGGGCACCCGGGAGCGGCTGGTGCGGGCGTTCGGCCAGTATCCGTGGCTGACCTGGGTGCACACGCACACCGGATCCCAGGGCTGCCCCCTCGACCTCATGGCTCGCGGGGTGGCACAGGCGGTGGAGTTCGCCGACCGGGTGGAGGCGGCTTTCGGGCCGGGCCGGGTCACGGGCATCGACATCGGCGGCGGGCTCCCGGTCAACTTCGCCGACGACGAGGTGACGCCCACGTTCGCGACGTACGTCGAGCAGCTGCGGGTCCACGCCCCGAAGCTCTTCGAGGGCAGGTACCGGGTCGTCACCGAGTTCGGCCGTTCGCTCCTCGCCAAGAACGGCTTCCTGGCCGCTTACGTCGAGTACACCAAGAGCGCCGGGGGCCGGCCGATCGCCGTCACCCACGCGGGCGTCCAGGTCGCCACCAGGACCGTGTTCAGCCCCGAGGCCTGGCCGCTGCGGATCGAGGCGCACGAGGGGTGCGGCACGGCCAAGCGGGGGCGGCTCGTACGCCAGGACGTCGCGGGGCCCGCCTGCTTCGCCGGCGACCTGCTGGCCCGCGACCGCGCGCTGCCGTCGCTCCGGCCCGGCGACCTGGTCGTCGTCCCGGACACCGGCGCCTACTACTTCTCGACGCCGTTCCACTACAACAGCCTGCCCGCACCGGCGGTGCACGGCGTCCGCGTCCTTGCGGACGGCCGGGTCGACTTCACGCTCATCCGCCCCGCCCAGGACCCGTGGCGGCTGTCGGACCAGGACGGCGTGAGCACACTGCCCCCGGAACCGGTGGGCGCTGCCGTCCACGGCGCCAGGTGAGGAGTCCGACGGTGTCCCAGCCCGACCGTGGGCGGCCCGACCGGGACGGCCCGCTGCTCACTCAGCGCGCCGCCATCGTGTTCCTGCTCGCCGCGCTGGCCGGCGTCGGCGCCACCGTCCTGGCGGCCCTGGCCGGCAATGCGTGGCCGGTCGCGGTGAGCGTGGGAGGCGGCGCCGCGGCCTCGGCCGTGCTGTTCTTCAAGGAGATCATCGGCTGAACGGCGCCCGTCCGTCCTACGGCCGCAGTGCCCGCAGCAGCAGGTCGGCCAGGTGGTCGGCGACCTGCTGGGGGGTGAGGGGGCCTCCGGGGCGGTACCAGGTCGACAGGTGGTGGACCGAGCCGAAGTGGTAGTCCACGACCAGGTCGGCGGGGGTGGCCGTGGAGAAGACGCCCTCGCGCTGGCCCTCCTCGACGAGCGCGCGGAAGCGCTCGTGGTAGCGCCGGCGCTCGGCGCGCACCTGCTTGTTCTTCTCCGGGCTGAGATGGTGCATGGAGCGGAAGAAGATCATCGCGTCGTCGAGGTTGTCGATCGTCGTGACCACGACGTCAGCGGCCGCTGCCCTGAGCCGTTTCTCGATCGGCTCGTCCGCGTCCGCGAACGCGTCGAGCCGCTCCTGCTGGACGCGCAGCACGCGCGCGTACACCTCGTGCAGAAGGTCGTCCTTGGAGCCGAAGTAGTGGTACAGCGCCCCTTTGGTGACGCCGGCCGCCTCCACGATCTCCTGCACCGAGGTGCGGTCGTAGCCCTGCTCGGCGAAGAGGCGGGTGGCGGCGTCGAGCAGCCGCTGCGGGACGGGCGTCCCGTCTCCGTCCGTCGTCCTGGGCACTGCCGCCACCTGCCTTTCCGTCGTGTCTACTGACTGTCGGCGCCGCTGTCCTGGGCGCGGGAGCGCAGCTCCCGCCGGAGGATCTTCCCACTTGCCGTCTTGGGCAGGTCGGGCAGGATCTCCACCTGGCGCGGGTACTTGTACGCGGCCAGTCTCTCCTTGCAGTACACCGCGAGTTCGTCCGGGTCCGCCGCGGCGCCCGGGCGGAGGCTGATGTAGGCCCTGACGGTCTCCCCGCGGTAGCCGTCGGGGACGCCGACCACGGCCGCCTCGCGCACCGCCGGATGGGTGTAGAGGACGTCCTCGACCTCGCGCGGCCACACCTTGAAGCCGGACGCGTTGATCATGTCCTTCTTGCGGTCCACGACGTAGAGCCAGCCCTGTGCGTCCATGAACCCGATGTCGCCGGTGCGCAGCTCGCCGTCCGGGAAGGTCTCGGCGGTGGCCTCGGGGCGCCGCCAGTAGCCGGGCACCACCTGGGGGCCCCGTACGACGATCTCGCCCTGTTCGCCGAGGAGGACCTCTTCGCCCCGGTCGTCCACGATGCGCACGAGCGTGTCGGCGCCGGGCAGGCCGACCGACAGCGTTCCGGACACGGGGTCGACGGGCGCCTCCAGGCCGGGCGGGACGGAGGCGCAGGGGGCGGTGCACTCGGTGAGGCCGTAGCCGACGCGGATGTACGGCCCGAAGCGCTCGCGGAACCTCTCCACCAGGGCCGGCGGCACGGGGGCGCCGCCCGAGGAGATGTTCACGAAGGAGGTGAAGTGCTCGCGGGTGACGTCCGGGTGGGCGGCCAGCGCCATGTAGGCGGTGGACGGGCCGACCGTGTAGTGCGGACGGTGCTCGGCGAACGCCTCCAGGACGACACCGGGCTCGAAGCGGTAGGTGAGCACCAGGGTGCCCGCGCTGGCCACGCAGGCGCCGAACTGGCACACCATCCCGGTGATGTGGAACAGGGGGGCGAGCGCGTAGTAGACGGGCGCCTCGGGCAGTGCGAGCCCCGTCCGCTGACGCTCGGCGTTGTGCATGATGTTGCCGTGCGTGTTCGTGGCGCCCTTCGGGGTGCCGCTGGTGCCGGAGGTGTAGCTGATCAGGGCGATGTCCTCGGGGCGCGGCTCGCGGCCCTCGGGTGCCCGGCCGCCCTGCCGGGCGACGGCCAGGAGGTCGTCGGCGTCGGGAGCCTTCGGCAGCCGCTCGAAGGTGAGCACGCGCGTGTCGCCGCGCGTCTGGAAGTCCAGCTCGCACCCGGTGAGCACGATCCGCACCGGCGAATCGGCGGCGGTGTCCCGCAGGTACGACTCCCAGGCCCGGTCGGAGCAGATCAGCGCGGCCACCTCGCCGTCCCGCAGGACATGGGCGACCTCGCCCGACTTGTACATGGGATTGACGGGTACGACGGTCGCGCCCGCCTTCCAGGCGCCGAGGAGGGCCAGGACGAAGTGCGGGGAGTTCTGCAGCAGGACGGCGACCCGGTCGCCCCGCTCCAGACCGCGCTCGGCGAGGTGGGCGGCCACCGCGTCGCTCAGCTCGTCCACCTCGCGGTAGCTGAGCCGGGCGTCGAAGTAGGCGAGGAAGGTGCGGTCGGGTGCCTCGGCCACCGCGCCGCGCAGGGCGTGCACGAGGGAGTCGGCGGGGTGGACCGGGGCGCGCTGGGCGTCGTTGAGGAGGGCCAGCCAGGGCCGGGCCGCGTACGGGGAGTCGCTCACCGGCCGGCCTCCCACTTCTGCTGGATGTGGTTCATGCCGGCCAGCCAGCGGTCGGGGGCGGCGGCCCGCGCCTGGTAGTACTCGGCGACCTCGGGGTGCGGCAGGATCAGGAAGCGGTCCTCCTCGATGCCCCGGAACAGGGCGTCGGCGACGGCCTCCGGGTCGATCGCGGTCGGCCGCAGCACCAGGTCGCCCGCGCTGCCGGTGGCGGCCAGCATGTCGGTGCGGACGCCCTGGGGACAGATGGCGTGCACCTTCACCCCCCGGTGGCGGTAGGTGAGCGACAGCCACTCGGCGAAGGCCAGCGCGCCGTGCTTGGTGACGCTGTAGGAGGGGGCTCCGATCATGGTGAGGAGCCCGGCGGCCGAGACGGTGGAGACGAACCGGCCGCGACCGCGCTCCAGCCAGTCGGGCAGCAGCGCATGGGCCGCGCGGACGTGGGCCATCACGTTGACGTCCCAGGACAGCGCCCAGGACCGCTCGTCGAGCGGCTCGCCGGCAGCCGCGTCCTCGAAGGCGACGCCCGCGTTGGCGCAGTAGACGTCCACGGTGCCGCCGAGCGCGTCACGGGCGTCGCCGACGATCGCGGAGGCATCGCCCGGCACGGCGATCCCGCCGATCTCCTCGGCGACCGCCTTCGCCTTGCCGGCGTCCAGGTCGTTGACGACCACCCGGGCGCCCTCGGCGGCGAACCTGCGGGCCAGCGCGGCCCCGATCCCACCGCCCGCTCCGGTGACGACCACTCCCGCATCCTGCACGGCTTCCACCATCGGTCTCCTTCGACACGACTTCGCGCGGCGCGCGTCGGCTCTGGCGCCGCCAGACTAACCAGTCGGTATGTGACTAGGGAAGGGCCGTCCCGCCAGGGGCGCGGGGAACTGCACGACAAGCCCCATCCGGTCCGCAGGCTGCCACACTGCCCGCGGGAGCGCTCACCGTGGAGGTCACTCACATGCGCCTGTCCAGAAGAGCCCTACTCGCCACGGCCACAGCCACGGCCTCACTCGCGGCAACACCCGCGGTCGCAGCCGACCACCGCCTCCGCACGGGCTTCGAAAGCCTCGCAGCCGACGGATACCGCCTTCTGTCCGGCCAGAAGGTCGGCATGGTCACCAACCCCACCGGCATCACACGAGACGCCCGCCACATCGTCGACGTCATGCACGCCGACGCCCGCGTCACGCTGACGGCAGTCTTCGGCCCCGAACACGGCTTCCGCGGCACCGCCCAGGCCGGCGGCTCCGAGGGCCGCTACGACGACCCGGCCACCGGCCTGCCGGTCTACGACACCTACCTGAAGAGCGGCGGGCCGCTGGCCGACGTCTTCACCGCCTCCGGCGTCGACACGGTCGTCTTCGACATCCAGGACGTGGGGGCACGCTTCTACACGTACATCTGGACGCTGTACGACTGCATGGAGGCGGCCCAGCTCGCGGGCAAGCGGTTCGTCGTACTCGACCGGCCGAACCCGATCACCGGCCGCTCGGCCCAAGGGCCCGTACTCCACAAGGAGTTCGCCACGTTCGTGGGCCGGCAGCCGATCGCGCAGGCGCACGGCATGACGGTCGCCGAGCTGGCCCGGCTGTTCAACGAGGAGTTCCTGGCCGTGGCCGTCCCGCTGGAGACCGTAGTGATGACGGGCTGGAAGCGCACGCGGTTCTACGACGCCTCCGGCCTGCCCTGGGTGCCGCCGAGCCCGAACATGCCGACTCCGGACACCGCGCTGGTGTACCCGGGCACCTGCATGTTCGAGGGGACCAACCTCTCCGAGGGGCGGGGCACGACACGGCCCTTCGAACTCCTCGGCGCCGATGGCATCGACGGGCGGTGGGCCGCCGCCGTCAACGAACTCGGGCTGCCCGGTGCGCGGTTCCGGGAGGCGTACTTCGCCCCCACCTTCTCCAAGTTCCAGGGCAAGACCGTCGGGGGCGTGCAGATCCATGTGCACGACCGGGCGGCCTACGACCCCGTGCGCACCGGGGTCGCGCTGCTGGTGACCGCCAGGAAGGTCTGGGACGGCTTCGCCTGGCGCCCGGACAACTGGATCGACAAGCTCACCGGCTCCACCCGGGTGCGGACGATGATCGACGCCGGGGCCGGCCCGGAGGAGGTGGTCGGCGCCTGGCAGGAGGAGCTGGCGGCGTTCCGGACGGTCCGGGAGGAATATCTGCTCTACAAGTGACCCGCACGGTATGGCCAACTCTGCCCCACCGCAGGACGATACGCCCACATCGCATCGTTTCGGGGGGACGAGGGAGCCTGGCATGGCGGATCCGGGGATGAGCGTGACTCCCTACTGGGAGCTGACCTTCGACGCGGACGGGGACGTGGACGGCCCCGAACGCGACCGGCTGCTGACGCAGGTCACGGACCAGGGCGTCCGTGACCTGATCGTCTTCGCACACGGCTGGAACAACGACCGTTCGGGCGCCACCGCGCTGTACCGCGGCTTCTTCGACCCGATCCCGAAGCTCGCCCCGAAGGCGCGGATCGGGTACGTGGGCGTGATCTGGCCGTCGATGCGGTTCTGCGACGAGCCGATCCCTGACTTCCCCAGGTCCGTGGCGGCGGTGGCGGCGGAGGCGGTACCCGGCCCGGCGCTGGACAAGGGCACCCGGCGCGCCCTGCTCGAGGCCTTCCCGGGCCGGGCCACCGTGCTCGACCAGCTGGCCCGGATGCTGGACGAACAGCCCCGAGAGGACGAGAAGCTGGCGGAGTTCGGGCGGCTGGTACGGCTGCTGGTCGACGCCCCCGGGCCGCTCGCCGTCAGTGACACGTCGCAGGAGGGTGAGCCCGTGGTGTTTCGCGGGGACACGAACGCCGCCTGCGAGGAGTTCGCCCGGGTCCTGACCGGGCTCGGCGCACCGGAAGCCGGGGAGGAGTTCGCCCTGCCGAACCCCTGGGACGGCGCCAAGGAACTGCTGCGGCAGGCGGCGTACTACACAATGAAACGGCGGGCGGGAACCGTGGGCGAGCATGGACTCGGGCCCGTCATCGGTCAGCTGGCGGGTGCGGCCGCTCAGGTGCGGGTGCATCTGGTCGGGCACAGTTTCGGCGGGCGGCTGGTGGCGTTCGCGCTGCGTGGGCTGCCCGACACAGTGCGCACAGTGAAGTCGGTGACCCTGCTCCAAGGGGCCTTCTCCCACTATGCGTTCGCCGCCCGGCTGCCGCACGACGCGGACACGGCGGGCGCGCTCAAGGACCGGCAGAAGCGGATCGACGGGCCCCTGGTGTGCTGCTACTCGCACTTCGACGCGGCGCTCGGCACCTTCTACCCGATGGCCTCCCGGATGTCGGACGACGACCGGTCGGTCGCCGGGTCCGACCTCGGGAGGATGCTGGGCGCGCGGTGGGGAGCCATGGGCCACGACGGGGTCAAGGCGGTGCCGGGCACCGTCGGCCTCGACCTCGCCGCGGCCCTGCGCGGGCCCTTGCCCGCATCGGGCTGCGTGAACGTCGACGCGGCCGCGGTCGTCCACCGCGGGGGCCCGCCGGCCGGGGCGCACAGCGACATCGTGCATCCGGAGCTGGCGCGGGTGGTGCTGGCGGCGGGCCGTATCACCTGACCCGCCGCCGGCGTCACCTCACCGGTGCGAGGTGTACTCCACGACCTGCTGGAAGGTCGGCCGGTTCTGCCAGCTGATCCTGCCGTGCTTGATGCCGCCCAGGGTGCGCTGGACGATCGAGTCGGCGCACCACTGGTCGCCGGCCGAGCACTGGTCGTCGCCCGGATAGACCTGGGCGGCGGTCAGGCCGACCGCCTGCTTCAGGGTGCTGACCAGGACGTCCCGGCAGGAGCCGAGGCTGCCCCCGCCGCAGTACTTCTGCGCGAGGCCGCCCTGCACGGACTCACCGAGCACCGCCCGGATGTCCTTGTCGACATAGCTCCACCAGCCGTACTGGAAGGAGCTTCCGGCGTGCGAGCCGGTCGGGCCGTGACCGGCGGACGGGGCCTCGTCCACGGGCAGGTTGCCGGTGAGCGCGGTGTACAGGTCGCTGCCGAGGCCCGGTTCGAACTCCGCCTTCACCAGCAGCGGCCACCAGGCGTCCAGGATGCGTATCGCGTCGGCGCCTGCGTACGTCTTCGAACCCGCCGAGGTCTCCGTGCGCTTGGCGCCCGCCGTCACCCACGCCTGGAGCCTGCTCACCGCGGCGGCGGCCGTGGAGTCGGTCACCGGGGAGGAGTCGATCACCTTCAGCAGCTTCGGCAGCACGTCCTCGGCGCGCAGATCGGTGAGGGCCGCGTCCGCCATGGCCTGCACCAGCTTCGTGCGGGTCACCCCGCCGGCCGCGACCAGCTTCTTCACCCGGTCGTCGAGCAGGTTGCCGCGGTGCACGGACCCGTCGCCCCAGGACGCGGTCGTGTAGTCCTTGGCCTGCTTGTTGTTCCAGGAGACGTAGTAGTCCTGATCGACGGAGTTGGGGTGCGCGGAGGCCGGCGTGTAGTCGGCCGTGTTGGTGACCGGGTCCCAGTCGCGCCACTCGTACGCAGGCTGCGCCCAGACCGGGAACTCGGCGTCGACGCCGCTCGCCCGGGCCGGGTTGTCACCGCTGTTGTAGTACGCGGTGTGCTGGGAGTCGGCGTAGAACCAGTTGAAGGTGTAGTTGATGTGCTGGGCCGCGCTCTGGAAGTCCTTCGGGCCCTTCACGCAGTCGGGGTCGTTCAGCATCTGGAAGCCGATGATCGAGTCGGCCTCGTGCAGGTAGGAGGAGCGCAGGGTGGTGTAGGCGACCTTCTTGCCGCCGATGGTGGCGCGGTACTCCACCGGTCCGTACTTCGTGCGCCACACCCGCATCGTGTACGAGCCCGCCGCCGTGCCGTCGGCCACGGTCGGCGACCAGGCGTTCTTCTGCTCGATCTTGTCCATGGCCGTACAGGTGCCGTGGTACAGGTAGTGGTAGTCGTCCTGGCACAGCTCGACGGCGTAGGTGTCGATGATGTCCTGGCCCGACGTGGTCGCGCTCCAGGAGTAGTCCTGGCCGCGGCCCAGTTCGACGTACATGCTCAGGCCCGCGAAGGAGGCGCCGCGCGCGCTGATCCCCGGGCCCTGGATCTCCTGGAGCATGAGCAGCTGCGGGGCGAAGTAGCCGGTCTGCGGCCCGAAGACGGCGATCGGGTGGCCGCTCGCCGTGTACGTGCCGCTGACCACGAGGGCGTTGGACATGCCGCGCCTGGCGGAGCTGAGGGTGGCGTTCGCGGCGGTGGTCGAGGCGCTCCTGGCGTCGGCGGTGGCCGCGCTGCCGGTGCGGTCGTGGACGAGCGGCTCCTGGGTCACCGAGCCGGCGTCGGGCAGCGCCTCGCCCTTGGGGTCGCCGGGCTCGGTGGCGTAGGGGAAGCTCTCGCCGTTGTGCACCGTGAGGTCGGCCTCGGGGTCGTTGCGCTCGCGGAAGGACTCCCAGACCCCGGTGCCCTGTGCCACGCCGTACTTGGACTGGGCGGCGATCAGCGAGAGGGCGTTGTTGACCTCGCCACCGCCGCCGGAGCCGAACAGGGAGCCGATGACGGAGGCCAGCGCCACCATGTCGGTGATCTTGAAGTGGTCTATGGTGCCGGCGTTGGTGATCGAGTCCTTGTGTCCGGTCAGGACGTACTCGCCGGGGAAGTAACGGCCGCTGTCGGAGGCGTCGATGTAGGCGTTGACGCCGTCCAGGTAGGCGTTGGCGTCGGCGAGGGCCTGCCGGCCGCGGGCGCCGTTGCGGGCGACGGCGTTGTCGATCTGGGCCTGCAGGTCGGCCTCGGTGTACGGCGCGTTGCGGTAGAACTCCTGCTCAAGGCCCTGGTTGGCGGTCGCGCCGCCCGCGAAGGAGGTCAGCTGTCCGCGGCCCACGTGCCGGAAGACGTCCATCAGCCACAGCCGGTCCTCGGCGGCCGCGTACCCGGCGCCGAACTCGGTGCCGTACCGGGTGGTGCCCGTGATGTGCGGCACACCGGCCTTCTTGTCGCGGACGATCGTCACGTCGCCGCGGCCGGCGGGCTTCTCGGTGGAGGCGACCTGGTCGGAAGGGACGCCGAAGGAGGCGTCGTTGAAGAACGTGTTGATCTTGGCGTCGGTGAGTCCCGAGTAGCCGGTCGCCAGGTTGGCGTAGGGGCCGAGCTGGTCCTCGGCGTGCGAGGGCTGGGTGCCGAAGGCCTGGTTGAGCAGGATCTGGGCGAGCGTCGCGTTGCCGTTCTCGCCGGGCGGCAGGATGTCCGAGCACTGGCCGCCGCAGTAGTCGTTCGAAGCCGTGGCGCCCTCGGCCGCCGCCCGGGTGAGCGGGGAGAGAAGACCTGCGATGAGGACGCATACGGATGCCGTCTTCAGGAACCCGGTGAGCGTGCGGGGAGTTCTCCGTTTGTCGAACAACACGTTGCGTGGGGTGCGCCGTGGCATGGCAGCTCCTCCCGACGGGGGTGGGCCGGACGTTACCGCCGGTATCCCCGGGATGGAAGATGAACGTGCGTCAACTATTGGAGTCGTTGGGGCCGATGCCAAGCGGTCAACCCGGGGCGCCTTATGGGAGGGCATCGGAAATCGGATGGAGCCGAATTCCGTGTCGACACGTCTACTCGGCGACGTCGCGCGGAACCCGTACGGCGACGCCGAAGTGACCGAAGTGCGGACGCAGGTGTGACGGAGGTGCAGGGCAATGGCCGGATTCCGAAGTCTCGCGAGACAGGTGCGAGATCCGCGGTGCGATCTGGCGCTGCGGCGCTACTCACTGCGCAAGTGCCTGGAGCGGTTCGCTCCTTACGGGCACCGTGCGACCTGGGACCATCTGTGCTCCCGGGCCGGTTTCGGTCCGGAGGACCGGTCCCCCGATCCGGTGCGGCTCGTGGCCGCACTGGAGGAGCTGGAGGAGGCGCGGGCGGTGTGGCTCGGCTATGAGGGCGAGTTCGCCGAGCGCCGCAAGAAGGAGAAGCACGACGGGCTGCGCCGGCCGGGCAGCGTGGACGACTGGCACCGGCTGACCTGGGGCGGTTTCGGGGTCGCCTGGTGCGACGACCCGCGCGTCCACCCGGACGAGCCCCTGGCCGAGGTGCTGCGCCGGCTGATCGCCGCACTCAACCGCGAACCGGGCTCGGCCTGCCCGGTGTGCGGCGGTGAGCACCTCGTGTGGAAGTACGGCCTGGACCACGAGCCCTCGTCCGGTCCGGTCTGCACGGACTGCGGGATCCTGGTGCCCCGGCCCGTGCTCACGCCCCAGGCGCTGGCGTACGCCAGGCATGGACGGCTGCTCATGTCGGCCTGATCGACAAGGGGGTGGAACCGGGGGGTGCGCCGGGGATGCCGCACCCCCTGCGAGGTCCTGCCGGGGGCACTGTCAGTGGTGACTGGCACCATCGAGACATGGTGCAGGTCTGTCTCAACGGCCGCCGCTCGGCCGCCGACGGAGCAGTGGTGCCGCTGTCCCCGCGGGAGTTGGCGCGGGCCGCGGCGGAGGCCGTCACGGCCGGGGCCACGGAGGTCCATGTCCACCCGAAGACGCCGTGCGGCCACGACAGTCTGTCCCCCCGGGTCCTCGCACCCACGCTCGAGGCGATCCGGGAGCGGGTCACGGTGCCGGTCGGGGTGACCACCGGCGCCTGGGCCGAGCCCGACCCGGCCGCACGGCTGGACCGGGTGCGCGGCTGGTCGGTGCTGCCCGACTTCGCCTCCGTCAACTGGCATGAGCCGGGCGCCGAGGAGGTCGCCGGGCAACTCCTGGCCATGGGCATCGGGGTCGAGGCGGGCGTCTGGTCCGGCACCGACGGAGCCGCCCGGTTCGCCGCCTCGCCGCTCGGGCCGAGGGTCCTGCGGGTCCTCGCGGAGGTCACCGACCCGGACCCGGCGACCGCCGAGGCCTCGGCGCACGCCCTGCTGACCGGCCTCGGCGGGGCACACGGCCGCCCGGTCCTGCTGCACGGGGAGGAGGGCGGCACCTGGCCGGTGCTGAGACTGGCCGGGCGCCTTGGCCTCGCCACCCGGATCGGCCTGGAGGACACGCTGTTGTTGCCGGACGGTGAACGGGCCGCGGACAGCGCTCAGTTGGTGACGGAGGGTCTGCTCCAGTACGGGTCGTTCCAGCGCTCCTCGTAGGGCAGGCCGACGAGCCGGGCACGGATCGCCAGGTCCTCCTCGCCCTGGGCGCGCAACCGGTAGGACGCGTGCCGGGCGAGCCAGGACTGCAGCTCCGCGACGCCCGAGGCCTCGTCGTCCCGGATCCACCAGGTGAACGGCCAGTGGTCGGTGACCAGGTCGTACAGCCACGAGTCCGCACAGCCGGCGAGATGGGTGTCGGCGACGGGATGCGCCTCCCAGCGGTCGAGCAGCGGGGCCATCGCGCGCAGGATCGAGCCGCACGTCTCGAACACGTCCTGGACGGGGTACGGCGGCTCGGGCGTGGTGAGCACGTCCTGCCACCAGGCGAGCACGAACGCCTCGACGGCCGTGGCCTGCTCCGTGGGCCAGGAGGGCCAGTCCACCCGGCTCAGGCCGTGCGGCTCCCAGCCGACGCCGTCCGGGCTGCCGTCGGCCATCGCCCGGGCGCACTGGGGCAGCAGGCGACGCATCACGGCGGCGTGGTCCTCGAAGTGGTCGGGCACCTTGTGGACGAAGCGGCGCAGCAGGTCGGGCGGGAGGCGGGTGTACGGCGTGCGCAGACAGGCCGTCTCCTCGGGTGCGAGGCAGCGCTCGCAGCCGGTCTCGGTGGGACTGGCGAACCCGTTGAAGACGGTGTCGATGTCCGCGAGGGCGGCGGCAAGGTCCGGTGTGGGCATGGAAGTTGATCCCGTTCGGTACTCCGGGCCCGGCGTCGCCGCCGACCGAAGATCGTGACGTTAGCAGCCTCAAATCCGTTCGCTCCACCCGTTTCGCGTCCGGACAGTGGGAGGCGATGAAACCGAGCTGAGGAACCGAGGAATCCCCCATGTCGACGCTGCGCGTCACCGCCGAAGTGCTGACCGTCCACGAACACCCGAACGCCGACGCGCTCGAGCTGGCCCAGGTGGGCCTGTACCGGGCCGTCGTCGCCAAGGGTGCGTACCGCACCGGCGAAGCCGCCGTCTACATCCCCGAGCAGTCCGTGCTTCCGTCCGGGCTGATCGAGGAGCTGGGGCTGACCGGGCGGCTGGCGGGCGGCGACGCCAACCGGGTCAAGGCGGTGCGGCTGCGGGGTGAGCTGTCGCAGGGCATCGTGTGCCGGCCGAAGGCGCTGGCCGACGTCGATCTGGCGCGGGCCGCGGCCGACGGGACCGACTTCGCCGAGCGGCTGGGCATCACCAAGTGGGTGCCGCCGATCCCGCCGACGATGAACGGGGAGGTGGAGTCGGCGCCGGACCTCCTGCCCTGGGTCGACATCGAGAACATCCAGCGCTACCCGGACATCTTCGCTCCGGGTGAGCCGGTCGTCCTGACGGAGAAGCTGCACGGTTCGGCGTGCCTGCTGACCTATGTGGCCGGAGAGATGGGGGTCTCCCCTGCTGGAGCGGGGGCGCGAGCTCGGGGGAGGGTGTTCGTGTCCTCCAAGGGCTTCGGGGCGAAGTCCCTGGCGCTGCGGGAGGATCCGCGGAACCTGTACTGGCGGGCGGTGCGCGGGCACGGGGTCGCCGAGTCGGCGGCCCGGCTGGCCGAGCGGCTCGGGGCACGCCGGATCGGCGTCTTCGGGGAGGTGTACGGCGCCGGGGTGCAGGACCTGGCGTACGGGGCCGACGGGCGGCGGGAGACGCTGGGCTACGCGGTGTTCGACGTGTCCGCGGAGATCGACGGGGCGCTGCGCTGGCTGGACCCGGCCGAGGTGCTGGAGGGGGAGCTGCCCTTGGTGCCCCGGCTGTACTCCGGGCCGTACGACATCGGAAGGGTGCTGGAGTTCGCGAGCGGACGGGAGACCGTGTCCGGGCGGGGGCTGCATCTGCGGGAGGGCGTGGTGATACGGCCTGCGGTGGAGCGGTACAGCCCGGTGACCGGGGGGCGGGCGATCGCCAAGGCGGTGAGTCCCGCGTACCTGACGCGGAAGGGCGGGACCGAGTTCGAGTAGGCCGAGGCGCCCGCGGACTCACCCGGAGGGCGGACGGAGGCAGCCCCTACCTCCGCTCCGCCATCAGCCTCGATCCGGCCTGCCGCTCCCCGAAGACGTCGTCCGGGTTGGACAGCACACACGTGTCCAGGGACAGGCACCCGCATCCGATGCAGTCCGTGAGGTGGTCCCGGAGACGGTTGAGCTGCTTGATGCGTTCCTCCAGTTCCGAGCGCCACACCTGCGAAAGACGCGCCCAGTCCTCGCGGGTCGGCGTGCGTTCCTCGGGGAGTTCGGCGAGGGCCCCGCGGATCGTGGCGAGGGGGATGCCGACCCGTTGGGCCGCGCGGACGAAGGCCACGCGGCGCAGCGTGTCACGGGTGTAGCGGCGCTGGTTGCCGGCGGTGCGGCGACTGCTGATCAGGCCCTTGGACTCGTAGAAGTGCAGGGCGGAGACGGCCGCGCCGCTGCGTGCGGACAACTGGCCGACGGTCAGCTCGTGGATCTTCTCGGGAATCTGGGGCACTCCTCAGACACTACCGACCCGGTCGGTCCCGGTCCGTTGACAGGGGCCCCGGACCCGAGCATGCTAAGCAGTTGCTTAGACATGCGAGCGAGAGGCCGGGAACATGGCAGAACCGAGGACCTTCACCTCCCCCGACGAGCTGAGGGCCGCCGTGGGCGAGCAACTGGGCCACACGGACTGGCTGGAGGTCGACCAGAAGCGGATCGACCTGTTCGCCGAGGCCACCGGGGACCACCAGTGGATCCACGTGGATCCGGAGAAGGCCGCCGCGGGGCCGTTCGGGACCACCATCGCCCACGGCTATCTGACCCTGTCGCTGATTCCGCTCTTCGGACCGCAGCTGATCAAGGTCGAGGGCGTGAAGATGGGCGTCAACTACGGGACGAACAAGGTTCGTTTCCCCGCACCCGTGCCCGTCGGCTCCCGGCTGCGCGCCACCGGGACGATCAGCGGCGTCGAGGACGTCCCGGGCGGCGTGCAGGTGACCGTCGCCTTCACCGTGGAGCGCGAGGGCGGCGACAAGCCGGTGTGCGTCGCGGAGTCGGTGGCCCGGTACTACCTCTGAGCCCGGGGTACCACCGCTGAGCCGAGGTGGGGCGCCCTACGCGGCGCCCACCATCCGCAGCACGAGGTCGGCGTAGAGCGCGCCGACCTGCTCGGGAGTGCGCGGCCCGTCCACCGTGAACCAGCGGGCCACGTCGATGCACAGCGACAGCACGGCCAGCGTGGTGCCCTGCACATCCAGCACCTGGAACTCGCCCGAGGCCACGCCGTCCTCGATGATCCCGCGCACCTCGGCGTCCACCTGCCGGCGCAGCGCGACGATCTCGGCGCGGGCCTCGGGGCCGAGCGCGTCGAGTTCGTACTGGACGACCCGCGCGGTGGTGCGCCGCCCGGCGTGCCAGCGGACGAAGGAGCTGACGGCGTCGGCGAGCCGCTCCGTGGCGGTGCCCTCGCGCCGGGCCGCCGTACGCAGGATGCCCAGGGCCTTGTCGTGGCCGATCCGGCTGATCCGGTGGAGCAGCTCTTCCTTGGTCTTGTAGTGGATGTAGAGCGCGGCCGGGCTCATGCCGGCGCGGCCCGCGATGTCGCGGGTCGTCGTCGCGTGGTAGCCGCGCTCGGCGAAGGCCTCCACGGCGGCGACGAGCAGCCGCCGGGCCGCGTCAGGGGTGACCTCTTCCCACGGCTCGACCTCGCCGCCGGCCGTCTCCTCCACCGTACTCATCGCTCGCTCGCCCCTCTCGGTGACAGGAGCACCACCATACCGCCCACGGTGAGCGGGCGCTTAGCGTGGCCGCTCGGCGCTCTTCACAGCTTCTCGAAGGGGTCGTGCTCGGCGAGCAGCTTCTCCAGCCGGGCCTGGTCGACGCGGCTGACGATCTGTCCGGCCTCCTGGCGGTCCCGGACCACCTTGGCGAGCGTGAATGCGGAGGTGACGAGGTAGAGGACGGCGATGGCCAGGAAGGCCCGGACCCAGGCGTCGGCGTTCAGCCGGAAGATGCCGATGGCGGTGGCCGCCATGGCGACCGCGAAGGACGCGACGGCCTGGCCGTAGAAGGCGGCCGTGCTCTGCTGTTTGACCGATGTGTCACTCATGGCGACGATCATCGGCGCACGCGGCCCGCGCCACATCCGCCGAGATACTCAGGGAACGTACTCAGAAGGCGGAGACGCCGGTCAGGGCCCGCCCGATGAGCAGCTTCTGGATCTGGCTGGTGCCCTCGTAGAGGGTCATCACGCGGGCGTCGCGCAGGAGTTTGCCGGCCGGGTACTCGTCGATGTAGCCGTAGCCGCCGAAGACCTGGAGGGCGTTGTTGGCGGCGCGCACGGCGGCCTCGGAGGCGAACAGCTTGGCCTTGGAGGACTCGACGGCGAACGGCTGCCCGCGGTCGATCAGGTCGGCCACCCGCCAGGTCAGCAGCCGGGCCGCGTCCACGTCCACGGCGATGTCGCTGATCAGCTCCTGCACCAGCTGATGGTGGGCGATGGACCTGCCGAACTGCTCGCGCTCCCCGGCGTACCGCACGGCCGCGTCCAGCGCCGCCTGGGCTATGCCGACGCAGCCGGCGGCGACCGACATCCGCCCCTTGGCCAGCGCGGACATGGCGACGGAGAAGCCCTTGCCCTCCTCGCCGACCAGCGCCGAGGCCGGCACCCGGACGTCCTGCAGGACCAGTTCGGCGGTGCCCTGGCCGCGCAGGCCGAGCTTGCCGTGGATGGTGCGGCGGGTCAGGCCGGGGGTGTCGGTGGGTACCAGGAAGGCGGAGACGCCCCTGTGCCCGGGGGCGTCCGTGGAGCGGGCGAAGAGAAGGACGACATCGGCCCAGGTGCCGTTCGTGATGAACATCTTGGTGCCGTTGACGACGTAGTCGTCGCCGTCGCGCACCGCCCGTGTGGCGAGGTTGCCCGCGTCCGAGCCGGTGCCGGGCTCGGTGAGGCCGAAGCAGCCCACGTACTCGCCGGCGGTCAGCCCCGGCAGCCAGCGCCGCTTCTGCTCCTCGCTCCCCCAGGCCGCGATCGACTTGGCGACCAGCCCCAGGGACACCGAGACGATTCCGCGGACCGAGGAGTCCCCGCGCCCCAGCTCCTCGGTGACCAGGCAGTACGCGAGATGGTCGCCGCCCGAGCCGCCGTACTCCTCGTCGACGGTCAGACCGAGGAAGCCGACCTCGCCGAGCTTCTTCACGATGCCCCGGTCGACCTCCTCGGCCCGGTCCCAGGCGACCACGTGCGGGGCGATCTCGCGCTCCACGAAGTCCCGGGCTAGCTGCCGCACGGCCGCCTGTTCCTCGCTGAGCCCCAGGTTCACCACGAGATCACCCCACACCAGATGTATCTTGAAAGCCGGACATTTAAATTAGCACTGCTAGTTTCCGGTTGCAGCCCTACTATGTGCGCCATGGCCCGACCGCGCAAGCCCCTCCTCAGCACCGACCGGATCGTCGAGACGGCCCGGGAACTCGTGGACCGGGAGGGCCTGGCGGCCGTCTCCACCCGGCGGCTCGCCGCCGAGCTGGGGGTGAGCGGGCCCTCGCTCTACAACCACTTCCGCACCAAGGACGAGATCCTCGAGGTGGTCGCCGACTCGGTGAGCGCGCTGGTCGACCTGTCGATGTTCGAGGACGGCCGGGACTGGCGGACCGCGCTGCACGACTGGGCCGTCTCCTACCGGGCGGCCCTGCGCGCCCACCCGAACATC
The DNA here is from genome assembly GCF_042959345.1 of Streptomyces sp. NPDC007905. NCBI lineage: Bacteria > Bacillati > Actinomycetota > Actinomycetes > Kitasatosporales > Streptomycetaceae > Streptomyces > Streptomyces sp. NPDC007905. The sequence goes on along the minus strand of NZ_JBIBKS010000009.1, from coordinate 109,567 downwards.
GTTCCGGTCCTCGCCCGCGGACCCGGCCGCCGCCCCGCCGCCCTGCGGCTGGCCGACGCGGTGTACGGCGCGATGGTCGACGCCGGCTGGCCGCCCGCGCAGGCCACCTCCATCGGCGCGCTGATGCGGTACTTCATCATGGGCTCCGCGCTCGGCTCCTTCGCCGGGGGCTTCGTGGACGACGCGAGCGCGTACGACCCCGCCGACTACCCTCACCTCGGGCAGGCGCACCTGCTCGCCGAGCAGCAGGAGAAGATCGACGAGCGGGCCTTCGAGACGGGACTGACGGCGCTGCTCGACGGTCTGGCGCAGCACTACGAGCAGGTGCGGCAGCGCGTGTAGGGATCCTTCGGCCGTCGCCGAAGCGTCGATGTTCCATGCTGGGTGCATGACCGCCAAGGACTCCCGGGCCGCCGGCCTCGCCGCCTTCGCCTCGCTGGCCGCCGACGAGACGCGGGCCGCGTGCCTGCTGGCCCTGCTGGACGGGCGGGCCTGGACCGCCGGGGAACTGGCCCGGCACGCCGGGGTCGCCGCGTCCACACTGAGCGAGCACCTGGGCAAGCTGGTCGCGGGCGGGCTGCTCGCGCAGGAGCGGCAGGGGCGGCACCGGTATGTGCGGCTGGCCGGCGCGCGGGTGGCACAACTCGTCGAGGATCTCGCCGCGCAGGTTCCTCCGGCGGCCGTGCGGCGGCCCCCACGCGGCCTGCGCGAGTCGAGCGCGGGCTCCGCGATGGCCCGGGGCCGTACCTGCTACGACCATCTCGCCGGGCGACTCGGCATCGCGGTCACGGATGCGCTGACCGCGCGGGGACTTCTTCAGCAGGACACCGGATTCGCGCTGACGGAGGCGGGGCTGGAGTGGTTCGGCAGGGCGGGGATCCCCCTCGACCGCGCGGGGCGCCGACCGCTCGCCCGGGCGTGCCTGGACTGGACCGAACGGCGTCCCCATCTCGCGGGCGTTGCGGGGGCCGCGTTGTGTCGGCACGCGCTGGAGGCGGGGTGGTGCGTGCGCATCGGCTCCGAGCGGGCCGTGAGAGTGACGCCGTCGGGGGAGCGGGAGTTGGACGCTCTGCTGGGCATTCCCTCCGGTGCCCTGCGATGAGTTCGGCTACGGGTGGGCACGCGCCGGCCCGCCGAGTGGGGGTGCGCGGTGACTGGGCGCGCGGTTCCCCGCGCCCCTGGGAGGTGCAGTCGTCGCACCCGCGCAACGCGCCGCAGCCCGCGCGCAGCCGATACCCGCCCCGTTCACGGCCGATCCGCGCCCCGGCGCCCCGTCCGATTCCCGCCAGTCCCGTTCGACCCCGTTATCCAGCCTCAGGAGCATGATGCGTACCGCCCCACTCCACCGGTTCCTCCCCGCCGGCGCCGCCGTCGTCACCGTCGTGCTCTGGGCCTCCGCGTTCGTGGCGATCCGCAGTGCGGGGGACGCCTACTCGCCGGGGGCGCTGGCGCTGGGACGGCTGCTCGCCGGTGCCCTCGCGCTGGTCGTCCTCTGCGTCGTACGGCGGGAGGGGCTGCCGCCGAGGTCGGCCTGGCGGGGAATCGGGCTCTCCGGGCTCCTCTGGTTCGGGTTCTACATGGTCGCCCTGAACTGGGGCGAGCGGCAGGTGGACGCCGGTACGGCGGCCCTCGTCGTGAACGTCGGCCCGCTGCTGATAGCCCTGCTCGGTGCCCGCCTGCTCGGCGACCCGATGCCGCCCCGGCTGCTGGCGGGGATGGCCGTCTCGTTCGCCGGTGCCGTGACCGTGGGTCTGTCGATGTCGGCCGGGGGCGGGTCCTCGGTGCTCGGGGTGGTGCTGTGTCTGCTCGCCGCCGTGGCCTACGCCTCCGGGGTCGTGGCGCAGAAGCCCGCCCTGGGGCAGGCCAGTGTGCTGCAGGTGACGACCTTCGGGTGTCTCGTCGGTGCCGTGGTCTGTCTGCCGTTCGCGGGGCAGTTGGTGAGCGAGGCCGCCCACGCACCGGCCTCGGCGACCCTCGACATGGTATATCTGGGCCTCTTCCCGACCGCGCTGGCCTTCACCACCTGGGCCTACGCCCTCGCCCGGACCACCGCCGGCCGGATGGGCGCGACGACGTACGCGGTTCCGGCCCTGGTCGTGCTCATGTCCTGGCTGGCGCTCGGTGAGGTGCCGGGGGTGCTCACGCTGGTGGGCGGGGCGCTGTGCCTCGCGGGGGTGGCGGTGTCCCGGTCCCGGGCGCGCGGGCGGACGAGGCGGGTCGCGGCCGGGGAGCCGCGACCCGAGAAGGTCGGCTGACCGTCAGAACACCACCAGGGCCCGGCCGCCCTTGCCCGCGATCATGTTGTCGAAGGCCGCCGGGATGCCCTCCAGGGCGATCCGTTCCGTGACCAGCGCCGAGAGGTCCAGCCGTCCCTCCCGTACGTGCTCGGCGAGCACCGGCAGGTCGCGGGCCGGGTCGGTGTTGCCGTACACGCAGCCGGACAGGGTGCGGCCCCAGTGGAAGAGCTCCAGGGCGTTGAAGGTGACCTCCTGCTCCTTGCCACCGATGCCGACGACGGTGGTACGGCCGCCCCGGCGGGTGGAGTCCCAGGCGGCACGGATGGTGACCGCGCGGCCCACGCACTCCACGGAGACGTCGACGCCCTGCTTGTCGGTGAGGGCGCGGATCTCCCGGGGGGTGGTGTCGGAGGCGAGGACGTAGTCGGTGGCGCCGGCCGCCCGGGCCAGTTCCTCCTTCTCCGGGGAGACGTCGACGGCGATGATCCGGGAGGCTCCCGCGATGCGGGCCGACTGGAGGGTGGCCAGGCCCACTCCGCCGACGCCGAAGACGGCGACCGTCTCGTCGGGCCGGACGCGTGCCGAGTGGTGGACGGCGCCGTAGCCGGTGAGGACGGCGCAGCCGAGGAGGGCCGCGTCGGTGAGCGGAATGCCCTCCGGGAGGGGCAGCACGCAGGACGCGGAGACCACCGTCTCCTCGGCGAACGCGGCCACGTTCAGACCGGGGTGGAGGTCGGTTCCGTCGGCGGTGCGGGCGTGGACGTCGGCGGCGCCGTTCAGCGCGTTGGCGCACAGCCATACCTCGCCGAGCGCGCAGGCGTGGCACCCACCGCAGGAGGGTGCCCAGTTGAGGACGACGGGAGCGCCGGGGGCCACGTGGGTGACGCCCTCCCCCACGGCCACGACCGTCCCCGCGCCCTCGTGGCCGAGGACCGCCGGGACCGGTACCCGCATGGTGCCGTTGGACAGGGACAGGTCGGAGTGGCAGACGCCGGCGGCGGCGAGGCGGACGCGGACCTGCCCGGGGCCCGGGTCGGGCAGGTCGATGTCGGTGATCTCCAGGGGGGCGCCGATGGCGGGCAGGACGGCGGCTCGTACGGCCATGGGTCGCGGACTTCCTTAGAACTGGAGGGACTTGGTCTGAAGGTACTCGGCGAGCCCGTGGCTGCCGAGCTCCCGCCCGACCCCGGACTGCTTGTAGCCGCCGAAGGGGGCGAGGGGGTTGAACCGGCCGCCGTTGATGTCGACCTGGCCGGTGTCCATGCGGCGGGCGAAGGCGACGGCTTCGGCCTCGTCACCGGCCCAGACCGCGCCCGCGAGGCCGTACACGGTGCCGTTGGCGATGCGCAGGGCGTCCTCCTCGTCCTCGTAGCGCAGGATCGTGAGGACCGGACCGAAGATCTCCTCCTGGGCGACGGTCATGTCGGCAGTGACGTCCGCGAAGACCGTCGGGCTGACGAAGTAGCCCTTCTCGCGGGGGGATTCGGGGCCGCCCGCGACGAGCCGGGCGCCCTCGGCGATGCCCTTCTCGATGTAACCGCGGACACGAGCCTGCTGCTTGGCGTTGACCACCGGGCCGATCCGGTCGCCGTACTTGGCGGCGGCCGCGGCGGCCAGTTCGACGGCCTCGGCGTACTGGTCGCGGTGGACCAGCATCCGGGTCCAGGCGCTGCAGGTCTGCCCGGAGTTGGACATCACGTTGGCCACGCCGACGTTCACGGCCTTGGCGAGGTCGGCGCTTCGCAGGATGACGTTGGCGGACTTGCCGCCCAGCTCCAGCGCCACCTTCTTGACGGCCGCGCCGGCCACCGCGCCGATCCGCCGGCCGACCGCCGTGGAGCCGGTGAAGGAGACCAGGTCCACGCCGGGGTGCTCGGCGAGGGCCTGACCGGCCACCGGGCCGAGGCCGGTGACGAGGTTGAACACCCCGGCCGGTACGCCCGCCTCGTGGACCGCCTCGGCGAAGAGCTGGGCGGTGAGCGGGGTGTCCTCGGCGGGCTTGAGGACGATCGTGCAGCCCGCGGCGAGCGCCGGGGCGACCTTGGCGACGATCTGGTGGAGCGGGTAGTTCCAGGGGGTGATCGCGCCGACGACACCGATCGGCTCGTGCAGGACGGTGGAGTTGCCCACCTTCTCCTCGAAGGAGTGGGTCGCCGCCAGTTCGGCGTAGGAGCCCGCTACCGCGATCGGCACACCGGCGTGCACCGCCTGGGAGAACTGCAGCGGGGAGCCCAGTTCCGTGGTGACCGTCTCGGCGATCTCGTCCTTGCGGGCCACCAGGACGTCCCGCAGGGCGGTCAGGCGCGCGGCCCGCTCGGCCGGAGGTGTGGCGGCCCAGGCCGGGAGGGCGGCGCGCGCGGCGCGTACGGCGATGTCGACGTCCAGGGCGCTTGCGGCCGGCACCCTGCCGACGACCTGCTCGTCGGCAGGGTTCACGACCTCGATCACGTCCTGGCTCTCGGCGGGGCGCCAGGCGCCGTCGATGTACAGGTCGTCATGTGCCTTCATGGTGCTTCCTCCCGGCAGGTCTCCGTCGTCCGCCACACAAACTAGCGGCGATAGTTTTCGCGCGCCAGAGACACCTGGTCACCAGACGTACCGGGACATCATCGCGGGCGCGCTCACTGCTCCAGGTCGGGCAGCCGGGCGGGGGACGGGCAGATGCGGTCGCCGTGCTGGTCGAAGACGAACAGGTGGGCGAGGTCGACCAGGAGCGGGACCTGCATGCCGTGACGGAGCCGGATGTCGGGGGTGGTGCGGACGACCAGGTCGCCGGGGAGTCGCCCCTGCGGCGGTGCGGGCTCCGCTTCCGTGTCCTCAGGGTGCTCCAGTACCACCACCGGCCCGGCGCGCAGTGCACCGGCCCGCTCCCTCAGCCGGTCCAGCACGGACGACCCTTCCCGCCGTCGCCGCCGCGCCGGCCGGGCCCCCGGGCGCGGAGCCTCCAGCTCGGGTACGACGGCGGGGCGGGAGCCGGTGTTGAAGTGGACGAGGGTCTCGTGCCCCTGGAACTCCATGTGCTCCACCAGTCCGGTCAGCGGCACCTCGCCGGGCCTGGCGGCACTGCGCTTGGCGATGCGCACCGCCTCCGAGCGCAGTCCGACGATGACCTCGCGGCCCTGCTGCACCCGGAGCAACTGGTGGTCCAGGCACAGGGGTTCGGGCAGCCGCAGGTACTGCTTGCCGAGGCTGATGGTCATGGCGCCGTCCAGCGGGGCGCGGACCAGGCCGCGCAGCAGGTTGATGCGCGGGGTGCCGATGAAGGCGGCGACGAAGACGTTGCGGGGCAGGGCGTAGACCTCGCGCGGGCTGCCGACCTGCTGGAGGACTCCGCCGCGCAGGACGGCGACCCGGTCACCGAGCGACATGCCCTCGGCCTGGTCGTGGGTGACGTACACCGTGGTGACACCCAACTGGCGGGTGAGCTGCGATATTTCGGCCCGCAGATGGTTGCGGAGCTTGGCGTCGAGGTTGGACAGGGGCTCGTCCATCAGGAACGCGGAGGGGTGGCGGGCGATCGCCCGGCCCATGGCGACGCGCTGGCGTTCGCCGCCGGAGAGCTGGCCGGGGAAGCGGTCGAGGAGGTCCTCGATGCCGAGCATGCGGGCGGTCGCGTCCACCCGCGGGCGGGGATCGGCGCCGGGGGCCTCGATGCGCAGCGGGAAGCCGATGTTGTCGCGGCTGGTCATGCTCGGGTACAGGGCGAAGTTCTGGAAGACCATCGCCATGTTGCGTTCGGCGGGCTGCCAGTCATTGGCGTACCCGCCGTCCAGGAGCAGTTCGCCCTCGTCGATGCCCTCCAGTCCGGCGATCATGCGCAGCACGGTGGACTTCCCGCAGCCGGAGGGTCCCAGCAGGACCAGGAACTCGCCGGGCGCGATGTCCAGCGAGAGGTGCTCCACCACGCGGGGGCCGCGTGCGTAGGACTTGCTCACGTCGTGCAGAGAGATGGCGCGTGTCATGACTGCTGCCCCCGGGGCTGTCCGGAGCGCCGCTGCTCCGTGGGTCCGAAGGCCCCGTGCGGTCGTACGGGGCCGAGGGCCCGTCGTCGCATGCCCGTCGCGGCGGGCGGGAATGTGACGACAGGCCCTACGGGTCACGGAAGTTAACGGAATGTGCCCGGCCGGGGAAGACAGGACGCGGCACCGGACGCTGCGCCCCAGGCAGGGGTGGAAACGGACGGCGGCATTCGGGGCGCCGGGCTCGGCCGCCGCCGTCCGCACCACGCGGTCACCTCGTCGCGGTCAGGTGGGCGAAGACCACCACGTTGCTCGTGTAACCCGTACGCCGGCTGAACAGGCCGCCGCAGGTCAGTACGCGCAACTCCGGGCGCCGGGCGGGGCCGTAGACCTCTTTGTCGGGGAAGCCGGCCTTGTCGAAGACCTTCACGGAGTCCACGGTGTAGACGGCGGTACGGCCGTCCGCACGTCCGGCCTCGATCAGCTTGCCGGGTCTGAGTAGGGCGAGCGCGGAGAAGACGGCGGGGCCCGTTCTGGTGTCGCGGTGACCGACGGCGAGGGCGGTGCCGGTCTCCCCCGGTGTGGGGCCGCCCTCGAACCAGCCGACCAGCTTGGGCTTGTCGAGCGGTGGCGTCTCCAACTGCCGGTCCCGGTCCAGCCGGAGACCGGTGATCGGCGCGTTGATCCCGAGGGAGGGGATGCGGAAGGAGGTCGGCCGGGACCGGGGCAGCGGGCGGGGCGGGGGCGTCGGGCTGGGAGTGGGCGTCGGGCCGGCCGGATCGGACTCCTCCCGGCCCGCGCCCCGCCTGTCCGATCGGGCGGAGTCCGGACCGGCGGCCGGGCCCCCCGCCTGGAGGGGGGTGGCCGGCCTGTGGTGCCCGTCGCACCGGACCCCCACCGTCACCAGGACGGCCGCGAGCAGGGCCGTCCTGGCGAGCCGGTAGGCACGGGTGCGGTGCCACGGCCTGCGCCTGCGCCTACGCGGCGCCATGCGGCCGCCGGCGGATCAGCCGGAAGTACACCGCACCGCTGACCGCGACCAGTCCCACGGCCGCGGCGGCGGCCACCGGTGAGAACGCGCCGGTCGTGTCGACCAGGCCACCGCCGCCCGCGTGGACACCGCCCTTCGGACCGTCGTTGCGGTCGCCGCCCTGGCCCGAGGTGGTGTCGCCGCGCTGGTCGTCTCGCTGGTGGTCCTCGATCTGGCCGGCCGGCCCGTGCTGGCCCTCCTGCTTCTCGTCGTGGCACTTGACGCGGAAGACCTTCTCCTTCGGGGCGCCGGCGATGATCCAGGTGATCTTGTACTGCCCGTCCGCGAGCCCCAGCGGGTCGGTGTGCCCGGCACCGCCGGCGAGCTGGATGCTGCCGGTGACGGTCGCGGCGGTGGGCAGCGGGGGCTGCGGGGTGATGGTGTAGGCGATGGTGGTCAGGACGTCGAAGTTGACGGCGTCGAGGTAGAATCGGCAGGTCACCGGGTCGTCTTTGGAGACTCCGAAGGGCACACCCTCTCGGTGGATCCTGATGTCGCCGTTCTCCCCCTGGGCCGCCGCGGGGGCTGCCGCCACCCACGACGCGCCCGCCGCGGCGAGGGCGGTGAGGACGACGGTGGCGCCCGCGCGGGAGAAGGTCCGCGGAAGTGTCAGCGTGGCCATGCAAGCTCCTCCGAGTTAGACGATTTTCATATAAATCGACCTTTCGATGGGACTCTCACGCACACATTCCACCGTCCGCGGCACCACGCCGGACGCGGCGTCAGATATCGCTCGTGCGGCGCAACGCCGAGCCCTTCCGCCCCGCCCGCGGCGCCGGACCGGCCCCCTCGGCCGGCCTTCCGGTGCCCGGTGAGCCCAGCGCCACCCCCGACGACACGAACAGCGGCGCCCCGGGCATCACGAACGGCGCGGCCACCCCGGCCACGCCCGCGACCAGGTCCGCGGCGGCCGGTGCGGCGACCTGGCCGAGCCGGTTGCCGGTCAGCGCAGGGCGAGGGCGGTGGAGCGGGCGCCCTCCGGGCGGCCCGGACGACCGTCGTCATGGACAGCGGCTGCCCGTCGCCAAGCGCAAGACCCAGGCCACAGCTTTGGTCAGGTCACCGGGCTGAGTTTTTCGGACACGGCGGCGACCGCGGACACCTCCACGGGGACCCCGTTGAGGACCGCGTTGCCCGACAGCGGGTCGAGCAGGCTGCCGTCGAGGAGCTGGTTCACGTTGACGCCGGGGTCGGTGGTGGCGTGGCCGAGCCGGGTGCCGGGGCGGTCGTGGCCCCAGCCGTGCGGGAGACTCACCACACCCGGGCGTACTCCGTCGGTGACCTCGGCGGGGGCGGTCACCTCTCCCCCGGCACCCTTCACCCGCACCGGCTCCCCGTCGCGTACGCCGAGGCGTGCGGCGTCCTCGGGGTTGAGGTGCAGGGTGCAGCGGTTGCTGCCGCCGGTGAGCGCGGGCACGTTGTGCATCCAGCTGTTGTTGGAGCGCAGATGACGGCGGCCGACGAGGACGAGCCCCTCGGGGCGCTCGCGCAGGGCATCCCGGAGGCGGGGCAGGTCGCCGGCGATCGGCTCGGGCAGCAGCTCGACCTTGCCGCTCACGGTCTTCAGCGGCTGCGGCAGGCGGGGGCGCAGCGGGCCGAGGTCGATGCCGTGCGGGTGGGCGAGCAGCTTCTCCAGCGTCAGGCCGTCGGGCCGTACGCCGAATCCGTCGCCGTACGGGCCGAGGCGCAGCATCATGTCGAGTCGGCGCTCGGGGCCGCTGTCCCCGGTGAGCTGTGCGGCGAGCTGCTCGGGGTCGCGGCCGTGCACCGGGGAGTGGGGTTCCTGGACGGCCCTGTCGAGGGTCTGGTCGATGACCATCGCGTCCACGGCGGCCGGGTCGGCGCCCTGCCTGCCGGTCGCGGCCAGGATCAGCCGGGCGAGGATCTCGGTCTCGGCCATGCGTCCGGGTTCGAGGGGGACGGCGGGACGGCTGTAGCGGACCTGGTTGCGGACGGCGAGGGCGTTGAAGGCGAAGTCGTGGTGCGGGCTCTGCGAGGGCGGGGGCGGGGGCAGCACGACGTCGGCGTGGCGGGAGGTCTCGTTGAGGTAGGGGTCGACGCTGACCATGAAGTCCAGCGAGCCCAGGGCCTTGTCGAGCCGGTCGCCGTCGGGGGCGGACAGTACCGGGTTGGCCGCGATCACGACGAGCGCGCGGACGGGCTCCCCCTCGTCGGTGGCGGTGTCGATCTCCTCCGCGAGCGCGGAGAGCGGCAACTCGCCCTTCGCTTCCGGGAGTCGGCGCACCCGGGAGTGCCAGCGGCCGAGGGTGAAGCCGCGGCCGGGGCCCGCCGGGCGGGGTGTCCTGTCGGTGGCGGCCTGCGGGAACAGGGCGCCGCCCGGCCGGTCCAGGTTGCCGGTGAGGACGTTGAGGACGTCGACCAGCCAGCTCGCCAGGGTGCCGTGCGGGACGGTGCAGCTGCCGATGCGGGCGTAGACCGCGGCGGTGGGCGCGGCGGCGAGGTCGCGGGCGAGGTCACGGATGACGGCGGGGTCGAGGTCACAGGCTTCGGCCACGGCCTCGGGGGTGAACTCCCGCAGGGCGCCCCGCACTTCCTCGACGCCCTGGACGTGCGGGGCGAGGTCGTGGAGGTCGACGAGGTCCTCGGCGAAGAGGGTGTGCGCCATCGCCGCGAGCAGCAGGGCGTCGGTGCCGGGGCGGATCGCGAGGTGGCGGTCGGCGAGCTTCGCGGTGCGGGTGCGGCGCGGGTCGACGACGGTGAGCCGGCCGCCGCGGGCCTTGAGGGCCTTGAGCTTGCCGGGGAAGTCGGGTGCGGTGCACAGACTGCCGTTGGACTCGAGCGGGTTGGCGCCGATGAGGAGCAGGTGGTCGGTGTGGTCGAGGTCCGGCACCGGGATGGCGTGGGCGTCTCCGAAGAGCAGCCCGCTGGAGACGTGCTTGGGCATCTGGTCGACCGTGGATGCGGTGAACAGGCTCCGGGTGCGCAGGGCACCGAGCAGAACCGGCGGATAGAGGGCGCCGGCCATGGTGTGCACATTGGGGTTGCCGAGGACGACACCGAGGGCGTCGGGGCCGTACCGCTCCACGACCGGTCGCAGACCCGCCGCCACCGCGTCGAAGGCCTCCTCCCAGGTGGCCTCGCGCAGGGCCCCGTCCTCGCGGACCAGCGGGGTGCGCAGCCGGTCGGGGTCGCCGTCGACGGCACCGAAGGAGGCGCCCTTGGGGCAGATGAACCCCTTGCTGAAGACGTCCTCGCGGTCGCCGCGGGCGCTGGTGACACGGGTGCCCTCGATGGTGAGGGTCAGCCCGCAGGTGGCCTCGCACAGGGGGCAGATTCGCAGGGCGGTGCGGGACACGGGTCCTCCCGGAGGGTCGGCGGCGGCAGTCCCGCACGAACGGGGGTTCGGCGGCATGCCGGGCAAGCACAGGCGGGCTCTGGGCGAGCATACCGACCGGTAGGCATGTGGGGGAGCCCCCTGCGGCGGTCCGTGGCGTTCCTCAGTCGAGCACGCGTGCCAGGTACGCCCGCAGCAGCTCCCGCGTCTCGTGGATGATCGCCTCGTCCCCCTGGGCGTCGACCTGGAAGGCCAGCTGCACGAGGGCGTCCGCGCTCTCCACGGCGACCAGGAAGACGCGCCGCAGCTCCTCGTCCGGGGTGCGGCCGAGGTAGCCGGAGAGCAGGTCGGTGAGGCGGTCGGCGACGCGGGTGTTGGGCTCGGCCTGCCGGACGCCGACCGGGATCTGGTTGCCGAAGTCCACGAGGGAGAAGCCGGGCGCGGTGCGCTTCATGCTCAGGTACTCGTCCAGCACGGCGTCCATGGCGGCCCGCCAGTCTCCCCGCCGTGCCTCCTTGAGCCGCTCGGTGACGCGTTCGCTGTACCACTCCAGGTTGCGCTGGGCGAGGGCATCGGCCATCTGCCGCTTGTTGCCGAAGAAGCGGTAGACCGAGCCGATGGGCACGCCCGCCCGCGCGGCCACCGCGCGGGTGCTCAGGTCGTCGTAGCCGACCTCGTCGAGGAGGTCGGCGCAGGCGTCGAGGATCCTGGTCAGCCGTTCTGCGCTGCGCCGCTGGACGGGCGCACGGCGAAGCGATGTCGCGTGGGGCACGGACTTCATGATGCCTTTCCGCCGGGGTCAGGTGAACCTCGCCCCCCAGTACGCAACAGGGTGGCCGGTGCACTCATCGGCCCCCGGTGAGGGACGTGCCGACGGCCGGCCCGGACGGGGCCGGGGCGGATTCGGCGGCGGATTCGGGCGGCTCCGGCTCCGCGCCGGACGCGGTGATGTCGGCGGTGCTCTCGACCGGGTTGCCGTGCACGGCCCACGCCGTGCCGTCGTCGGCGTACAGACGGGCGGTGACGTGGTGGGTGCCGTGCGGGACGAGACGGCCGGCCAGGCGGTACCGGGGCGCGCGCAGCCGGGTCACCGGGCGGCCGTCGACGTAGAGGTACGCGAGCCCGCGGCCGGGAACCACCTCGGGCCGCGCACCGGCCGGGGAGAAGCGGAAGCGGCGCAGCGTCAGCACGACGTCCCAGCCGCGGGCGCTGTCCCAGGTCACCTCGACACCCACCTCGGGCGCGTGCTTCCTCGCGACCTCGCGCAGGTGCCGGCCGGTCTCGTCCGTGCCGTCCAGGACCTTGCCCACCGGCGGGGGAGAGACGGCGTCGGCGCGCCCGTGCGCCTCGCCGGTCGCGCACCCCTGCGCTCCGAGCGGCAGCAGGACGCAGACCGCGAGCGCGATCAGAGTTCTCCGCGTCCACGACATGTCCGGGACGGTAGAACAACGCTCCGGCACCCGAATCCCCCTGAAGTCTGGTTCCCGCCCTACCTCGGAGGGAGATCCGGGCCCTCTTGCGCCCGACCTCTCTGATTCCTACGGTGATGCATAGGAATCAGGAGCGCAAGGGAGCGATCATGAGCGGGGACGCACGGAAGACCGCCGAGGGACTGTCGTATCTCTGCGGGTTCGGCAACGAACACGCCTCGGAGGCGGTGCCGGGTGCCCTGCCCGACGGCCGCAACTCGCCGCAGCGCGCGCCGCTCGGTCTGTACGCGGAGCAGCTGAGCGGTACGGCCTTCACCGAGCCGCGGGCGCACAACCGCCGCTCCTGGCTCTACCGCATCCGCCCGTCGTCCGCGCACCCGGCCTTCACCCGGACCGGCAACGGCGCGATCCGCACCGCTCCGTTCGCCGAGACGGAGCCCGACCCCAACCGGCTGCGCTGGAACCCGCTGCCCGAGCCGCCGGCGGGCACGGACTTCCTGGCGGGGCTGTGGACCCTGGGCGGCAACGGCGACGCGACCCAGCGCACCGGCATGGCCGTGCACCTGTACCACGCCAACTCCTCGATGGAACGGGTCTTCTCCGACGCCGACGGGGAGCTGCTGATCGTGCCGGAGCGCGGCGGGCTGCTGCTGCACACCGAGTTCGGCCGGCTTCATGTGGAACCCGCCCAGGTGGCGCTGATTCCGCGTGGGGTGCGCTTCCGTGTGGAGCTGCTCGATGAATCGGCTCGGGGTTATGTGTGCGAGAACTACGGAGCCCCCTTCCAGCTCCCCGACCTCGGCCCGATCGGCGCCAACGGTCTCGCCAACGCCCGGGACTTCCGAGCGCCGGTCGCCGCGTACGAGGACGTGGAGGGGCCGGTGGAGGTGGTGAACAAGTTCTGCGGCAACCTCTGGACGGCCACCTACGACCACTCCCCGCTCGATGTGGTCGCCTGGCACGGCAACCATGTGCCGTACATCTACGATCTGCACCGTTTCAATGTGATCGGCACCATCTCGTACGACCACCCCGACCCGTCCATCTTCACGGTCCTGACCTCCCCGTCCGACACCCCGGGCCTGGCCGGCGTCGACTTCGTGGTCTTCGCGCCCCGCTGGCTGGTGGGTGAGGACACCTTCCGGCCGCCGTACTTCCACCGGAACGTGATGAGTGAGTACATGGGCCTGATCGAGGGCGCCTACGACGCCAAGGCGGAGGGCTTCGTGCCGGGCGGTGGCTCGCTGCACAACATGATGTCCGCGCACGGCCCCGACCGGGAGACCTTCGACCGGGCGAGCGCGGCCGAGCTGAAGCCGCAGAAGATCGACGACGGGCTGGCTTTCATGTTCGAGACGCGCTGGCCGGTGACGCTCGCGCCGCAGGCGGCCGAGGCGGACCACCTCCAGCAGCGGTACGACGACGTGTGGCAGGGTCTCGAGCGTCACTTCCGCGCACTGTGACGCCTCCGTTGCACCGAACGTTCTTCAACAGGTACGGATAGCCGTGTGACCTCCTTCGCTCCGGATTCGATCGTCCTGAACCGCAAGCTGCCGCTGTGGTACCAGGTGTCGCAGTCGCTGCGCGCCTCCATACTCGGCCGCTCGCCGCGGGACCCGCTGCGCCTGCCCACCGAGGAGCAGCTGGCCGAGCACTACGGGGTCAGCGTGCTGACCATGCGGCAGGCGCTGAAGGAGCTGGAGGACGAGGGGCTGATCAGCCGGCACCGGCGGCGCGGCACCTTCATCGAGCCCGGGGTGCGGCGAGGGGCTCCGGTGCGGCTGCTGGGCTCCGTGGACGCCATCGTGGCCCAGCAGTCCGGCATGACGACCGAGCTGCTGGAGCACGGCCACGCGCCTGTGACCGGCGAACTCGCCGAGTACTTCCCGGACCTCACGGAGGTGGCGACGTACCACCGCCTGCGCAGCGACGAGAAGACCGGCGAGCCGACCAACCACGCCCGTAACCACGTCCGCCCCGAACTGGCCGCGCGCATCGACCGGGAGGACCTGGTGCGCTGGCCGATGACCAAGGTGCTGCGGGACGCCGTCAGGGCGGACATCAGCCGCATCACGGACACCGTGGAGGCGAGGCTCGCCGACCCGGAGACCGCACGCCTGCTCCAGGTGCCGCTCCTCAGCCCGATCCTGCACTACACGGGCGTGACGTACGACGCCCAGGGCCGGGTGCTGGACGTGGCGGTGATCCACTACCGGGGCGACCGCTTCTCCTTCACGGTGACCTTGGACGCCACCTGATCCGGGTGTCCCCGCGAGGCTCTACGATGCCCAGCGTGACGCACGACGACGCTCCGCTGCTGGCGGACCTCATGCCGTGGTCCGTCGCACCGCTGCGGCCCGGCCGCGCCTGGCCGACGGCACCCGATCCGGCTTCGCTGAAGGCCCGCTGGGACGCCCTGCTGAAGTCCGCGGGGCCGGCCCGGGAAGCGCTGTTCGAGCCGACCCGCTCCCGCACGCTGCAGTCCGCGGTGGCCCAACTGCCCGGCCGGTCCGGCGGCACGGAGCGACTGGCGCGCGCCGAGGGCCCCTGCGCCGAGCCGGTGCGGGTGCTCACGGCGCCCTTCGACGAGCAGTGGCTGATCCCGGACCACCGGCTGATCGACGCGGCCCGCCCGGAGCTGTGGCGAGTGGCGGACGAGCACCAGGTGTTCGTGGTGGAGACGGCCGGCGACGACCCCCTGCTGGCGACCTCGCTCCTGCCCACCCTCCGCACCGGCCGCATCCGCCCGCTCTACCGCCGCCCCGGGGGCAGGGAACCGAACCTGGCTTTGGGCCTGCTGGACCACCTGTCGGACCGCCTGGGGGTGCGACCCACCGCACCGGACGTGCTGGCCTGGATCCTGGCGGCGGTCCGCCCCGACCTCACCGTGCCGCTCACCGGGGACGTTGAACGCTGGTCGCAGGGCGTGGAGACGGGCCACCGCGCCCTGTGGCTGATGCGCCGCAACGGCGAACGCCCCAAGCTTCCGGGCGGCCGCCGTCCCTACGTCCGCTCACCGCTGCCCGCTCGCCCCCTCACCCTGCACTACGACCGTGACGAGGAGACCCTCCACCTCGACGAGGGCCGCATCTCCCCCGTGCCGCCGCAGGCCTGGGACCACGAGGTGGCCGGCGTCCGCTCCCTTGAGTCCTGGTTCGCCGTCCGGACCGCGACGGCCGAGCCCGGCACCCTCGCCGCGATCCGCCCCACGACCTGGCCCCAGCCCTGGACGTCGGAGCTGCTCGAGCTGATCACCGTGCTCGCCCTGCTCGGAGAACTGCGGGCCCGGCGGACCGAGTTGAAGCCGACGTCCCCGGTCACGGCAACCGATCTGCGGCACGCCGGCATCCTTCCCGTACCCGAGGCGTCCCGCCGCCCCGCGTCGGTCCTCGACCACCACGAGGAGGGTCCGGAGGGCCAGTTCGCCCTGCTCTAGGACCGGCGCCGCAGAGCGGTCTCGAGGCGCGCGATGTCTCCCACGTCCTTCGCGCGGCGGGGCCGGGAGGGATCCCGGACGGGCATCATGCGCTTGATCTCGATCTGCACCCGGGGACTGACGATCGGCGCCTGCAGCGGGCCGATGCGGCCCGGCTCGCCGTCGGGCAGCCCGTCCGGCCAGGGAGTCCCGGCCCAGGGGCCGCAGCGACGGTCACCCGGCCCGCCGCGTCCCGGTCCAGCAGGGTGAAGCGGCTGTCGAGACCGTCCTTCACGAAGTCGAGCCGAGATCGGAGGGCGGCCCGGGCACCGGCGTGTGGCCGGGCCGGGTGAGGACATCGGCGAGGACCGCCGCGTCCCGCGCCCACGCGAACCAGTCGATGTCCCCGTGGTCCCGGGTGACCTCACCGAGAAAGACGTCCATGGCCCAGCCGCCGCGCAGCCGCAGTGCGAGCGACACCGCTCCTGCACGCCGCGTCCAAGGTCGCCGAGATGCCGCCGAGTTGGCGCCGTGCGCGCTCTTGATCCCTCACCTGTGCACCGCTCCGATGCGGCCCACGCTCCCCCGCCCCTCACGAACCGCCTCGCCTTCCGCCGTGACCGGCTGCTGACAAAGCCGCCGGTCAGGGGAGATCATCCACTCCATGGATCATCTCCCGCTGCCCCTGGAGGGCATCACCGTCGTCGCCGTCGAACAGGCCGTGTCCGCACCCTTCGCGACCCGGCAGCTCGCCGACCTGGGCGCCCGCGTGGTCAAGGTGGAGCGGGTCGACGGCGGCGACTTCGCGCGCGGCTACGACACCGCGGCCGGCGGGCTCGCCTCGCACTTCGTGTGGTGCAACCGCGGCAAGGAGTCCATCGCCCTGGACCTCAAGGACCCGCGCGGTCTGGACGTCGTACGGCGGCTGATCGCGGACGCGGACGTGTTCGTGCAGAACCTCGCCCAGGGGGCCGCGGCCCGGCTCGGCCTGGACGCGGCCACGCTGTGCGCGGCGCATCCGCGGCTGATCGCCGTGGACATCTCGGGGTACGGCGGCTCGGGGCCGTACGCGGACAAGCGGGCGTACGACATGCTGGTGCAGTGCGAGGCCGGGCTGGTCTCGGTGACCGGGACGCCCGGGCAGCCCGTGAAGGCGGGGATCCCGGCGGCGGACATCGCGGCGGCCATGTACGCCTTCTCGGGGGTGCTCGCCGCACTGGTGCGGCGCGGCACGACCGGGCGCGGCGGCCCGGTGGAGGTGTCGATGCTGGAGGCGCTCGCCGAGTGGATGGGCCATCCACTGCATCACGCGATGCACGGGGGCGAGCCCCCGGCCCGTACCGGCCTCGCGCACGCCGTCATCGCGCCCTACGACGCGTATTCGACGGCGGACGGCGGGCGGGTGCTGTTGTCGGTGCAGAACGACCGGGAATGGCGGCGGCTCGCCGAACAGGTCATGAAGCGACCGGAATTGGGGACGGATCCGGCATATGCGACGAACGCCGCCCGCGTGACGAACCGGGAGCGGACCGACGAGCTGGTCGCGGGGGCGCTGGGGGTGCTGGACGCCGACGAGGCGCTGGACCGGCTGGAGAAGGCCGGCATCGCCTGCGCGCGACTCAGGGACCTGCACGAACTGGCGGAGCATCCACAGCTGGCGGCCCGGGAGCGGTGGCGTCAGGTGGGGTCGCCGGTCGGGCCGCTGAGGGCGCTACTGCCCCCCATCACGCTGCCGGGCGGGGACGAGGCACGGATGGGCGACGTACCCGCGCTCGGACAGCACACCG
This sequence comes from Streptomyces sp. NPDC007905, assembly GCF_042959345.1. Taxonomy (NCBI): domain Bacteria; kingdom Bacillati; phylum Actinomycetota; class Actinomycetes; order Kitasatosporales; family Streptomycetaceae; genus Streptomyces; species Streptomyces sp. NPDC007905. The sequence continues at coordinate 92,414 of NZ_JBIBKS010000009.1, read as the reverse complement.
AGGCGCTGCTGCATGCCGTGGGGATGACGGACGACGAGATCGCAGCGTTGCGCCGGGACGGTGTGGCGGCCTGAGCGCGGGTCCTCGAAGGACTCTTGAGGAAGGCCGGTTCACCAGGTGACCGCTCAGTGGCCGCCGAACAGCGAACGACGCAGCCGGCGCAGCGGTGCGAAGAGGGACACGCGGCTGACCCGCCTGCCTCGGTCGCTGCGCTCGTGCGCGGTGTCACGTGCCGTCAGCTCACGCATCAGCGAGGTGGCCTCGACCGTCTCCCGCTGCGGTATGGCGGGACCCGCCAGCACCGACAGATGGCGGTCGAGGCGCGAACTGGTCGCGCCGCTCCCGCAGGTGATCGCAGGGACCCTGGCCCTGCTGCGCACTGTTATCTGCTCCATGTCACTCCCCACCCGTACGAGTCCACCCGGCCCGGGCAGGGTAACCCTATCGCCCCAGCGGGGCACGCGTGTATCTCGGCCACAGGATTCACCTTCCCTGCAAGGCGGTTGACCATCCCATTGCGACTACTCTCCGAATCCGAGCGATTTCAGGGTGAGTTGGACAACCGGCTGGCTGGTGGGTTGCGCTGAGCCACCCTCAGGCTCCACGGTTACGGCGAGTGACGTCGACGACTTGTCGAGGCCCTTCGCGACCAAGGGCGTGTCGCCCGCGAAGAGCCCCAGGGAGCGCGGTTGCACACGGGGGCGCATGAGCCAGAGCTGGTGCACGCGTCCGCCGGACGGGGCGCCGTATCCGCGCAGGGTGACGACAGCCTGCCCCTCCGATGCGGAAGCGATCACTCCGATACTGCGGCCCCGGGCGTCCTCGCTGCCACTGGCGCGTGCGTCCGGAGCGGCCAGAACGTGGGCGATCTCACGTGCCCGGTCCCGCTCGGCGTCGAGCCTGCCCTGGGTGCGGTTCGCCTGGACCGCGAAGAGGGAGGCGACGACGAGGGCCGCGGCGGCGGTCGCCGTGGCGAACGGGACGAAGAGAGGGCGCGGCCGGGCCGCACGGGTGCGCGCGGGCGGGGGCTGGGTGCCCCAGACGTGCGGCGGCAGCTGGGGTGCGCGCTCCCGCGCGGCCGCCGGCGTCTGCTCCTGCGGGATGGTGCGGACGGCGGCCAGGACCCGGTCGCGCAGGGCGGCCGGTGCGGGGGCCGCCGCGGACCAGGCCAGGCGGACCGCGTCCTCGGCCAGGGCCCGGACCTCGCCGGCGCAGCGGTCGCAGGACTTCAGGTGCTTCTCGAAGCGGCGCCGCTCGCCCGGATCGAGGGCGTCGAGGGCGTAGGGCGCGGCGAGGGAGTGCAGGTTCTCGCGGCCCAGCAGGCGGCCGAGGATGCTCACGCGGCACCTCCCAGGCACTCGCGCAGCCGGGTGAGTCCGTCGCGCATCCGCGTCTTGACCGTGCCCAGCGGCAGCGAGAGCCGCTCGGCCACCTCACGGTACGTGTAGCCGTCGTAGTAGGCGAGGGTCACGGACTGGCGTTGCAGTGCGGTGAGCCGGTCCAGGCAGCGGCGCACCCACTCCCGCTCGAGGCCCGCCTCGACCTCCTCGGCGACATGGTCGAATGCGGGTTCGCCCGCGCGCAGCGCCTCCCGCTGCTCGCGTTCCCCGGCCGCGCGGGCGCTGCGCACCCGGTCGACGGCGCGGCGGTGGGCGAGGGTGAGGATCCAGGACAGGGCGCTGCCGCGCCGGGGGTCGAACCGGGCGGCGGAGCGCCACAGTTCGAGCAGCACCTCCTGAGCCACCTCCTCGGACTGGGCGGGGTCGCGCACGACCCGTCGTACGAGTCCGAACACCGGTCCGGACACCAGCCCGTAGAGATCCTCGAACGCCTTCTGGTCTCCGCCCGCAACGAGCACGAGGAGCTCGTCCGCCTCCACCCCGGCCCTCCCCCTCCCGTGTCCGCAGCCGGCCCTGCCTCTGACTCCACGCATCCGCACGAGCGCACACCTCCGGCGGGTGATACGGATCAGTGGGCCGAAAACGCGGGTCCGGAACGAGGAAAAAAATCTTTCCGCCGGACCAATCCGATCGGCTCGCCCGCTCCGTATACCCGTCCGTCAAGGCAAGTTGGCACTGAGGACGGACGGCATGACACCTCTCTTCTCCAGGAGCGGCACGGGACGCAAGGGCCTGGTCTCGCTCATCTGTGGTGCGCTGGCCGCCGGAGGGCTCGCAGCCGCCGGCGTCGCCACGCTGGAACCCGGGGCGGCCTCCGCCTCCTCCCACCGGGAGGCCCCGCTGATCTCGGGCACCCCGCAGTACGACAACACGGACCTGTACGCGTTCGTCAGCCCGGACAAGCCCGACACCACGACGATCGTGGCCAACTGGATCCCGTTCGAGGAGCCGGCCGGCGGCCCGAACTTCTACACGTTCGCGGACGACGCCCAGTACGACATCCACATCGACAACAACGGTGACGCGCAGGGCGAGTTGCTGTTCCGCTACACCTTCAAGACGCACACCAAGAACGGCAACACCTTCCTCTACAACACCGGTCCGGTCACCAGCCTGGACGACCCGGACCTCAACGTCACGCAGACCTACGACATCGACCTGATCCGGCTGAAGAACCAGCACGTGGTGTCGAAGACGAAGCTCGCGGACGACGTACCGGTCGCACCGTCGAACGTGGGCAAGGCGTCCATGCCGGACTACGGCAAGCTGCGTGCGCAGGCCGTGTACAAGACGGCGGGCGGTGCCGCGACCTTCGCCGGCCAGGCCGACGACCCGTTCTTCCTGGACCTGCGGGTCTTCGACCTGCTGTACGGCGGCAACCTCACCGAGGTCGGCCGGGACACGCTCAAGGGCTACAACGTCAACACGATCGCGCTGCAGGTCCCCAACGACCTGATCCGCGAGTCGTCGAAGCAGCCGATCGTCGGCCTGTGGTCCACCACCCAGCGCCGTAACGCCCAGGGTTACTACGCGCAGGTCTCGCGGCTCGGCAACCCGCTGGTCAACGAGGTCGTCAACCCGCAGAAGGACAAGGACAAGTTCAACGCGTCCCAGCCCTGGTACGACGGGCAGTTCCTGAAGAACGTCACCAACCCCGAGCTGCCTAAGCTCATCGAGTCCATCTACAAGATCAAGGCGCCGGCCGAGCCGCGCAACGACCTGGTCGACGTCTTCCTCAAGGGCGTCAAGGGCCTGAACCAGCCGCCGAACGTGCGGGCTTCGGAGGAGCTGAGGCTCAACACCTCCATCCAGCCGAGCATGCATCCCAAGCGTCTCGGCGTCCTGGACGGTGACAACGCCGGCTTCCCGAACGGCCGCCGGCTCACCGACGACGTGGTGGACGAGGCACTGCAGGTCGTGGAGGGCGAACTCGTCGGCTCCAAGAACGACTTGGGCGACGCGGTGAACAAGAACGACAAGAAGTTCGAGAAGTACTTCCCCTACGTCGCCGAGCCCACGTCGGGTTCGCGCGGACCGCTCGCCAAGGGCACGACCTCGGGCACGGACGTGCGCAGCCAGCTCGGCGACGCGCTGCAGCCGGCCGGCTCGTCCTCGGGCGGCTCGGGCAACACGGTCCTGATCGCCGCCTCGGCGGCGTCGGGCGCGGCCGGGATCCTGCTGATCGGCACCGCCTTCGCCTGGTGGCGCCGCCGGATGCAGCGCCCGTACTGACCCGCACCACCCGCACCCCACAGACCGGCGCGGCCCGTATCCCCTCCCCCACGGCGGGCCGCGCCTTTTCCTTCGACCACTTGAGGCGACCGAGGAGAGGCATGTCCGCGCGCACGAACCACGAGCCCGGCGAGCGGAGGACGCGCCCGGGCGATACCGCCGCCCAGGGCGACGCGGTGACGACGTCCGGGGTCCCCCCGCGGGAGACCTCCGCGGACCGGCCGCGGCCGTCGGCGCCCTCCCCACCCGAGCCCACCGCGGTCACTCCCGCGCCGACCGCGGACGCACCGGGCAGCTCCACGGCCACTCCCGCACCGGCCGCGGACGCACCGGGTGTCCGGACGGCGCCGGGCGGGCGCCGTGCCGCCGGGAGCCTGGCGCCGTCCCAGAGCGCCGCGGTCCCGGCCGGCGACGCCTCCCGGGAGGCTCGCGTGACGGAGATCCCGGCCGAAGACGCCGCCCCGGCCGCCTCCGAGGCCGGGGCCCCACCCCCCGGGGGCGCCTCGCCCCCGGGGCCCCCGGCCGCCCCCGTCGGCGACGAGCGTGTCGCCGCTGTCCGCCGGCTCGCCGCAGCCGGCCGGCGCCGGCGTGGTGCGCGACTCGTCGGCTGTGCGGCGCTGTTGGCGGTCGCCCTCACCGGCGGGGCGATCGCCCTGGGTGCCGCGCGGGATGGGGCACCCGTGGCCGTGGCCGCCTCCACCAGTGCCGTGGATCCAGGGATTCTGGGCAGCGGCGACCTGGACGCGAGCATCGCCGCCCTGCAGTCACATCTGCGCTCCCAGCCACGGGACTCGGGCAGCTGGGCCACCCTCGGTCTGGCCTACGTCGAGCAGGCGCGGACCAAGGGCGACCCGGCCCGCTACCCGCAGGCCGACAGCGCGTTGAAGCGGTCCCTGGCGGTCGCCCCCGGCAACGACCAGGCGCTGGCCGGCCGGGCCGCCCTCGCCGCCGCCCGGCACGACTTCAAGGACGCCCTGACCTACGCGGACCAGGCGCTGAAGCAGAACCCTTACAGCGAACGCGCCCTGTCCTCGCGCATCGACGCCCTGGTGGAACTCGGCCGGTACGCCGAGGCGTCCCGCGCCGCCGGGACCGCTGACGCGCGCAAGCCGGGCGTGCCGGTCTTCACACGGTACGCGTACGTGCACGAGCTGCGCGGCGACGTGCCGACCGCCCGGCGTGTGCTCAAGCAGGCCCTCGCCGCCGCCACCTCGCCGGGTGACGTGGCGTACGTGGCCGCACAGCTCGGCCAACTCGCCTGGAACCAGGGCGACTACACCTCCGCGCTCTCCTACTACGCCCGGGCCCTGGCCGCTGACGAGAACTACCTCCCCGCGCTGGAGGGCCGGGCCCGCGCCCAGGCGGCGAGCGGCCACCGGGACGAGGCGATCAAGGGCCTGCAGACCATGGTCTCCCGCTATCCGCTGCCCCAACCGCTGGTCGAGCTCGGCGAGCTGTACGAGGCCCGCGGCGCGTCGGGCGACCGGGCCAGGGCCCGGGACCAGTACGCGCTCGTGGACGCCTGGATCGCGCTCGCCCGCGCCAATGGTGTGAACGCCGACCTCGACACCGCGCTGGCCGCCGCCGACCACGGCGACAAGGCGTCCGCCCTGCGCGCGGCCCGCGCCGAATGGGCCCGCCGCCACACCGTGCACACCGCGGACGCCCTCGCCTGGGCGCTCCACGTCAACGGCCGTGACGAGGAGGCCCTCCCGTATGCCCGCCGGGCCACGGCGACCGGCTACCGCAGCGCCGCCTTCCGCTATCACCGCGGCATGATCGAGCTGGCCACGGGCCACGCCGAGGACGGCCGCGCCTCGCTGAGGGCGGCCCTGAGGCTGAACCCCGGCTTCTCCCCTCTGGGCGCGGCCAGGGCCCGCACGGCACTGGAGGCCGCCAAGTGAACCTCCGTCGCCAGCTCACCTGCGCCGCCGCCGTCCTCACCGCCGCCTGCGCCCTCGCGCTCGCCCCGGCCACGGCCGCGAGCGCGCACCCCCTGGGCAACTTCACCGTCAATCGCTACGACGGTCTCGTCGCCGCCCCCGGACAGCTCCGCGTCGACCATGTGGAGGACCTCGCCGAGATCCCGGCCACCCAGGCCAAGCCCGACATCCAGCGGCTGGGTCTGGCCACCTGGGCCGAGCGGCGGTGCGCCGAGGCCGCGCGGGGCAGCAGGCTCACCGTCGAGGGACGCTCCACGACACTGACCCCCGGCTCCGCCCACGCCGGCCTGCGGCCCGGTCAGGCCGGGCTGAACACCCTGCGCGTGGAGTGCCGGTTCACCGCGGCGCTCCCCCGGGGCAGGTCCGTCACCCTCGGCTTCCACGGCGCAGGCGCCACCAGCGGCCCCGGCTGGCGGGAGATCACCGCGCGCGGCGACCGCATGACGCTCACCGCGACGGACGTACCGAAGACGTCGGTCTCGCACGAACTCACCACGTACCCGAAGGACTTGCTGTCCTCCCCCGCCGACACCCCCAGCGCCTCCCTGCGCGTGCGGCCCGGCGGCCCGGCCCTCGCGGCGGAGCGGCAGGCCGCCCCGGGCGCCTCCGTGCTGCCCCGGGGCGCCGATCGCTGGACCCGCGCCCTGGACGACCTGGTGGCCCGCCACGACCTCACCGCCGGTTTCGCCGCGCTCGCCCTGCTCGTCGCCGTCGTGCTCGGCGCGATGCACGCCCTCGCACCCGGCCACGGCAAGACCCTGATGGCCGCGACGGCGGCCGCGCGCGGGGGCCGGGCCCGGCTGCGGGACGTGCTGCCGCTGGCCGCCTCGGTCACGGTGACCCACACGCTCGGCGTGGTCGCCCTGGGCCTGCTCGTCACGGCCGGTTCCGCCGCCACGCCCTCGGTGATCGCGTGGCTGGGCATCGCCAGCGGCGCCCTGGTGCTCGGGGCGGGCGCGAACCTCGTACGACGGGCCTGGCGCAACCGCGCACACGAACACACCCATGTACATGCCCATGCGGAGGTGAAGACACGTCAGCCGGTCGGCGTGGGCGCCCACCACGGAACAGCCCAGCATCACCCTCACGACCATGGCCACCACAGCCACGGCCACGGCCACGGCCACCACGACCATGACCACCACGACCATGGCCATCACGAGCACCACCACCATGGGACCCACCACCACGCCGTCGAGCACAGCCATGGCGGTCGCACCCACACCCATCCCACCGCCCCCACCCTCCGCGGCACGATCCTGCTCGGGTTCGCCGGGGGGCTGGTGCCCAGCCCCTCGGCGGTCGTCGTTCTGGTCGGTGCCGCCGCGCTCGGCAAGGCCTGGTTCGGGCTGCTGCTCGTCGTGGCGTACGGCGCCGGTCTCGCGCTGACGCTCACGGCGGCCGGGTTCGCCGTCGTCAGGCTGGGCTCGGGCGTCACCCGCGCCCTGGACCGGCGTCCGCGCTGGACCGCACACCCGGGGGCCACCCTGGTGCGCCGGACCCTGCCACTCGCGTCCGCGATGGTCGTCGTCGCCCTGGGTGCCGGATTGGTGCTCAAGGGGGCCGCATCCGCTCTCGGCTGAGCTACTTTTGTGGAGAAATCGCGTCAGATGCCATGGGGGGGCGCCCGTGTCCGAAGAGCCGGGCCGTGAACGTGTGATCGCGGGCCGCTACCGTCTGCTGTCCCCGCTGGGCGAGGGCGGCATGGGCACCGTGTGGCGCGCCCGCGACGAGGTGCTGCACCGTGAGGTGGCCGTCAAGGAGGTGCGGGCCCCGGCCGGGTTGCCCGTCTCGGACGTGGAGCGGATGTACGCGCGCCTGGAGCGCGAGGCGTGGGCGGCGGCCCGGGTCGCGAACCGCAACGTGGTCACGGTGTACGACGTGGCGATGGAGGGCGGCCGCCCGTGGATCGTGATGGAGCTGGTCCGCGGGCTGTCCCTCGCCGACCAGCTGGAGGCCGAGGGTCCGCTCACGCCGCAGCGGGCCGCGCACGTCGGTGCCGAGGTGCTGGCCGCGCTGCGTGCCGCGCATGGCGCCGGGGTGCTGCACCGGGACGTGAAGCCGGCCAACGTGCTGCTGTCCAACGACGGCCGGGTGGTCCTCACCGACTTCGGCATCGCGACGGTGGAGGGCAGCTCGGCGCTGACCATGACCGGCGAGGTGATCGGCTCGCCCGAATTCCTGGCACCCGAGCGGGCGTTGGGGCGTACGCCGGGACCGGAGTCGGACCTGTGGTCGCTGGGCGTGCTGCTCTACGCGGCCGTGGAGGGCAACTCCCCGTTCCGGCAGGACACTCCGCTGAGCACCCTGCGTGCCGTGGTGGACGACGAGCTGCCGCCGCCGCACCGGGCAGGACCGCTCGCTCCGGTCATCCAGGGGCTGCTGCGCAAGGACCCCGCCGAGCGGCTGTCCGCCGAGCGGGCCGAACAGGATCTGCGGATCGTCGCGGCGGGTGGAGGGCCCCGCACGGAGCCCCTGCCGGCCGCGCCGTACGCCCCGACGGTCGCCACCCAGCCGCAACGGCCTGCCCCGGCCCCGCCGATGCCGCCCACGGGGTATCCGGAGCCACGGACGACGGCCGCCGTCGAGCCGGAGCGCAACCGGCGGGCCGGTGCGGTGCTGGTGGCCGGCCTCCTGGCGGTCGTCCTGGCGGTGGCGGGACTGACGTACGCGCTGCTCAACCGGGACAACGGCAGCGGCGACCGGAACAACGGCGCGCACACCAGCCGGGCGAGCGGCAGTGCGCACTCCCCCTCCCCGAGCACCGGAACCGACTCGGACTCCGGGGCGCCGCCGCCCGCGCGGAGCAGTGGTACGGCGAGCAGCCGGCCGGCCCAGTCGGTACGGGTCACCCTGACGGGCTCACACACGGCGTACGACGGGACCTGCCCGCCGCCGACCGCGCAGGCGCCCGCGTTCACGGCGACGTTCACGGTGGGGCGGCTGCCCGCGCAGGTGGAGTACCGGTGGGTGCTCGCGCACGGGTCGGTCTCCGACCCGGGGTGGAAGACGCTGTCGTTCCCGTCGGGCGGTGGGAGGACCAGGCAGGTGCAGGTGGTCGTGACCGCCTACTCCGACAGCGCGACGATCGAGAACGAGATCAGCGTGGAGGTGCGCAGTCCGGTGCGGACCACGTCGAACGCGGTGCCGTTCTCGGTGACGTGCGCGACGACGGCGACGGAGACCCCGTCGGACGGGGCCTCCGCATCGCCTTCGGGCTCACCCTGAGAACTCACCCTGAGAACTCACCCTGCGATTTCACCCTGACGAGTGAGTCCTGAAGGTGTCGCGGTGACGGTCTCGCCGCCATGGCTCAGGCCGCGTTGGCGAACACCGGCAGATAGCCGCCGGACTGGCCGGCCGCGGTCGGGTGGTACGACTCGCCGATGTCGAGCCAGTTGACGCTGTGCAGCCAGGAGTCGCTGGAGCAGATCTCGTGGCCGGTGAACGTGGTGCGGACGTCGCCGAACACGAAGTTGTGGTCCAGAGCGCGCTTCTGGATGGCGTTGTCCAGGTGGTCGGCCGCGTCGTTGATCGCGGACCTCTTGGTCCCGGAGAGCCCGATGCAGGTCTGTCCGAGCTTGTAGAAGCGGGGGTAGCCGAGCACGACCACCCGGGCGGACGGGGCTTTGGCCCTGATCGCGTTGTAGACGGCGTCGAGCTTGCCGGGGAGCGTCGAGTCGACGTACGCCTCAGCGGTGTTGATCCTGGCCAGACAGGTGCTGTCGGAACTGCTGACGCAGGTCGTCATGACGTCGGCGAAACCGGCGTCGTTGCCGCCGATGGTGATGGACACCAGGGCGGTGGAGGAGCTGAGCGAGCCGAGCTGGCTCGCCAGCACGTCGTCGGTCTTCGCGCCCGAGCAGGCGTTGAAGGCGAACGAGGACGGGCCGTGGGCGGCGTTCCACAGGTACGGGTACGCCTTGGTGCTGCGGTCGCAGCTGCCGCTGGAGCTGATGTAGCTGCCTGATCCCACCCCGGAGGAGTAGGAGTCGCCGAGCGCCACATAGCCGCCGGTCGCGACCGTCGAAGAAGCCTGCGCCGTGGCGGCCCCGGTGAGGGCGAGGCCGGTGGCGAGGAGAAGCGAGGTAACGAATCCGGTAAGTCGGGAACGTCTCATGGAACCTCCCTTTAGCAGGATCTCTGCCACAACTGTCGTAGCAACTACGCGTGTTGACGGGAAGTGTCCATGCCAAGACTTTTGGCGTCTCAACGAGATCGATCGGAGATGTTCACCGATCCGAATATTGCGTGCGCATGCCACATCAACGGGGCGGATCGCCACCGCAGTCGAAGCGCGCTCCGCAACACCGCCCGGATCACTTTGAACACCCGTTCCCCGGGGGCCTCGAAACGTCCGGGGAACACGTGTTTAAAGAGGGACCGTCGTCTTGACGGCCCGCACGGGCCTGCGCGACATTGAAGTCCGGCATCCGGCGCGTCGGGGGGCAAAGTCGCCAATGCAGACGTTACGCATCAAGACACCTTCAGCAGACGGCTCCGGGGACGGCCCCGAGCGGGCCGGGTCAGGACCGGGGAGGGACCTGTCACCGCTGCTCGCCGGTGCGGCCACCGCCGTCGGGGCGGTCGGCGCACTGCTCGCGTTCGCCGGCGCCGGCACACCGCTGCGCGGTCCGTGCATGCTGTTCTTCCTGCTCGCGGCGCCGGCCGTGGCGATCGGGTCGGCGCTGCGCGGGCTGGATCCGTTCGGCCGGGCGCTCACCGCGCTTGCGGGCGCGGTCGTACTGAACATGCTGGTGGCTCAGGGCATGCTGGCCGTGCACCGCTGGTCGGTCCGGGGCGGGGTCGTCGCGGTGACCGTGCTGAGCCTGACGGCGCTTCTACTCACCCTCGCCCGGAGGGAATTGCGTTCGAAGAAACCCCCGAAAGAGTGACCAACGCAGGCCAAAGTCATGTAACAGCCAAACCAATAAAAACGTGAGGCCTCGTTCCAGGTCTTGCCATTCTGCTTCAATCGTCAATACCGTCATACATCTCACTCGCATCGGTCCGTCAGCACACGGTTCAGGGGAGGGCTCAGGGCCGTGACGTTCCGGCGCGGGGCGCGGTAGGGGGGTGCCGTGCTCGGTGACCGCACTGGTGACCGAGTCGTGCCGCGCGACCGACTGCCGTCTTTTTCCGGCAGGCCGGCCAGCTTTGCCAGCTCGTCCGGGTGCACGGAGATCAATTCGCCGTGCCGAAGATGAGAACCCCCCTTTCGAACCGGACACAGAGCCGGGCCGCCCAGGGGCGGGCGGTCCACCGGACGAGAGGGACCACACTCATGAGTTCTGTTCTGCATCCGCCGAGTTCGGGCCGGGATCCGTTACTGGCGAGCCACTACCGGCCCATCTCCTCTCACCTGGCGATCACTCCGCCGGTGAGCGTGGTGATTCCCGCCATGAATGAGGCGGAGAATCTGCCCTACGTCTTCAAGACCCTTCCGGACTGGGTACAGGAAGTGGTTCTCGTGGACGGCAATTCCACCGACGACACCGTCGAAGTCGCCCGTTCGCTGTGGCCCGAGGTGAAGGTCGTCGAACAGCAGGGCAGGGGCAAGGGGGATGCCCTGATCACCGGGTTCGAGGCGTGCACCGGCGACATCATCGTGATGGTCGACGCGGACGGCTCGGCCGACGGCAACGAGATCGTGTCGTACGTCTCCGCCCTGGTCTCGGGCGCCGACTTCGCCAAGGGCTCGCGCTTCGCCAACGGCGGCGGCACGGACGACATGACCTTCATCCGCAAGCTCGGCAACTGGGCGCTGTGCACCGTCGTCAACCGCAAGTTCGGCGCCCGCTACACCGACCTGTGCTACGGGTACAACGCGTTCTGGCGGCACTGCCTCGACAAGATCGACCTCGACTGCACCGGTTTCGAGGTCGAGACGCTGATGAACATCAGAGTGGTCAAGGCGGGGCTGAAGGTGCAGGAGATTCCCAGCCACGAGTACCTGCGGATCCACGGCACGAGCAATCTGCGGGCGGTACGGGACGGGTTCCGGGTGCTGAAGGTCATCCTCAGGGAACGCTCCAACCGGCGGGAGCTGCGCCGCCAGGAACACCACTCACCCCTGCTCGACACCATGCGGGGAGAGGTGTCTTGAGAGATCCCGGCATCTCCGTCGTGATCTGCGTGTACACCGAGAACCGCTGGGAGGACATCCTCGCGGCGGTCTCCTCGGTGCGCGCGCAGTCGTATCCGGCGTTGGAGACGCTCCTGGTCGTCGACCACAACGCCGCCCTGCTGGAGCGGCTGACACGGGAGTACCAGGAGGCCGTCGGTGTCCGGGTGCTGGCCAACGCGGGCCCGCGCGGCCTGTCGGCCGGTCGCAACACCGGTATCGCCGCCTCCCACGGCGAGGTGATCGCCTTCCTGGACGACGACGCCGTGGCCGAGCGGGACTGGCTGCGCCGCTTCGCCGAGGGGTACGCCGACCCGCGGGTGATGGCGGTCGGCGGCCGTACGGTCCCGATCTGGGCGTCGGGCCGGCGTCCGGCCTGGTTCCCCGAGGAGTTCGACTGGGTGGTGGGCTGCACCTACCGGGGGCTGCCGCCGGGCCGGGCACGGGTCCGCAACGTCCTGGGCGGAAACGCTTCTTTCCGCCGCACGGCGTTCGAGGCCGCGGGTGGTTTCGCCACCGGCATCGGCCGCGACGGCGACCGGCGCCCGCTGGGCTGCGAGGAGACGGAACTGTGCATCCGCCTCACCCGGGCCCGCCCCGACGCCGTGCTGCTCATCGACGACCGCGCGGTGATCCACCACCGGGTGCCCGAGCCCCGCGAACACTTCGCGTACTTCCGCACCCGCACCTACGCCGAGGGCCTCTCGAAGGCCCTGGTGACGAGGAGCGTCGGCGCCGGCAAGGGGCTGGAGACCGAACGCCGGTACACCACCCGGGTACTGCCCGCGGGAGTGGCCCGGGGGGTGCGAGACGCCCTGCGCGGCCGGCCGGGCGGCGCGGGTCGCGCGGGCGCGATCGTCGCGGGGGTGCTGACGGCGGCGGGCGGCTATGTGATGGGCAGTGTGCGGGCACGGCGGGGTGGGACGACGCTCTCCGTCGTACGGATCGAGGGGGAACGCCCAACAGTCGCACGGGCGTACGGATCGAAGGGGAACGCCCATGAGTGACACACCCGTACCGATCCTCATGTACCACGCGGTGGCGAGCGCGCCCCAGGACGCCACCCGGGCCCTGTCGGTCGCTCCGGAGGCGTTCGCCGAGCAGATGGCGCTCATCGGTGACCTGGGGCTGACCCCGGTGACGACCGCCGACCTCGCGGCACGCTGGCGGTCCGGCAGGCCGCTGCCCGGCCGTCCGGTGCTGGTCACGTTCGACGACGGCTACGAGGGCGTCCACCGGCATGCCCTGCCCGTGCTCGCCAAGCACGGATTCCCGGCCACGCTGTTCGTCTCCACCGGCTGGATCAGGGGCGCGTACGACACCGGAGGGGGTCTGGACACCATGCTCGACTGGCAGCAGGTGCGCGACCTCGCGGACACCGGCGCCGAGATCGGCGGCCACAGCCACACCCATCCGCAGCTCGATCAGCTGGACGACGCGGCCCTGCGCGCGGAGCTGGTGCGCAGCACGGAGATCCTCACCGGTGAACTCGGCTCGCGGCCGCTGTCCTTCGCCTACCCGTACGGCTACTCCAGCCGCCGGGTGCGGCACGCCGTGCGGGAGGCGGGGTACGCCCAGGCGCTCGCCGTCGGCAACTCGCTCGCCCGCCGCCGCCAGGGGCCGTACGCCCTGCGGCGCGTCACCGTCCGCCGCAGCACGGGTGTCGAGGAGTTCCAGCGGCTGCTCCAGGGCCGCGCGATCGCCCGTGACTTTGCCCGGGACCGCGCCCTCACCAAGGGGTACGCCCTCGTCCGCAGAGCACGCCAGGTCCGCCGGAAGGCCATCAGCTCCCGTGTCTGACACGACCACCACAACCGAGGCCGCGACGCCCGGGACCGAGGCGCCCGAACCCTCCCGGCGCCGTCTGCGCCTGCCCGGGACGGGCCGCTCGGCCGGCGGCAACCACCTGTTCCGCAACGCCTACGCGCTGATGCTCAACACCGGCATCTCCGCCGTCCTCGGGCTCGGCTTCTGGCTCGCCGCGGCACGCCACTACTCCGACTCGGCGGTCGGCCAGGGCTCCGCGGCCATCGCCGCGATGAAGCTGCTCGCCGGGCTGACCGCGGTGACCCTGACCGGTGCCCTGGCCCGCTTCATCCCGGTGTCCGGCAAGCGCACCGGACGACTCATCTTCCGCACCTACACGGGCAGTTCGCTGATCGTGGCGCTCGCCGCGGGCGTGTTCCTGATGACCCTGGACGTGTGGGGGCCGTCGTACCGCTTCCTGCACGGACCGGTCAACGGACTCGGCTTCATCGGGGCCGTCGTCGCCTGGAACGTGCTCACCCTCCAGGACGGCGTGCTGACCGGGCTGCGCAGCGCTCCCTGGGTGCCGGTGGGCAACACCGTGTTCTCGGCGGTGAAGCTGGGGCTCCTCGTCGCGTTCGCCGTGGCCATCCCGACCACCGGCGTCTTCGTGTCCTGGGTCGCCGCGATCGCCACCTCGGTGGTGCCGCTGGGCTGGCTGGTGTTCCGGCGGCTGGTGCCGCGGCACGTCAAGGCGACCGCGGACCACGCCAAGCCGCCGACGCTGCAGGAGGTCGGCAGGTTCCTGGCCGGGGACTACACCGGTTCCCTGTTCTCGCTCGCCGTGGTCTACCTCGTGCCGGTGATCATCGCCTCGCAGGTCAGCTCCGAGGACAACGCGTACTTCTACATCACCACGACCATCGGCGGCACGACCAACCTGCTCGCCATCAACATGGGCGCGTCCCTGACGGTCGAGGGTTCGCACGACCCGGGGCGCCTCGCCGCCAACACCCGCGCCGCGCTCAGGCGGATGGCCCGGATCATGCTGCCGATCGCGGGCGTGCTGTTCGCCGGCGCGCCATGGATCCTGGGCGTCTTCGGCGACGGCTACGCGGACGCGGCGACCCCGCTGCTGCGCTGGTTCGCGGTCGGCGCGGTGCTGCGGGTCGTGATGGAGACGCACTTCGCGGTGTTGCGCGCGCAGAGCCGCACCGCGGGACTCGCCTGGCTGCAGGGCCTGTTGTGCGTGCTGGTGCTCGGTCTGACGCTGCTGCTGCTGCCCCGCATGGGCCTGACGGGCGCGGGTGTCGCCGAGATCTCCAGCCTCACCCTGATCGTGGCGATCGCGGCGCCGAAGCTGTGGAAGACGGTCCGGGCGGCTCCTGCCACCGTGCCGGAGACGGCGGCACCGGACGGGGACCTCGCCGACCTGGGGGCGCTCGCCCACTCGCGGCTTCTCCCCCACTCCTGGCTTCGCCCCCGCTCCCGGCCTCGCTCGAGCGGGGAGTCCCCCAACGGGGTGACCCCCGCCGTCCCGGCCGGTTCCCCGAGGCACCGGCACAGCCCGGCCTGGGCGCTGGACAACGACACCCTCGCCCTCGGCATCCCCGTCGACTTCGACCACGTCGAACGCCGGCCGGACGTCCGCCCGGGTCCCGGCACCCCGCCGGCCGGTGTGCCCGCGCTGCGCCCGGTCGAGGAGCCGGAACCGGGCGCCGAGGCGTCGCTGGGCCCGGCCGAGGCGGCGCTGTTGCGGGAGGCGGAGGCCGACGCACCGTTCGCGGCAGCTGCGGTGCCGCAGGAGTACGAGGTCGACGCGCCGTTCGCGCAAGCGGCATCCGGGGACGCCGCGGCGGACGACGTCGTACCCGAGGAGCAGCCGGCGCCCGCACCGGGCAACCGTCCGCTGCCCACCCGTTCCGGAGTGGTCCTCGGCTGTCTGCTGACCGCCGCGCTCCTGCTGTACTGGGTGCCCGCGCTGCGGCTCGGCGAGGCCGACCTGGACGGGATGGGCGGGCTCGGCCTGGTCTCCGTCCTGCCGCTGCCCACGCTGGTGGGGGCGGCGCTGCTGATCACGGTGTTCGCCTCGCTGCTCTGGCTGCGCCGCGAGCACCGGGCCCTGCTGCTGGTGACGCTGCTGGCGACCGTGGTGTCCCTGCACGCGCTGCCGGCGGTGCTGGAGACCGAGCCGCGGTTCGCGACGGCCTGGCAGCACCTGGGCTTCATCGACTACATCGACCGCACCGGGTCCGCCGTGCCGGACCTGGACGCCCGCTGGAGCTGGCCGGGGTTCTTCGCGGCGGCCGCGTTCATCGCCCGGGCGTGCGGGATCGAGGACTTCACCGAGATCATCCGCTGGTGGCCGACGGCCATCCAACTCGCCTATCTGGCACCCATGTTCCTGCTGACCCGCGCCCTGCGGGCGAGCTGGCGGGCCAAGTGGACCGGCATCTGGATCTTCGTGCTGAGCGGCTGGGTCGGCCAGGACTACTTCTCCCCCCAGGGCTTCACCTACCTGCTGTATCTCGCCTTCGTCGCCGTCCTGCTGGTCTGGTTCCGCGCCCCCCGGATGATCTGGACGAGGTACTGCCCCGGCGAGGCCGAGGTGGAACCCACCGACCGGCGGCAGCGGGCCGTGCTGCTGCTGGTGCTGATCGGCCTGTACGCGGCGAGCGTCCCGGCGCACCAGCTCACCCCGTTCATGATGCTCGGGGTGCTCACGGCCCTGGTGCTGCTCGGGCGGTCGGAGCTGCGCGGCCTGCCCATCCTGTTCGCGGTGCTGGTCGCGGTCTGGGTCGGCTTCATGGCCGAGCCGTACTGGTCCGGACACTTCGACGACCTCTTCGGCGGAGTCGGCGGAGTCGGCAGCAACGTCTCGACCTCCGTCTCCGGCCGTATCCAGGGCGGCAGTTCCACACACAAGCTGGTCCTGTACACCCGGGTCCTGCTGGCCGGCTCGGTGATGGCGTTCGCCTGCTGGGGCTGGTGGCGCAGGCGCTGCCACACGTACCGCGAGCGGTCGCTGCCGGTGCTCACCTTCGTCCCGTTCCTCGGCTTCGGCATGCAGTCGTACGGCGGTGAGATGGCGCTGCGCGTCTTCATGTTCGCCGTACCGGGCGCGGCCCTGCTGGGCGCCCTCGCCCTCTTCCCGCGCACCGGCGTCACCGCGCGGGAGCGCGAGAAGGACCGGGTCAGCGTCGCCCCGCTGGCCGCGCTGCTGGCCGGGCTGCTGCTGATGGGCGGTTTCCTGGTGGCCCGGTGGGGCAACGAGCCGTTCGAGCGGACCCGGCCCGGTGAGGTCGCGGCCATGGACTGGGTGTACGCCCACGACCGGCCGACGGTACGGCTGCTGTGGCTGACCCAGGATCCGGTCAACGACGTGACCCCGGCGCTGCCGTGGGGTGCGCGGGACATGGAACGGGTGAACTACGTGCCGACGCAGGCACCGGTCGATCCGGTGCTGGTGTCGGGCCTGGTGAAGGCGCTCAAGGACGCGGGACCGCACTCGTACCTGATGATCAACGAGAGTCAGGTCACGTACCTGGAGCTGGACGCGGGCTACTCGGCGACCTGGGAGTCCCGGCTGATCCACCACCTGGACAACCGGCAGGAGCTGACGAGGGTCCTGGTCAACGACGATGTCGCCGTGTACGCGCTGCGCAGACAGCCCGCGGGCGCGGTACCGAAGCCCGACCCGGGCCCCATCGGGCCACAAGTGACGTGGACGCCCTGGTCGGTGGTCGGCGCGCTGGCCGCCGTGGCGCTGATCCTGCTGCTCACCGCCCGCGAGGTGGTCCGGGTCGCGGTGCGGCCGGGGGTACGGCAACTGCGTCGGCTGCAGGGCAGCTTCTGGTTCTCGCTGCCGCTGCTCGCGGTGCTGCTGGCCTCGCTGGTGCAGCGGTTCCTGACCATGAAGTGACGGGTGCGTGCGGGGTGGACGGTTCAGCGGTCCGAGCCGCTTCGGGGTGACTCAGCGGTCGAGCCACTTCACCTCGTACGCCTGCATGTCGAACCGCTTCCCGTCGACCTGTGCGCTGATCGTCCGGTCCAGGGTGTTGACCACCAGGACCGTTCTGCGGTCGGCGAGCACCCGGACGTTGGGCACGTCGTCCCGGGCGACGGACACGGTCTCGTACCTGGTGCCCGGCGGAAACGCCCTGCCGAACCAGGACACCAGGTCGTACATGGGGAGTTCCTTCCCGCCGCCGGCGCTGTCGGTGGGCGTCCACAGGCAGCCGGGGCAGTCGGTGCCCTTCTCCTCCTCCGGGTTCCAGTAGAAACCGGAGTCGGCGCCGCCCTTGACCATGGCGATCAGCCCGGAGGCGTGGACGGCGAGGCGGTGGGCCTCGGACCAGCCCTTGCGGTCGTCGTTGCCGTCGGCGGGCTCGACGTAGTACTCGGCCCACCACAGCGGAAGGTCGTGGGTCTGCTGCCGGACCCACTCGCCCACCGCGGTGAGCTTGTCGGTGGCCGCGAACTCGTCGGGCAGCAGTTCGTCGTCGTTGGTGTAGCTGGAGCCGTCGACGACCACGAAGTCGGCTCCGGTCCTGTGGCCGTTCCAGTAGGCGAAGGCGTCGAGGACCCGCCGGTCCATGGCGCCCCATGGGCCCTTCAGCACGTCGGAGGCGTTCTGGTCGCGCGGGTCGAGGCTGTCCATGACCAGATACGGGCCGCCGACCATGATGTCCTTGTCGACCTGCTTCAGCGCCCTGTAGACGAGGTTGTACATCCTCGTGTAGCCCTCGTAGTCCCAGCGGCCCCGGGCGTTGTTCCAGAAGCCCTTGAACTCGTTCCAGACGAGGAAGTGGCGTACGTCGGGATAGCGCCTGGCGACGGTCGCGGCCAGGTCGGCGAAGTCCTGGTAGTGCTTGGGGGTGGGCGCGGTCTCCAGGGCGGTCCGGCTCCAGTCGGTGTTGCCGACGCCGGCCCTGCCGCCCTTCATCCAGTCCGGTGAGCAGCACAGCGTGATGACAGGGGTGCCGCCGGACCTGCGGATGAAGTCGATGCGGCGGTCCATCGCCCCGAAGTCGTAACGTCCCTTCACCGGCTCGGGGTTGTCGGCACCCCAGCCCATGATCGCCTGGTCCTGCGGCAGCCCGCCGTCCTTCGCCAGCAGCTGCTCGACCCGCTCGACGGCCGTGTCGCCGCCCTCGTCGGCGCTGTACTGGGTGTGGGTGAAGCCCCAGCCCACGTACGGCTTGGGGCGTCGCGGCGGCGTGAGGGGCGTGCCGTGCACCTTGTCTCCGTCGCGCGAGGTCCCGGCGGTGCCCGCACCGCCCCCGGGCAGGGTGTTGATCAGGCTCACCACCAGGGCCAGAGCGGCCACTCCCACACCGAGCAGGGCGGTGAGCCGCCACCGCCGAGTCCCCGTGTACCACTCATGACGTCCCATCAAGGACCACAGTAAAGGCCGAAACGACCTACGGGGCAGGTGTTGGGAACACCCGGAACAAGCGGCGGAAATGCCGTGCGCCGAGGGCATCGGTGCCGGATCATGGCGGCATGTCTGCGAACCCACACGACGCTCTGCCGATCCGGCTCCACGTCGACGACTCCGACTCGCCGTCCGACGTCGTCGACGCGCTGTTCCTCGGCCGCTTCGCGACGGGCGAGCAGCCGTACTCGCACGCCGTGAACATCGACCGCGTGCGCTCCGGCGCGACCCTGCTGCCGGACGGCGCCCGGGTGCTGCGGGTCGCCCGCGACGACGACCGCAGCGCGACCCTCGCCGAGGGCGAGGGCTGGACCCTGCTGATCTCCCGCTGGAACCGCGGCGCGGACGTCACGGTCACCGCGACCAGCGCCGAGCTGGCGAAGACGGTCCTCGACCGGGCCACGGACGGCGCGGCCGACGAGCCGGAGCCGCAGCCGGAGAACGTGACCATGGGCTTCTGGTACGTCTCCCCGCGGCGCGGCCCGCACCGCACCACCCGCCAGATCTCCGCGGGCACCTGGGACGAGGTCCGGCCCAACTACACGGCACCCGTGGCGGACGCGATGGACCGCCTGATGAAGACGACCCCGGAGGACATCGCGGGCCGTCTGCTGCTGCTGCACGGCCCGCCCGGGACCGGCAAGACCTCCGCGCTGCGCACGCTCGCCCGCTCCTGGCGGGACTGGTGCCAGGTGGACTGCGTGCTCGACCCGGAGCGGCTCTTCTCCGACGTCGGCTATCTGATGGACATCGCGATCGGCGAGGAGGACAGCGCCGGCAAGGGCCGCTGGCGTCTTCTCCTCCTGGAGGACTGCGACGAGCTGATCCGCGGCGAGGCCAAGCACACCGCCGGCCAGGCCCTGTCCCGGCTGCTCAACCTCACCGACGGCCTGCTCGGCCAGGGCCGCAACGTCCTGGTCGGCGTCACCACCAACGAGGACCTGGAGCGTCTGCACCCGGCCGTGGTCCGCCCCGGCCGCTGTCTGGCCCGTATCGAGGTGGGCCCGCTGACCCGCCGGGAGGCGGTGACCTGGCTGGGCGGCGAGGCCGCGGGCCGGGAGGACGCCGTCGGCCGGGACGGTGCGACGCTCGCCGAGCTGTACGCGCTGCGCCGGGGCACGGCGCCCACGTCGGTGCCGGGGGCGCGGGACGGGGCGGACGCGGGGCTGTACCTGTAGTGCTTTGATGGTGCTATGACCTTGTTCGTCGGCACTTCGGGGTGGCAGTACAAGGACTGGCGGGACGTGGTGTACCCGGCGGGCGTGCCGGCGCGGCTGTGGCTGGAGGAGTACACGCGGCTCTTCGCGACCGTGGAGATCAACAACGCGTTCTACCGGCTGCCGTCCCGGGAGACCTTCGCGGCCTGGCGGGACCGCGTCCCGCCGGACTTCGTGGTCGCGGTCAAGGCCAGCCGCTTCCTGACCCACATCAAGCGGCTGAAGGAACCCGGGGAACCGGTCAGCCGGCTGATGACCCACGCGGCGGGCCTGGGCGACCGCCTCGGCCCGGTCCTCCTCCAGCTCCCGCCGACCCTGCGCGCGGACCCGCCCCTGCTGGACGCCTGCCTGGCCTGCTTCCCGGCGGGTACGAGGGTCGCGGTCGAACCGCGCCACGACTCCTGGTGGACACCGCAGGTGCGCAAAGTCCTGGAGTCCCGTGGCGCGGCCCTGTGCTGGGCGGACGTCCAGGCACGTCCGGTGACGCCGCTGTGGCGCACCACCGACTGGGGCTACGTCCGCTTCCACCAGGGGCGCGCCCAGCCGTGGCCGCGCTACGGCAAACGGTCCCTGGAGACGTGGGTGGACCGCATCGCGACCACCTGGTCCGACCGCCACGACGTGTACGCGTACTTCAACAACGATCCGGCAGGCGCGGCGGTGGAGGACGCGGTGACCTTCGGGAGGACGGCGCAGCGGGCGGGGCTGACGGTGACACGGATTCCTGAGCACGCGAGACTCCGGTGACCGCCTTCCGCCGTGGCGGCGCTCGGCCGGGGCGGCGCTTTCCGGCGGCGCCGAACCCCGCTCGGCCGAGGACGGGCCATCCCCTACTCGCCGTAAGCCGCCCGCAGGGCATCCCGCACGGCGGCCAACGCCTCCTGCTCCCCCAGCCCGAGCCTGCGCACCCGCTCCGCATAGGCCTGAGCGGCGAGGGACGCCTCACGTACCGCCGCCGAGCCGGCGGCGGCCACGAAGGTTCCGTTGCGCCCCCGCGTCTCGATCACCCCGTCGCTCTCCAGCGCCCGGTAGGCCTTGGCCACCGTGTTCACCGCGAGCCCCAGCGACTCGGCCAGCCCGCGCACGGTCGGCAGCCGGTACCCGACCGGCAGCGCCCCGGAGCGCGCCTGCTCGGAAATCTGCGCCCGCACCTGCTCGTACGGCGGCGCGCTGTCATCGATGTGGATCTTCATGCTCACAGGGCCGATTGTCCCGTACCCCGGGAAAAATGAGAGGCATCCCCGGCACGTCTCCCCGTACGGTGCCTCCCCATGACAGTGATCGTGCGCGACCTTCGCCCCGACGTCCCGGCCGACACCGAGGGCTACGCCCGGGTCCGCCATCTCGCCCTGCCCTACATCCTGTTCACCCCGGACTCGGTCCGCCACCTCCTCACCCGCACTCATCCCGACGCCCACCTCCGCTCGCTGATCGCGGTCGAGGACGGCGACGTCATCGGCACGGCCGGGGTCTCCCTGGCGCACGACAGCCCTGAGCCGGGCCAGGGATGCCTCAACATCTACGTACGCCCGGACCGGACCCACCGCGGTGCCGGCCGGCTCCTCGTCCGGGCCGCCGAGGAGCATCTCGCCGCCGTCGGCGCGACCAAGCTGTACACCTGGGTCCTGGACGAGCCGGGCAACCGCGCCTTCGCCGAACGGCACGGCTACACCCGGGGCCGCCCCGCCCACTTCCTCCGTCTCGACCTGGCGAACGGCACCCTCCCGCCGCTCCCGGAGATCCCGCCGGGCGTCGAGCTGCGTACGGCCGTCGACTTCGCGGGCGACCCGCGGCCGTTGTTCGAGCTGGACGCGGAGACGGTGGCGGACGAACCCGGCGAGGTCTCCATCGAGTTCACGGACTACGACGCCTGGCTCGAACAGAACTGGAAGCATCCCCTGCTCAACCGCACGCTGACCATGGTCGCGGTCGTCGACGGCCGTCCGGTCGCGCTCACCCTGGCGTACACCGACGGCGCCACCCGCTACTCCACCTCGATGACCGGCACGGCCCGCGCCCACCGCGGCCGCGGCCTGGCCAAGCTCGCCAAGATCCACTCCCTGTACCGGGCCCGCGCCGCCGGCCTCACCGAGGCCTTCACGGGCAACGACGCCGGCAACGACCCGATGATCGCGATCAACAAGTGGCTCGGGTACGAGATCTGCGCCACGGAGGTGCGCTATGTCCGCGAACTCGGCTGAACCCGCGGCCCAGGTGGAGGTCGTCCTGGTCAAGGGCGGCCGCACGAAGATCCGTTATCCGGCGGAGCTGCTGTACGACGACGGCGTCCACGTCTGCGTCCGCGCACCGTGGGCGGGCGGTGGCGTCCGCGACTTCGGCTTCGTGCGCTTCGAACCGGGCGACGTGTTCACCGAGCACTACTGGCGGGACCGCTGGTACTCGGTGAAGGAGGTCCGCGCCGCGAACGGCACCGTCAAGGGCTGGTACTGCGACATCACCCGCCCGGCCGCCCGGTCCGGCGCCGAACTGGTCGTCGAGGACCTCGACCTGGACCTGTGGCGCTCCGCCGACGGCACGGACGTACGGCGCCTGGACGAGGACGAGTTCGCCGAGAGCGGGCTGACGGAGACCGACCCCGAGGCCGCGTCCGCCGCGGTGGCGGCACTGGACGAACTGGAGGCGCTGGCCCGCGGCGGCGGCCTCGATGACCTGCTGACCTGAGGCCCCGGGATCCGGCTGCGCCGGCTATACCGTCGCCACCACCGCGTACCGCTCGTCGTCCACCATCTTCCCCCACAGCACCGGGTCGTCGGACAGTCGCTCCACGCGCACCTGCCGGGCGACCGGCCGCAGGAGGGACGTGAGCCGGTCGGCGGGTATGCCGACCGGGCTGAGGGTCCCCCAGACGCCCTCGACCAGCACGAACCGGCCCTCCGGCCGCAGCAGGGTCCGCCAGTGCCGCAGGACGCGCGCCGGGTCGGGCAGCGTCCACAGCACATGCCGGACGAGGACGACGTCGTAGCGCTGCTCCCCCACCGGCGGGGCCGCGGCTTGCCCGCGCAGGACCACCGCGTCCCGTCCGGCGAGCTTGGCCCGGGCCCGCTCCACCATGGCCGACGAGCTGTCGACTCCGGTCACGCGGTGTCCCCGCTCGGCCGCGAGGAGCGACAGACTGCCGGTGCCGCAGCCGAGGTCGAGGACATCGGCGGGGTGCTCGGGCAGCCAGGACCGCAGCCGCGCGGCCCAGGCCGCCCGCACCTCGGGTGCGCGCAGGCCGTGGTCGGGCTCGTCGTCGAACGCGGCGGCCTCCGCGTCCCAGTCCACCTCGGCACCCAGCGCGACCGTGTGCTCACTCTCGTTGGTCATGCCCCAAGCGTGACACCCGCCACTGACAGTCCCGACGTGACAGCCGCCACTGACAGACCGGCACCGATGAGGAACTCTCCCCAAAAGCGTCTACCTCCGTGACAACGCGGAACTCGGTAGGCACTGAGGAGGCAGCCATGCGCCGTGCGACCGTGCACAAGCCCCTGAAGAGGACGGACAGCCGCCGGATCCGTGAAGAGGCGGAGGAGCGCCCGGCAGGGCGCCCGGAGGTGCGCAAGGAGATCGCACGCACCTGGTGGCCCGACGGCTGACCGCCGAGGTCCGTCAGTCCAGCCGCTTGCGGTAGTGGATCCGGTCGTAGGGGCCGTCGGCACGGCGTTCCACGACGTCGTACCCGTACTTCGGATAGATCTCCTGGTTCTCCCACATCATCGCGTTGGTGTAGAGCCGGACTTCGCCCAGCCCCAGCGCACGCGCGCGTGCGTCGACGAAGCGCAGCAGCCGCCGCCCGACGCCCTTGCCATGGGTGCCGGGGTGGACGGCGATGCTGTCCAGGAGGAGATGGTCGGCGAACGCCTCGATCACCACAAGTCCGACGACGGGCTCTCCGGTGACGAACACCTTTCCGGCGGCCACGTCGGCCGCGTGGTCCGCCTCCATGGGCTGCGGCACCACGCCGATGCGCTCGATGTAGTGGCGGTAGGCCGCGTCGGTCACGGCCCGTACGGCCGGCACGTCCTCCGCGGCGGCCGGCCGGATCTGCTCATGGCGGTCGTTCCTCATACCAGGAACGCTACTTACCTGAGCGCAGCCTGAGCACGTCCTTAAGACGACCATAAGGATCTCCAACGACCGCGCCGAGCAGGCGATTTCACGGTTTCTTGGGGCTAGCTTCGGATCACCCCACGGGATCCGGGCCGCCGGAGAACCGCTTTCGAGGAGGCTCGGTTCGGCGGCGCTGTTCCTGTCGGTACGGCGGCGTGCGGCGGGTGGCGGGCGGCACCGCCGCTGAACCTCGCCCGGCAGCACTCCGGGGCCTGTCCGGCGGCTCAGGTCGGACAGGCCCCGGCGGCGCGTCAGCTGAAGGCCGACGCGCAGGTGGTGGCGGTGGCGCGGGCCGGGTCGAGGGCGTTGGCCACCTCGTGGAAGGCGATGCGGTCGAACAGGCCGATCGCCACGTGCTCGGACAGGTCGAGCGGGCACAGGTCCTGGAGCAGGACGTTGTGGACGTCCGATCCGCTCAGATACTGGTTGCGCCAGGGGGTGGCCACCTCGTCGTACTTGGTGGCGATGACCGTGTAGTGCACTCCGGGGACGGTGTCGCCGCCGGCGTTGAGCTTGGTGAGGAAGGCGGAGCCGGCGATCTGATCGGCGAGGCCGGGGGTGGTGGCCTTGATCAGGTCCACGGCGCCGGGGAAGTACGGCACCAGGTTGGTGAGGCCGTTCAGGTCGGTGCCGTGGTTGTCGGGGGCGAGGCCGACGAAGGCGTTCACCTTGGCGGCTCCGCCAAGGAACTTCAGGTAGTAGCGGGGCATCATGCCGCCCTGGGAGTGGCCGACCAGGTCGGCCCTGGCGGCTCCGGTCGACGCGAGCACCTTGTCGACGAAGGTGGACAGCTGCTCCGCCGACTTGTCGATGGGGCCGAGGCCGTAGAAGAGGGGGACGCCCGGCAGCTGGCCGTAGTCGAGGGAGTAGACGCAGTATCCGCGGGTCTCCAGATAGGGGGCGAGGGACAGCCAGTTGTCGATGGAGTTGCCCAGGGTGCCGTGGACCAGCA
The DNA here is from genome assembly GCF_042959345.1 of Streptomyces sp. NPDC007905. Lineage (NCBI taxonomy): Bacteria > Bacillati > Actinomycetota > Actinomycetes > Kitasatosporales > Streptomycetaceae > Streptomyces > Streptomyces sp. NPDC007905. The sequence goes on along the minus strand of NZ_JBIBKS010000009.1, from coordinate 67,250 downwards.
CGACCGGGCGGGGATGGGCGGTGGAGGGCAAGCAGGACCAGTCGTTCCAGCCTCCCCCGCTCTCGGCTCCGCTCGAGCGGGTGGACCCCGAGCTGGGGGCGGTGTCGGCGGCATGCGCGGTGGCGGCGGGAACGATGGCGACGGCGGCGGTCAAAAGCAACGCGGCGAGGGGTCTGAGCACTCGCTTCCAGGGCAGCATCGGGTGATCTCCTTGCGGCTCAAGGGAGGTGCGACGGCCTAACCTTGTGATCCGGATCACGAGGATGCTGTTCACTCGTCAAGTTACGGGCGAGTAGTGCAGGTGTGAAGTTACGTGTCAGTAAAAACTTCCAGCGACAACCAGGGGCTCACTCGACCGCCGACGAACCGTCACCAGGCAGGCCTGACCGGACCGTAGGGCGCGATCCGCATCAAGCATTCCCGCAACACGCGCACTTCCCCCTCGCCCATCAGTTCGACCCATAGCCCCACAGCCTCGGCGGCCGCGGCCTCCGCCGCCCGGGTGCACTCCCACCCCCGCTCGGTGAGCACGACGAGCCGGGCCCGAGCGTCTTCGGGATGCGGCCGCCGCTCGGCGTAGCCCTTCCGCACGATCTCGTCGACCAACTGGCTCGCCGCCTGCTTGGTCACCCCGAGATGGGCGGCGAGGTCGGTGACGGTGGCGCCGTCCGGCGCGAGCCGCGCGAAGGCGAAGCCGTGAGCGGGCCGAACGTCCGTGAAGCCGCGAGCCACGACTCCGTTGTGGATGCGTTGCGTGAGATCGCCCGCGACGGCGAGGAGGGCGGCGGACAGGGCCATGGCTTCGGAGTTCTGCACGGAGGCATTGAAACACCCTTGACGAGTCGGTCAAGCTGCTTGACCATGTAGTCAAGTAGCTTGACCGAATGAAACGGAGTTTCCCATGCCCGTCGTCCGCTCGGCCGAGGCCGTGACCCACGAGATCCACGGCACCCGCTTCGTCTCGTACGCCACCCCCCGCACCGGAAGCAGGGAACTGTGCGCGTGGCGGGGCGAGATTCCCGCCGGGACCAGGGCGCCGGCCCACACGGTCAACCGGGAGGAGATCTTTCACCTGCTGGTGGGCGAGCTGCTGATCAGCCTCGACGGTCGCACCGAGCGGGTGTCCGCCGGCGACACGGTGATCATCAACGCCGGCACGACCCTGGCCGTCGAGAACCCCACCGACCACACCGCGATCTCCTGGGTCGCCACCTCCGTCGGCCTGGAGGCACGGCTGGCCGACGGCACACGCATCACGCCGCCGTGGGCCAACTGAACGTCCCGCGGTGGTGTTACGCCGCCAGCGATCCGGGCATCACCGCCCGCGGTCCGAACTTCGCGCGGGCGCGGTCGGCGACCTCCTCGATGCGGCGGACCCTCTCGTCCACGGCGTCGAAGGTGAGCTGGTAGGAGGCCTGGTCGGCGGGGACCAGGCCCTCGGCGCGCAGGGCGAGCGCGCGGACCCGGGCACGCTGGAGGCCGAGCGCCTCGTACATGCCGTAAGCCGTCTTCGTCAGGGCCGCCGAGTGCGCGGTCGGCTCCTTGAGGGTGCGGCTGCGGGTGGTCGAGGAGCGGTCGGCGTAGCGCACGGTGAGGGTCAGGGTGCGGCAGACTCGCTCCACCGCGCGCAGCCGGGCACCGATCTCCTCGGCGGCCGACAGCAGTGCCCTGCGATGCCGGTCGGGGTCCAGCTCATCGAGTTCAAAGGGGCGTTCAGCAGCCAAAGAACGGGAAACGGCGTTCGGCACGACCCGGCCGCGGTCGATGCCGCTCGCCTTCTCGCGCAGCTCACGGCCCGCCTTCGCGCCGATCAGCCGCTGGAGCGTGGACAGGGGCGCGGCGGCGACCAGGCCCAGGGTGTCCAGGCCGTACTCGCACAGGGTGCGGGCGGTCGCCGTACCGACGCCGGGCAGCGCGGACACGGGCCGGTCGGCGAGGAACTCCGCGATGGCGTCCGGCTCTTCGGGCACGACACAGGTCACCCCGGGACGGGCGTCGCGCAGCGCCACGCGGGCCAGCATCGGGCCCGGCCCGGCGCCGGTCACGCAGTCGACGCCGTGCAGCGCGAGGGCGCGGACCCGGATCACCGAGGCCAGCTCGACGGCGCTGCGCCCGAAGTACCGCTCGGCGCCCCGGAGATCGGCCAGCGCCCCGTCCGGGGGCAGTGCCTCCACGACCGGGGTGAACTCCTCCAGCAGTCCGAGCAGGCCGGGCAGGGCCGCCTCGTACATCGGCGGCAGCCGGAAACGTACACAGAGAATGGTCATCCCGCGCTCCCCGGACTCTGGTGCCACAACTTCCTTACGGCCGAAGGCCCTTGTGAGGCCTCCTGGCCCGCGGGCCGCAGGTCGGCCCACGGATGCATCTCGTATCCGGTCGGCAGATGGATCCGGCGCCCGCCCGTCGGATCACCGTCCGCCCGTTCCGCCACGGGCTCCGCCAGCCGCGCCGCCACCTCGTCGAGCCCGCCCTCGACGCGCAGTTCGACGAGTTCGGCGAGGTTCCAGGCGGCGGAGCCCACCACACTCAGACTGCGCGGACCGCGCCGCTGCACCACTCCGCGCACCAGCAGCAGCCAGGAATGGAAGACCGTGTGGGCGCAGGCGTCGTGCGAGTCGTCGAAGAAGGCGAGGTCGACCAGGCCCGTGCCGTCGTCCAGCGTGCTGAAGATGACCCGCTTGCCGGACCGGATCGGCGGGGTCTGGGTGGCCGCCTTGGCGCCCGCGACCAGCACCGTCTCCCCGTGCCTGGCCTCGCGCAGCCGACGCGCCGACACCACGCCCAGCTCCTTGAGGAACTCCCGGTGGTCGTCCATCAGGTTGCGCGAGGCGTCCATGGAGAGCACGCCCAGCTCGGCGCTGAGCCGTTCCGCCGAGGTCAGGTCGGGCAGCCCGGCCGAGGCCGTCCTCCGGCCGCCGGCCAACGGAAGCTGACCGCCGCCCCCGCCCCGGGCGCCCCGGTGCAGCTCGGTCAGGTGCAGTTGCAGATCACGCCGATTGGCACCGAAGGCGTCCAACGCCCCCACCTGGGCGAGCCGCTGGGCCAGCGGACGGCTCGGGCGGGCCCGCTCCCAGAAGTCCAGCAGGGAGGCGTACGGCTGCCCGTCCGCGATCCGCTTCGCCTCGGCCTCGCTGATGCCGTGCACGTCGGAGAGGGCGAGCCGCAGCCCCCATACCCCTGATTCAGACACCAGTTCGATCCTGTGTGCGACCCCGGACACGTTCACGTCCAACGGCAGGATCGGCACCCCGCGCCGCCGCGCGTCCGCCAGCAGCAGCCGCTTCGGGTACATGCCGGGGTCGTGCGTGAGCAGCCCGGCGTAGAAGGCGGCCGGGTGATGGGCCTTCAGCCATGCCGACTGGTAGGTCGGTACGGCGAAGGCGACCGCGTGCGCCTTGCAGAAGCCGTACGAACCGAAGGCCTCGACGATCTCCCAGGTCCGCTGGATCGTTTCCGCGTCGTACCCGTTCGCCGCCGCGTGCTGGGCGAACCACACCTTGATCCGCCCCTGCGACTCCGGATCGGACAGCCCGCGCCGGATCCGGTCCGCCTCACCGCGCCCACAGCCGGCCATGATGGCGACGATGTCGATGACCTGCTCGTGGAAGACGACGACCCCGTACGTGTCCTTCAGCGGCCCTTCGAGGTCCGGGTGCGGATACCGGACGGGCGCCCGCCCGTGCCGCGCCTCGATGAACGGCCGCACCATGTCGGCGGCGACCGGCCCGGGCCGGAACAGCGAGATGTCGACGACCAGGTCGTGGAAGGTGGCCGGCTGCAGGCGTCCCACCAGATCCCGCTGTCCCGGCGACTCGATCTGGAAGCAGCCCAGCGTCTCGGTGGACCGGATGAGCCCGTACGTAGCCGGGTCGCCCGGCGGCAGCGCGTCCAGGTCGACCCGCTCGCCGGACACCCGCTCCACCTCGGCGACCGCGTGCGCCATCGCCGACTGCATCCGCACCCCGAGCACGTCCAGCTTGAGCAGTCCGAGGTCCTCCACGTCCTCCTTGTCGAACTGCGACATCGGCAGCCCCTCGCCACTGGTCGGCACCACCGGCGTACGGGCGAGCAGGGAGGCGTCGGACAGGAGCACCCCGCACGGATGCATGGCGACGCCACGCGGCAGGGCGTCGAGAGCCTCGACCAGCTCCCACAGCTTGCCGAACTTCTCCTTCTCCCCCGCGAGCTGCTTCAGCTCGGGCAACTCCTCCAGCGCCGCGCGAGCGTCCCGCGCCCGGATGTGCGGAAAGGACTTGGCCACGCGATCGATCTCGGCCGGATCCATGGACAGAGCGGCCCCCACATCGCGGATGGCGTGCCGCACCCGATAGGTCTCGGGCATGGAGACGGTGGCGACCCGCTCGCTGCCGAACCGGCCGATGATCGCCCGGTAGACCTCCAGCCGGCGCGCGGACTCCACATCGATGTCGATGTCGGGCAGCACGACCCGCTCCTTGGACAGGAAGCGCTCCATCAGCAGCCCGTGCTCGATCGGGTCGGCGTGCGCGATGCCCAGGAGATGGTTGACGAGAGAACCGGCGCCGGAGCCGCGAGCGGCCACCCGGATCCCCATCTCCCTCACGTCGTCCACGACTTGGGCGACGGTCAGGAAGTAGGAAGCGAAGCCGTGGTGGGCGATGATGTCCAGCTCCTGGTGCATCCGCTCCCAGTAGGCGCGCCGGCCGGCGTAGCCGTGCAGCACCATGCCCGCCGCCGCCCGGGAGGCGAGCGCCCGCTGGGCGGTGCGGCGGCCGGCACCGACGAGGTGCGGCTCGGGGAAGTGGACGGTGCCGATGCCGAGGTCGTCCTCGGGATCGACCAGGCATTCGGCGGCCGTGGCCCGGGTCTGCTCCAGCAGCCGGCGGGCGGTGTCCCGCCGGTACCCGGCCGCCTCCACGACCCGCTCGGCGACCCGCAGCATGGTCTGCGCGTCCTTCAGCCAGGCAGCGCCGGAGTCCAGCTCCTTGCGAGGGTCGATCGGAACCAGACGGCGGGCGGCGTCCAGGACGTCGGCCACCTGCCCCTGGCCGGGGTCGGCGTACCGGACGGCGTTGCTGAGCACCGGGCGGATCCCCTGCTCGGCGGCGAAGCCGACGGTGCGGGCGGCCAGCCGCAGGGAGCCGGGCCCCGTCCCTTCACGGCCGTGGCAGACGGTCTCCAGACGCAGCGCGTCGCCGTAGATCTCGCGCCAGGGGACGAGCAGCTTCGCGGCGCGGTCGGGACGCCCCGCGGCGAGCGCACGACCCACGTCCGACCCCGGACCGAGCAGCACGGTGAGACCGTCGCCATGGTTGCCGGCCCAGGGAAGCAGGGGCCCGTCCTCGCCCCCGTGCGCCGCCGTGACGATCCTGCACAGGTCGGCCCAGCCGCGGGCCCCGTCCCGGGCGAGGAAGGTCACCCGGGGAGCCGACTCGTCCACGAAGGCGCCACCGCGCACCGGGGTACGACGCCGCTCACGCCGTACGACCTCCGGCTCGGCCACCGCCAGGTTCACGCCGAACAGGGGACGGACCCCCGCCCTGGCGCAGGCCTTGGCGAACCGGACCGTACCGGCGAGGGTGTCGCGGTCGGTGAGGGCGAGAGCGTCCATGCCCCGTTCCTCGGCGCGCTCGGCCAGCCGCTCCGGGTGGGAGGCCCCATACCTCAGGGAGAACCCGGAGACGGTGTGCAGATGCGCGAAGCCCGGCACACACACCTCCCGCACTCGTGAGTCCCGAACGACTCTCGAACATCAGTTCCCACTCCCACCATACCCTCATTCCCGAACAAGTGTGCGACATCCGTGCGACCGCATCCCACCTGCACAAACACCCGATGCCCGGGGTGGCCCGCACCCGCCGGGGGGGTGTACGCCCGCAGCGGCCGAGGTGATGCCGGAGAGCCCGCGGAGACATGGCGCGAGTCGAGCCCGGACAGGCGTGAGCCCCCGCACGCACCTCGCGCGCGGGGGCTCACCGGAGCCGTCCCGTCAGGGAAGGGTCACACCGTAGTAGCTCAGCGCTTCGGTGACCGGCTGGAAGAAGGTCGTACCGCCGGAGGAGCAGTTGCCGCTGCCCCCGGAGGTCAGACCGTAGGCCACGCTGCCCGCGTAGAGCGGACCGCCGCTGTCGCCGCCCTCGGCGCAGACCGTGGTCTGGATCAGGCCGTAGACGATGTCACCGCTGCCGTAGTTGACCGTGGCGTTGAGGGCCGTGACCCGGCCGCTGTGGGTGCCGGTGGTGGAGCCGCGCCGGTAGACGGTCGTACCCACGGCCGGGGTGGCCGCGCTGCTGATGGTCTGGCTGCCGACCGCGCTCGGGTGCGCGATCGAGGAGTTGGTGTAGCGCACCAGCGCGAAGTCGTTGCCCGGGAAGCTGTAGCCGACGTTCGTGCCCAGCACCGTGGAGTGGCTGGAGTTGCTGTACCAGGTGGAGGCGACCTCGCCGCAGTGGCCGGCGGTGAGGAAGTAGTACGTGCTGCCGCTGCGCACGTTGAAGCCGAGCGAGCAGCGGTACTGGCCGCCGTAGATGGCGTCGCCGCCGGTGATCAGCTTGTTGAACTTGCCGGCGGTGTGCTTGATGGTCAGCGCGCCCGCGTCGGCGCCGGCCTGCCGCCTGATCTTGGCGATCTCGGCCTGGGAGACCGTGCTGTCGACGGTGACGACGACACGGTCGGTCCTGCTGTCCACCGCCCAGGCCGTGCCGGGGACGTCGGCCTTGAGGACGGAGTCGCTCGCCCTGGTGAGCTGGTTGGCGCTGAACGTGTGGGCATCGGTGGCGTTCGCGGTGGGGGCGGCGAACGCGGCCGCGGCCAGGAAGCCGGTCGCCACGGCGATCAGCCGGGTCCGTCTCGCGGTGCCGCTGCGGGGAGTGGTGCGCTTGATCCTCACGTTTCGTTCCCTCCCAGGGGAAGTCGGGGGCCCGCGTGGGGTCGGGGCCCGTGAGGCGCAGCCAGGAACCGGCCCGGGATTCCGAACACTCATGCCCCTGACAAGCGCTGAGGGGGAGTATTCGGCCGAACGGCCGGTCGGCACAAGGGCGCCTTTCGGCCGTGCAGCGTTCAACCGCCGTACCGGTCACGCGCCTTGACTTTTCCTGAAAGCGGAAGCCCTACGGGGTGGGGGCCAATGGGACGCTGCCGGATCGGCGTGTTCCTCAAGGTGCGGCCCCCGGGTTCAGCTCAGAGCGCGCTCCCCCGCCTCGACCGCCACGTCCAGCCGGTCCCCCGGCGGCGGGAAGGGGCAGACGAAGTGGTCGGCGAAGGCGCACGGCGGGAGCTGGGCGCGGTTGAAGTCCACCGTGGTACGGCCCTCGGCGTCCGGTGCCCGCGGGAAGAGGAACCGGAAGCGGAAGCTGGTGTCGCCGCTGGTGGCGTCGGCGAACACCGCCCACAGCCGGCCGTCGCCCTGCTGCGCGACCTGGAGCGTCAGGTCCTTCCCGGCCACGGTGAAGGCGAGTTCGCCGGCGAGGGCGAGCCCGCGTTCCCGTCCGTCCGCGGTGCCGACCCGCACGGTGCGCGTGTCCTCGTACGGCGTGAAACGGCCCGGCACCGACCAGCTCGGGTCGTACGGGGTGGCCTCGATGCCCCGGAAGGCGCGCCGGGTCTCGGCCTCGGGGTCGAAGACCCGCACGCCCCAGACGCCCTCACGGACCAGCACCACCAGCCGCTTCTCGCCCAGTGCGACCCGCGCCCCGGCCTCCGGTCCGCTGTCGGCGGAGAGCTCGACCTCTCCGGAGAAGGGCCGGCCGTCCACGGTCAGGCCGTGGGCCTCGACGGCGGCGAGCACCACCCCGTCACCCTCGGCCACCCACGTTCCGGCGATGTCCGGAAGTCGACCCTCCGGATGATCCACGATCCAGTGGGTGGCGGTCAGCGCGAGCGGTCCGTGAGGAGCGGAGACCGCCGCCACGCGCTGCTCGTGCCACCGCTTCCAGGCGTCGGGTGCGTCGGTCGTCATGCGATCGGTTCCTTTCCTGTGCGCTCAGCCTTCTCCCGTGGGTCGGGCAGCCCGAGGTGTGAGCGCAGGGTCGTGCCCCGGTATTCCGTGCGGAAGACGCCGCGCTCCTGCAGCAGCGGCACCACGCGGTCCACGAACTCCTCGAGGCCGCCGGGCGCGAGGTGCGGAAGGAGAACGAATCCGTCGGCGGCGTCCTCGCGTACGTAGGCCTCGAGTTCGGCGGCGACCGCCTCCGGGGTGCCGATGAAGGACTGGCGGCCGCGCAACTCGATCACGGTCTCCCGGATCGACAGCCCCTTCTCCTCGGCCAGCGCCCGCCACTTCTCGGCGAGCGTGAGCCGAGTCCGGTCCTCGCTCGTCCCCCGCCCCGGCACCGGGTCGGCGTCCGGGAGCGGCCCGTCGGGGTCGTGGCCGGAGAGGTCCCGGCCCCAGACCCGCTCCAAGGTGTGCAGCGCGCCCCGCGGGGTGATCTGCTGCCGTCTGATCTCCACGGCCCGTTCCTGGGCCTCGGCGGCGGTGTCGCCGAGGACGACGGTGACAGCGGGCATGACCTTCAGGTCCTGCGGTGCCCGGCCGTACGCGGCGAGCCGCCGGTGGATGTCGGCGCGGAAGGAGCGGCCCGCCGCCGGCGGGCGGTGCCGGGCGAGGAGTACGTCGGCCGAGGCCGCCGCGGACTCCCGGTCCTGCTCCGAGTCCCCCGCCCGGATCACCACGGGGTGGCCCTGCGGCGAGCGGGGCAGGCCGAACTCGCCCGCGATGTCGAAGTGCCGGCCTTGGTGCGCGAACGGCCGGGACACCCCGTCGGCCGTCCAGGAGTCCCACAGCTGCCGTGCCACGGCGACAAACTCGGCGGCCCTGCCATAGGGATCCGCATGCTCGACACGGCCGCCGTGGCGGAAGTTGGCGCCGGTGAAGGCGTCCGAGGAGGTCTCCACGTGCCAGGCGGCCCGGCCGCCGCTGAGGTGGTCCAGGGTCGCGAGTCTGCGGGCGAGTTCGTACGGCTCGTTGAAGGCCGCGTGCACGGTGGCGGCGAGCCCCAGCCGTTGGGTGACGCCGGCGAGCGCGTTCAGCACGGTGACCGACTCCGGCCAGCCCGTGGCGTGCAGGTCGTGGATCCGCCCCTTGTGCTCGGGCAGCCGCAGCCCCTCGGTCAGGAGCATGAAGTCGAACAGTCCGCGCTCGGCGGTACGCGCCGGCTGCTCCACGGTGGCGAACGCGGTCCGCGAGCCGGAGCGCGGATCGGTCCACACGGCGGTGTCACCGCTCCCCGGCAGACGGGCCGCCAGGTGTACCTGCCGTCGTACGGTCATGACGTTCCCCCCGTCACGGCGTACTGGCTGACGGGCCGGGACAGGCCCAGGTGCTCGCGCAGGGTGCTGCCCGGGTAGAAGGTGCGGAACAGGCCACGGTGCTGGAGCAACGCCACCGTGCCGTTGACCAGCCGCTCCAGGTCACGGCCCGGCTCGACCGGGATGAGGTGGAAGCCGTCGGTGACGCCCTGCGCGTGCCAGGCGGCGATCAGCTCCGCGAGGTCGACGGGGCCACCCCGGTACAGCGGGCCCTGTGCGCTCGCCCGGGGCCCTCCCCCGCCGTGCCCTGGCTCGGCGGCGTGCTCACCGGCCCCGAGGTCGACGATCAGGCTCACCAAGACCCGAAGAGCCCCCGGATTCCTGCCGGACCCTGCGGCCCCTTCGTGCAGTTGCCGGCGTACGGCGGCGGCCTGCGCGGGGCTCGCGGCGCGGACCAGGGCCACGTCGGCGTACCGGGCCGCGATGGACCGGGCCCGCCCCTCGGTGGCGTCGACCACGCGGACGGGGTGGCCCTGCGGTGGCCGGGACACGGTCGAGGGGCCCTTGACGGAGAAGCCGGTACCGGTGAAGTCGACGTGGTGCAGCCTGTCCCGGTCGAGGAAGCGGCCGCTCGGCACGTCCCGGATCTCCGCGCCGTCCTCCCAGCTGTCCCACAACCTCGCGGCCACGTCGGCGACTTCTCCCGCCTCCTGCCACAGCGCGTCCACGGGGCCGGCGTGTCTGCGGCCGAAGAGGCGGGCCTCGCCCTCGGTGGTGGAGACGTCGATCCGCCAGCCGGCCCGGCCCCGGCTGGCCCAGTCGAGGGTGGCGACGGCGGCCTGGATGCGGAAGGGCTCGGTGTGCGTCGTGCTGACGGTCGGGACCAGCCCGATCCGCCGGGTGGCGGGTGCCACGCGCGACAGCACGGCGAGCGCGTCGGGCCCGGGGCGTGCGAAGGAGTCGTCCAGCGTCACGAAGTCGAACCCACCGCGCTCGGCGAGCTGCGCCAACTCGACGTAGCATGCGGCGTCGAAGGAGCCCGGCCGATCGAGGGCGGCGGCGAGGTGCAACAGCCCACTCATGTCAACGCCCCTCGGCCTTCGTTCCACAACGGCGCGCAACGGCGACGCGGGCCGGCGGCGGCCGGACACAGGGGACCCACGGCGGCCATCCTCACAGCACCTTCGACACGAACGCCCGAGTCCGCTCCTCCCGCGGAGCGCCCAGCACCTCGCCCGGCGGCCCCTGCTCGACGATCCTCCCGTCGGCCATGAACACCACCGTGTCGGCGACCTCCCGGGCGAAGGAGATCTCGTGCGTGACGACGATCATCGTCGTGCCCCGGCTCGCCACGTCCCTGATGACATCGAGGACTTCCCCGACCAGCTCGGGGTCCAGCGCCGAGGTCGGCTCGTCGAACAGCAGCAGCTTCGGTTCCAGCGCGAGCGCCCGTGCGATGGCGACCCGCTGCTGCTGGCCGCCGGACAGCTGCCGGGGGTAGGCGTCGGCCTTGTCGCCGAGCCCCACCCGTTCCAGCAGCCGGTGCGCGCGCTCCACCGCCTCCTTCCGCGGCCGCTTCAGCGCGGACACCGGCGCCTCGACGACGTTGTCGAGGACGGTGAGGTGCGGGAAGAGGTGGAAGTTCTGGAAGACGAAGCCGATCCGCGTGCGCTGAGCGAGGACCTCGCGCTCGGGCAGCTCGTACAGCTTGTCACCGGCGCGCCGGTAGCCGATCAGCGAGCCGTCCACGCTGATCGTGCCCTTGTCCACCTTCTCCAGATGGTTGATGGTGCGCAGCAGCGTCGACTTGCCGGAGCCGGAGGGGCCGAGCACGACGGTGACCTCACCGGCGCGCACCTGGAGGTCGATGCCCTTGAGGACGTCGAGCGAGCCGAAGCTCTTGTGCACCGACCTGATGTCGACCATGACGGTCATGGTGGGGGTTCCTTGTCAGTGGACGTGGGTGGGGCGGTCACGCGGCGGCCTCGCCGGCCCGGTCCCGCAGGAAGGCCAGCGCGGCCCGGGCGGTGGAGTCGTTCTGCCGGAACGCGGGGCCGCCGGTGCGCGGCCGGGTGAAGGCGCCCGGGGTGCGGGCGTCGGTGAACGGGCCGAGCGCGAAGCGCCGCGGATGCGGTCGTCCGGCCCCGTCCAGAATGCGGCCGTCGCCGGGGTCGACGCGCAGCAGCCCGTCGGGGGTCTCGGCGGCCCCGTCGGCGTGCAGGTCCCGCAGCAGGGCGTCGCGGGCCCGGCCCACGGCCGGCTCGGGCAGCCGGGCCTCGACCAGCGCCCGCGCCTCGACGGAGAACCCGGGCACGGTGGGACTGGTCGCCCGGAACACGCCGCCCTCGGCGGTGACGGCCATGTCGGCGCCGACGAACCGCACCAGCCCGGCCCGGGACAGGGCGAGCATCTGCCGCAGCCGGGGCCCGGGCGGCCCGGACGCCAGACAGCTGAAGAAGCCGTGCCACCAGGGGGCCGTGTTCCCGAGCCGCACCAGCTGCCCGTAGACGGACAGCAGCCCGAGGAAGACGCCCAGGTCGGCGCTGTGGTCCGGATCGTGCCTGCGGCCCAGGTCGCCCTCGACATAACCGCGCAGGCCCTCCTGGAACTCCTCGTGCGAGGCGTACCGGACACCGTCGAGGGGGTGGTCGAGCGCGGCGAGGTCGAGGCGGTCGGCCGGGTCGGGTACGGCGGCGGCGACGAGCGCCCGGGTCTCGGCGGGGTCGGCGGCCGCGTACTGCTCCTCGAAGTCGGCCCAGGTCATCGCCGTACGTTCGGCGTGGGCGGTGAACAGCCGGTGGTAGTGGGCGAAGCCCAGTTCCTTCTCCACCAGCGGCCACACGTCGCGCCGGAAGTCGAAGCCCTCCGGCCGGGCCAGCAGCCCCTCGACCTCGGGAGGGCCGAAGAAGCGGGGCAACGGCGGCCGGTCGCCGGTCCAGTCGTAGCCGATCTTCGAGTGGTACGGCACCCCGCGCCGCGAGCCGACGTACAGCACCGGCTCGCGCCCCGACGGAACATAGGTGTCACCCTCGTAGCGCCCGCCCCGGCCCTCGGTGAGCAGCACCATCAGGTCGACGAAGGCCAGCCCGAAGCCGCGTACGAGGACGGGTTCGCCGGGTCTCAGCGGGGACAGGTCGCTGTCGGCGGTGAAGTCGGGCGGCAGGTGGACCAAGCCGTGCTCACCCGCGTAGGCGGCCAGCTCGGCCTGGTCCGGGTCGAGTTCGGAGTCGAGGTGGCCGAGGGCGAGGACGACCAGGTCGGCGAGCAGGGGGCGCGGGCGGCCCTCCAGCCACACCTGCTGGCGTCCCTCGCGCGGGCCGCTGACGCGCAGGGCACGCCGGGCGTGGTGGTGGACGGTGATGCCCGGGGGCAGCTCGGCGAGGGCCCGCTCGTACACCCAGCGCAGATAGCGGCCCTGGAGCTGCCGGTCGGCGAAGGTGCGGCCGTCCAGGCCGGCCCACTCGTGCAGGGTGGGACCCTCGCGCACCGGGCCGTCCATCCGCACCGTCCCGTCGGTGAACATGGTGACGTCCTCGGCGTGCGAGTTCATCCACAGCAGCGGCGACTGCGCCTCGCGCCAGATGCGTCCGCCGCCCGGTGGATGGGGGTCGACCAGGTGGATGTCGAGCCCCGAACCGGTGTACAGCGCAGGCGCGTTGGCGGCGATGCGTTCGAGGAGACCGGTCCCCCGCGGCCCGGCACCCACGATCACCAGGTGCGACCTCATCGGGCGGACTCCGTCCCGCGGGCGTAGTGCCTCTCGACGTAGTGCTGGCCGACACCGAGCACCGAGGTGACGATGGTGTACCAGAGGGTGGCGACCATCAGCAGCGGAATGACCTGGTAGGTGCGGTGGTAGATCAACTGCGTCGAGAACAGCAGGTCGTTGACGGCGATGACGCTGACGATGGAGGTGCCCTTGAGGGTGCCGATCAGCATGTTCCCGGCGGGCGGCACGATGGAGCGCATGGCCTGCGGCAGCACGATCCGCCGCCCGCGCCGCCACCGGCTCAGGCCGAGCGCCTGGGCGGCCTCGGTCTGCCCGCGGTCGACGGAGAGGATGCCGCCCCGGACGACCTCGGCGGCGTAGGCGGCCTCGTGCAGGGTGAGTCCGACGACCGCGACGGCGGCGGGGCTCAGCAGGTTGACGGTCTTCACCCCGAACACCTGCGGGTACAGCGCCCCGATGTTGAACCACAGGAGCAGCTGCACCAGGATCGGGATCGACCGGAACAGCCAGACGTATCCCCGGCTTACCCACCGGAGCACCGGGTTGGCGGAGAGCCGGAAGACGGCGAGCAGGGTGCCGAGGGCGAAGCCGAGGACCATCACGACCGCGGTCAGCCACAGAGTGAGCCACAGTCCGCGCAGGACGGAGTCAGAGGTGAAGTAGCCGGCGACGACGTTCCACTGGAACGCCTCGTTGCGCAGGACCGAGTTGACGGCGAGGGCCAGCAGCACCAGGACGGCGACGGCGGCTGTCCACTGGCCGAGTCGGCGCTGCGGGACGATCCGCAGGGCGTCCGCGCGCTCGGGTGCCTCGGAGGCGGCGGGGACGTGGGCGAGGGTGTCGGATGACATGCGAAGGCTCCGTGGTGGGGTCCCCCGGCCCGAACGAAGTCGAGAGTGGGGGAAGGTCGAACACGGTGGGTGCCTTCACACGGGCGCGCCGCTGGCGCGGATACGGCCGAGCCCCTCAGCAGGGCCGTCCACCGAGAGTACGTGGGCGTTTCGGTGCACTGTCAAGGCCGTCCACACTGTGAGCCGTACGTCTCAACTCGGTTGACGCGGAATCGGATGCCTGTTCCACTTGGCCCATGCATCCACAGCAGTGGCTGGTCACCCGCTCCCACATCGACTTCGGTCGCGTGTGGTCCGCGTCCTGTTGAGCTGACCCCCTGCCACGTCTGCCCTTCGGCGGGCGTACTCGCGTTCTCCCCTTGTCTTCGCGTTGCTCTTCGCGTTCTCTTCACGCCTTCACACGCGCACCCCCTCCCCTCGCGCTCTGCACGCCTGCTGCTCTCAGGAGACCGCTTTCCGATGCGTACGCGTCATCTGCTGCCTTTCATCACCATCACTTCGGCCGCTCTGCTCCTCACCGCCTGTGGCTCCGGATCCGGTGGCCCGGGCGGGACGGACGCCGCCGGAGTGGGGGGCACGTCCGACAGGGTGCCCACCACCGACGTCGTCTCCGCCGAGCAGAAGGACGGGGCGGCCGCGAAGCTGCTGCCCGCCGGCGTCACGAGCCTCACCGTCGCGGTCAGCGTCGGCGGCACCCCACCCGGCACCACCTACCTGCCCGACGGCAAGACTCCGACCGGCCAGGACATCGACTTCACCAAGGCGGTCGCCAAGGTGCTCGGCCTCGAACTCAAGGTGGAGCAGGCGAGCTTCGAGGCGATCCTGCCCGCCCTGGACAGCGGCAAGTACGACGTCGGCGCGAGCAACTTCGGTGTCACCGACGAGCGTCGCAGGACGATCGACTTCGTCACCTACGTCAACGACGGCCAGGGCTTCGCCACCCGCAAGGACAGCAAGCTGACCAGGATCACCGATCTCACACAGCTGTGCGGCCTCACCGTCGCGACCGGCGCGGGGACGACCTTCGAGGCCACGCTGGAGGACAACGCGCACGTGTGCACCGACGCGGGCAAGAAGGCGTACCAGGTGCAGACGTACTCCGAGCAGGGCGCCATCTGGTCCTCGGTGCAGCAGGGCCGCAGCGACGTGGTGATGTCCACGATCAACGGTCTGCGCTACGCGGTTGCCCACCAGCGGGGCGTGAAGTTCCTCAACGAGTACCACCGCCTGGACGTCGGCTTCGCCTTCAAGAAGGGCACCCCCCTGGCCCCGGCCTTCCGGGCAGCGGTGAACAAGCTGATCGCCGACGGCACGTACGACAAGATCCTGAAGAAGTGGGGGACGACGGGCTCGGCGATCGCCACGTCCCGGATCTCTCCTCCGGAACCGAAGAACTGAAGCGGCCGGGGTCCGTACGGGGGGTCCGTGGGCGGACCCCGGCTGTTCGTGAGGTGACGCTCAGCAACCGTCGCACGGACAGCAACAGTCACAGCCGTCACAGCCGTCACAGGGGCAGTCGCAGTCGCAGTCGCGGCAGCAGCCCTCGCGCTTCCTCCGGGACCAGGGGCCCTCGTACTCCTCGGCGCAGCACAACCGGCAGGTGCAGCACAGCGCCAGGAACGCCCCGCAGCCGGCCAGGAACCCGCGTGGCACCGTGGGCTTCTGCGGCGTGTACGGCCCGTACGGACCGGACCCCGGCTGATGTGCGGCACACGCCGGTACCGTGCCGAACGCCCGGTCCACGGAGCGCCGCAGTTCGTGTGCGAGCAGCAGATGGACGAGCTTGCCGTCGGTGAACTCCGCTTCCCGCAGGGCGAGCCGGATGCCGTGCAGGGCGTCCTCGGCGAGCCTGCGGGCCTCGGCGAGGGGGGTGCCGGTGACGGTGAGGGGGTTCCAGGCGCCCGAGCGGGCGTCGGGCTCCCTGTCCTCCACGGCGTCCAGCAGATGCGCCAGCCGCCCGAAGAGGCGGCCGGCCTCGGCGAGCGGCTCGGCGTTGCCCGGCCGTCCGGCGAGCACCGCGGTGTGCGCGAAGGCGGCCGCGGTTGCGGTCTCGGTCGGCTCGGTGACCGTCAGCAGCGGGGTGCCGTACCCGGCCAGGGCCTCGATGCCGGTCTGCCGGTCGACGGCGTCGACCAGGACACCGGTGTCGAACCCGACCGCCGACCCGCCGCGCTCCCCCGCCCGTCCCCAGCCGACCGCGACCCGGCGCGCCGCTGCCGCCATCGGCCGGTGGGCCAGCAGCCCGTCCCGGTCGGCGACATGGTCGTGGACCTTGGCGGAGGCGAGCACCAGCGACACGGCGGCGGCGAGCCGCGCGCCCTCACCCTGCGCGACGGACGCCGTCCGCATCCCGCGCAGCGCACAGGGGCCGGCGGGCCGACGGGACCCGCTCGTCGCGTCCGCCTGAGCCTCCGTCAGAACCGATAGGAGAAGCCCGTCATAGTTCGTCACGACGCGGGCGAACTGTCCGTGGTCGCGGCGCAGCGCGAGACAGAGTCCGCACAAGTGCGCCATCCACTGGGCCTTGAGCCCCTCACCGAGCCGGTGGCCGCACGGCCTGACGATTCCGAACACGCCGATCCCCCGTGGTGTGCTGCGACCTTGAGCCGGGGCATCATATCGGCCGACTGTCAGGTCGTATCAGGCGTCACGTTCACCCGTACGCACCGTGCATCACCCATCCGCCGCCGACCATCATATTTCACTCACAGTCAGCAGCCGTATGAGTCGGGACCCTTGGGGCACAAGGACTCTCGACGGATCCGCTGTGCACCAGTACCGTCACAAACCCCCCGCGCGGCGTCTATCCACTTGGCGCGCCGTCCGCATCATGGATGACCATAGGGATGCGGAAAGCAAGAAGGACCGCTGTGAGAGGAGGCGTCCATGGGATCGGTACGCAAGGCGAGTGCGTGGCTCGGCCTCGTCGACGACAACGATGACGAGCGCTACTACGACGACGACTACTCCGAGGGCACCGAGTCCCCAGACGCCTGGGTCACGGACCCCCGGGTGAAGGTGGCCACGGACACGGCCGAGGAGAAGGGCCGCCGGATCGGCACGGTCACCCCGGACAGCTTCCGGGACGCCCGCGCCATCGGCGAGCTGTTCCGGGACGGCGTCCCGGTCATCGTGAACCTCACGGCGATGGAGCCGGCCGACGCCAAGCGCGTCGTCGACTTCGCGGCCGGGCTGACCTTCGGCCTGAGGGGCACGATCGAGCGGGTCGCGAACCGGGTCTTCCTGCTGACGCCCTCGAACACGGAGATCGTCAGCGGTGAGCCGGCGAAGAACCGCGAGGACGGCTTCTTCAACCAGAGCTGAGGCAGGGCCGCTCACCGGCCCTGCCTACCCTTCGGGGGCTCACCGGAAGGCGTCGAGCCCGGTGAGCGCCTTGCCCAGCACGAGCTGGTGCATCTCGACCGTGCCCTCGTAGGTGAGCACCGACTCGAGGTTGGTCGCGTGCCGCATCACGGGGTATTCGAGGGAGATCCCGTTGGCACCGAGGATCGTCCGCGCCGTACGGCAGATCTCGATGGCCTCGCGGACGTTGTTGAGCTTGCCGAAGCTGACCTGCTCGGGACGCAGGCGGCCGGCGTCCATCCGACGCCCCAGATGGTGGGCGAGCAGGATCCCCTTGTGCAGCTCGACCGCCATGTCGGCGAGTTTGGCCTGGGTGAGCTGGAAGCCGCCGATGGGCCGCCCGAACTGCTCCCGCGTCCGCGCGTACTCCAGGGCCGACTCGAAGCTGCTGCGCGCCGCGCCCATCGCGCCCCAGACGATGCCGTAGCGGGCGTGCGAGAGACAGCTGAGCGGTCCGCGCAGGCCGGTGACCTCGGGGAGCGCGGCGGTGGCGGGCAGCCGTACGTCGTCGAGGACGAGTTCGCTGGTCACGGAGGCGCGCAGGGACCACTTGTGCTTGATCTCGGGCGCCGAGAAGCCGGGGCGGTCGGTCGGTACGACGAACCCCCGGATCCCGTCCTCGGTCTGCGCCCAGACGACCGCGACCCCGGCCACGGACCCGTTGGTGATCCACATCTTGCGGCCGTTCAGGACCCAGTCGTCACCGTCGCGCTTGGCGTGGGTGCGCATGGCGGCGGGGTCGGAGCCGTGGTCGGGCTCGGTGAGCCCGAAGCAGCCGATCACCTCGCCGGCGGCCATGCGCGGCAGCCACTGCTGCTTCTGCTCCTCGCTGCCGAACCGGTGGATGGCGTACATGGCGAGGGAGCCCTGGACGGAGACCAGGGACCGGATGCCCGAGTCGGCCGCCTCCAGCTCCAGACAGGCCAGGCCGTACTGCACGGCCGTCGCGCCCGCACAGCCGTACCCGGTCAGCGACATGCCGAGGGCGCCGATCGCACCGAGCTCGCGCGCGAGGTCCCTGATACCGGGCAGCTCCCCCTTCTCGTACCAGTCGGCGACGTAGGGCAGCACGCGGTCGGCCGCCCAGCCGCGGACGGTGTCCCGGATCGCCAGGTCCTCCGGGTCCAGGAGGTCGTCGATCCCGAGCGGGTCGGCGGCATCGAACGGGGGCAACTTCGCGGACGCGGACATGGAACACCCTCCGGGACACTGAGGCACGTTGCGGCAGAGTAAAAACTAGCAGCGCTAGTTACGACTCCACAGCCGACGTTACGGTGCAGTGTCCCGCACGTCCAGAGCGGGGGTCAGGCCGACACCCTCGGCTTCGCGGCCTCCCGCGGCGACGGCAGTTCCACCTCGGCGGCCCGCTCGCTCTCCTCGCCGCACTGCATTTCCCGGGGCAGCCGCAGCGCCATCACCGCCCCCATCAGCAACAGGCCCGCACTGACCAGCAACGTGACATGCAGGCCGTGCACGAAGGACTCCTGCGCGGCCCGGCGCAGCGCCGCCCCGGCGGAACCACCCAGGCGCCCGGCCACCGCGTAGGCCTCGCCCAGCGAGTGGCCTGCCGCGTCCGAGGCGCGGGAGGGAACTCCCGGCACCGACGCGAGACCGGGTGCGTAGGCCGCGTTCATCACGCTGCCCAGCAGAGCGATCCCGATCCCGGCGCCCAGCTGGTACGACGTCTCGCCGATCGCGGCGGCCCCGCCGGCCTGCTCGGCCGGGGCCTCGCTCAGCATCGACTCGTACGCCCCGAAGAGCGTGGTCTCCAGGCCGAACCCGAGGAGCACGAAGCCGAACAGCAGCAGGCCCGCGTTGTCGTTCCCGCCCATCGCCGTCAGGGTCAGGACCGCGGCGGCGGTGAGGCAGAAGCCGAAGCAGACCATCCGGCGCGGTCCGAAGCGGCGCAGCATCCGCGCGCCCGCCAGACCCGCGGCCATGGCCGCGATGGTCAGCGGCAGCAGCCTGAGGCCCGTCTGCAGCGGCGAGAGACCCAGCACCAGTTGCAGGTACTGCGCCGCGATCAACTCCAGGCCCACCAGCGCGAGCATCGCCAGCACGATGCAGCACACCGAGGTGCTGAACGCCGGCCGCCGGAACATGCGCAGATCCACCAGCGCGAGCGGCCGCCGCGCCTGCCGCCGTACGAAGAGGAAGAGCAGCGCCGCACCCACCAGCAGCGGCACCAGCGTGAACGGGCTCGCCACCGGCTCACCGCCGCCGAGCCGCTTCACGCCCAGCACCACACCGAACAGGCCGACCGCCGCCATCAGCGCGCCGACGACGTCCCACGGGCCGTTGCGGTCACCGCGCGACTCGGGCAGCAGCAGCCGCCCGACCGGCAGGCTGACGAGCATCAGCGGGATGTTGACGAGGAAGACCGCGCCCCACCAGAAGTGCTCCAGCAGGAAGCCGCCGAGCAACGGGCCGACCGCCGCGCCGACGGCCGCGACCGCGCTCCAGATGCCGATGGCCAGCGCGCGCTCGCGCCGGTCCGGGAAGACCTGGCGGAGGATCGACAGGGTCGCCGGCATGATCATCGCACCGCCGACGCCGAGCAGCGCCCGCGCGAGGATCAGCGCCTGGGCGCTGGGCGCGAAGGCGGCCACACCGGAGGCGACCCCGAAGAGGGCGTAGCCGAGCAGCAGGACGCGTCTGCGGCCGACCCGGTCGCCGAGCGTGCCGAACAGGATCAGCAGCGAGGCGCAGACCAGTGGGTAGACGTCGACGATCCAGAGCAGTTCTATGGCGCCGGGCCTGAGGTCCTCGGTGACGGCGGGGACCGCCACGTGCAGCACGGTCGCGTCGAGGGCGACGAGCAGCAGGCTGACGCAGAGGACGACGAGGACGACCCAGCGGTTGGCACCGGCCCCGGCCGCCCGACGGCGCGGCCCTACGGCAGCCGTGGTCGTCCCGGACATGTACGTACCTCCCAGATGATCCCTCGCGTGCGGCGGATCGGCGGGGTGGGGATCCCCGTCGTACGGCCGGAGAGGAGCGGTGTCTCCGGCCCGCGCAAACCCACGCGGGTGACTCGCCAGCGTACGCGAGTTCGCTGCGGGCACGCGTGGCGGACCTCTCAGACGCAGGACCGAACCCGTGTGGCATACGCCACCTCGGCCGCTCTCGACCATGCCCCGGCGGACGGGCCGGTTCCGCGTCCGGTCGATAATCGAGCCCGTGACCGACCTCGCACCACGCGTGGCCCCGCCCCACGCCCCACTGCTGCGCCGGGTGGCTCCGGCCCTTCTCGGGTACATGGCGGTCCGCGCCCTGGGCCTGGTCGTCCTGGCCGGGTGGAGCGCCGCTCGCGGCAAGAGCGCGTACACGCTGCTGACCGCGCGCTGGGACTCGCTCTGGTACACGCGGGTGGCCAAGCTGGGGTACGGCTACGAGGTCCGGCTGCCGAACGGCGACGTCCACTCCAATCTCGCGTTCTTCCCGCTGCTGCCCTGGCTGGAGCGGCTGCTGCACGCGGTCGGGCCGCTGTCGTACGCGGACGCCGGCTTCGTCGTCAGCCTGCTCGCCTCGCTCGCGGCGGCCTCGGGGATCTTCGCGGTCGCGGAGCATGTGTACGGCCCTCGGGCCGGGGTCTGCGCGGTGCTGCTCTGGGCGCTGCTGCCCGTCGGGATCGTGCAGTCGATGGCCTACAGCGAGTCCTTGTTCACGGCACTGGCCGCGTGGTCGCTGTACGCCGTGCTGACCGGCCGGTGGGTGAGCGCGGGTGTGCTCGCGGCACTGGCCGGGCTGACCCGGCCGGTGGGGCTCGCGGTGGTCGCGGCGGTGTGGGTGGCGGCCGTGACCTCGTTCGTGCGAGACCGAAGCGCGCGGGCCACGCACGGCGCACACACCAGCGAACACGCCCCTACTGCGGCGGGCGACGCCCGCTCGGGGCGCACGGCGCACAGTGGAGGCACGGACGCGACGACGCACGCCTCCTCAGCATCAGAGGGCGCATACGTGACAACATGCGCCCCTTCTTCCTCAACAGGCCCGGACGGCACCACACGCGCCCCCTCATACCCAACAGGCCCACAGGACACGGCACTCGTCCCCGCGCGCACCCCCGGTGCGAGGGGGGCGAGCCGCGCCGGCGCCGGGCGCCGTGTCCTCGGCATGCTCCTCGCCCCGCTGGGCACCGCCGGTTACGTCCTCTGGGTCGGCCACCGCACCGGCAGGGGTCCGCTCGGCTATCTGGATGTGCAGGCCGGCTGGCGCAACGGGTTCGACGGCGGGTACGCCTTCGCCCGTTTCGTCGCCGACAAGTTCACGTCACTTCCATCGGCCCTCGCCGGGGCGGGTCTGATCATCGGGGTGGTCCTGCTGATCCTGCTCTACGTGACCGGCGTGCGGCAGCGCCAGCCCGTCGCGCTGCTGGTGTACACGGGTGTCGTCCTGGCCCTCGCGCTGTGCGCCTCGAGTTATTTCGGGTCGAAGCCGCGGCTGATGATGCCGGCCTTCCCGGTGCTGTTCCCGCTCGCCCGGGCCCTGGCCCGACTGCGGACGTCCAGGGCGGCGCTGGTCACGGCGGGTGTGACGGCGGCGACGGCGGCCTACGGGGCGTTCTGGCTGAACGGCTCCGGTCCTCCGTGATCGAACCCGGCGGCCGATGACGCCCCGGAGAATTCCACCCCATGAACCGGTGAACGCATTAATAAGGGCGATATAAACAACACCCGGCATGATCAAAGGAATTGCACGAAGTGGTCTCAGCAGATTGCTGAACCCCGGTAATTCAGGCCACTCCTGAGAGGTTTCCCACATCACATCGTCATCACAAACCCCCTGTTTCGACCGGGAACAGAGCTCACTCGCTGTAACGTCGATTGAGTGCGTACCGAACGAAACCTGACCCGGCGTCTGGACCGGGTCTTCGCCAGACTCGACCGTGAGCCGGAACGACCGGCCCACATCGATGTGCCGAGGATGAGCCGGCACCGGGTCGTGCTGTTCACCGCGACCCTCGCCTTTTACCTGGCGATCGTGTGGGCCGTGGTGATCACCTCCTGGCTGGTCAGGCTCGACTGGCAGGTCATGTTCTTCCGGCCGTACCAGCAGTGGCCGCAGATCCACGCCTTCCTCGACTACTACGTGGTGCTCGGCCAGCGCGGCCCCACCGCCGTGATGGTCGCGGCCTGGCTCGGCTGGCGCTCCTGGCGGCAGCACACGCTCCGCCCGCTGCTGACCCTGGCCGCCTCGCTGCTGCTGCTGAACATCACGGTCGGCGCCGCCAAGCTCGGCATGGGGCGGCTCGGTCCGCACTACGCGACCGTGATCGGCTCGAACGAGATGGGTCTGGGCGGCGATATATTCCCCAGCGGCCACACCGCCAACGCGGTGGTGACCTGGGGAATCCTGGCGTATCTGGCCTCCACACCGAGAGCGCGCCGCTGGTTGTCGGCGCTCTCCGCGGTCACCTCGCTCGGGGTCGGCCTCACCACCGTCTACCTCGGTACGCACTGGCTGAGCGACGTGCTGCTGGGCTGGGCCGCGGGCCTGCTGATCCTGCTCGCCCTGCCCTGGTTCGAGCCGCTGATCGCCGGGGCCGAGACCACGCTCTTCGACCTGCGCGACCGCTGGCGCGCCCGCCGGGGCCGTACGGTGCCCGCGCCGGCCGTCCCGGTCGCGCCGGTGGTGCTCAAGCCCCGGACCGCTGCCGCCGAGCAGCACGCCGTGGCGCGCGAGCCGGTGGCGTCGGCGCGCGGCTCCCGGGCCCCGATGCATCTGGCCCCGGGCCCGCACACGGCCCGTTCGGAGCGCACCCCGGTCACCCCGGTGGGCAGCCGCCGCCCGCCGCACGCCGACCGTCTTCCGCGCGGCACCTCCCAGTCGGCCCGTCCCGTGACCGGCGGCTGACGGTTCACCACGGCAGTGGGGTCCGGTACGCACAGCCCGCCCCGCCCCGACGAAGGCCCCGCCTCCCTCTGCCGGGAGCGGGGCTTCGTTCTGCGTGCGGGGGCCTCAGCCCTTCCAGGCGCGGGCCACCCGGCCGTCCCGTACCTCGAAGTTGAGCCGGCCCACCCGGTACTCCATGGTGATGATCGCGCCCGGCGGCAGCGACCGTACGGTCGACCACCCGCGCTGCCGGGCGAGCCGCTCGGCGCTTGCGGCATGGAGGCCGACGTACCCGTCCGGACTGTCCTGGGGCTCCGCTGGCGGAGTGGGAATCGGTGCCATGCCGCCACGCTAGGCCGCTTCGCGCGGCGACGGAAGCCGGAAACCCGCGGCCGGCGCCACGGGTCCCTCTCCGGTCACACTTCTGTCACAGGTTCCCGACACCCATTTCTGTCGAACTGCGTGGACACGTACAGGCGTTTCCCGTGCTGTCACCGGGGTAATCGAACAGAATTCCCGCGCGTCGGCGCACCCCCTCGAATTACCCGGCGGAAAGCCTCGCAGCGGGGAGCGCAGCCGGCCCGGGACGCGATTCCCCGCGGAATCCGGCGTCCTACGGGCGAGCTGACGCCGCATAGGAAATCCACGGATTCGGCACACGACCGCCATACACCTCCGGCCGAAGCGCCCGCCCGGCGAGCATCATGACGTCAGCTCGCGGCTCCGCGTGCCGCGGGCCACGGCGGGGGCGCGGGGTGCGATGGGGCGGGCTGCCGGTGGTGGACCGGCTCACACCCCGGACCACGAGAAAGCACAACGTCGTCACCTGCCCCGGATCCGCTCGGAGGCGCCGGCGTCCGCCCCGCACCCTCCCCCGTACGCGGTCCGGGCGCCGCGGCGCGGGCCAGAGCGGCGTCGAGCCGGTCCCGAACCGTCCTGATGGCCTCGGTCAGCTCGGCGGGCTCCAGCACCTCGAAGGGGACCCCCGTCATCATGATGTGAATGACCATCACCTCCAGGTTCGGCGCACCGCTGTGCAGGATGCAGGCGTTCTCCCCGTCGGCCTCCAGCGTCCCGGCGGACGGCGAGATCCGCTCGGCGGCCTCCCGCAGCGGCACCAGCAGCCGGACGGCGGAGTGCGTGGCGTAGGCGCGCGTGGAGACTCCCTTCGACACATAGGCGGCGAGATCCTCGGCGGGCGCCTCGCGCGGGGTGAAGCGCGGGCCGTGCGGCGGCTTCGGCGTGATGCGGTCGACGCGGAAGGTCCGCCAGTCCTCCCGGTCGACGTCCCAGGCGACCAGGTACCAGCGCCGCTCGGTGCACACCAGCCGGTGCGGTTCGACGGTACGGCGGCTGGCCGCGCCCTCGTGGCTCAGGTACTCGAAGCGCAGCCGCTCGGCGTCCCGGCACAGGTGGGCGAGTTCGGTGAGCAGCGCCGGATCGACGGGTGACACCGGCGGGCCGCCGCGCAGCATCGGCACGGTGAAGGCGTTGAGGGCGCTCACCCGGCGGCGCAGCCGGTCCGGCAGCACCTGTTCCAGCTTGGCGAGGGCGCGTACGGAGGTCTCGCCGATGCCCTCGATGCCCTGTCCGGCGGCGGTGCGCAGGCCCACGGCCACGGCGACGGCCTCGTCGTCGTCGAGCAGCAGCGGGGGCAGCTCGGCGCCCGCGCCCAGCTGGTAGCCGCCACCGGTGCCGGGGCTCGCGTTGACCGGATAGCCCAGCTCGCGCAGCCGGTCCACGTCCCGGCGGATGGTGCGGGCGGTGACGCCGAGCCGCTCGGCGAGTTCGGCCCCCGACCACTCGCGGTGGGCCTGGAGCAGCGAGAGCAGGCGCAGCAGGCGTGCCGAGGTCTCCAACATGGCGCCGAGTCTGCCAGCCGATGCGGACAGCCGCTGTCCTCGTCGGGGACAGCGGCTGTCCTGAGCGGGTGATCGGCGCTCAGAGCGCGAGGCGCTGGCCGGGCACGATCAGGTTCGGGTCATCGCCGATGACCGTCTTGTTGGCGGCGTAGATCCGCTGCCAGGTGGTCCCGTGCCGGGAGGCGATGGTGCTCAGGGTGTCGCCCTGGCGGACGGTGTAGTCGCCGCGGGAGGCACTGCGGTTGGTGTGGGCCTTCGGGCGTTCCGGCGCCTTCGCGGGTGCGGACTTCGTCGTCACGCTGCCCTTGGAGGCGCTGCCCGAGGCGGCCGCGGGAGCGGCTCCCGAGGCTCCGGCCCGGGCCGAGCAGACCGGCCAGGCGCCCCAGCCCTGGGCACTCTGGACCTTGCCGGCGACGGCGATCTGCGCGCTCCTGGAGGCCTGGTCGGCCGTCGGGGCGTAGGCGGTGCCGCCGTACGCGCGCCAGGTGCCGGCGGAGAACTGCAGCCCGCCGTAGTAGCCGTTGCCGGTGTTGATGTGCCAGTTGCCGCCGCTCTCGCACTGGGCGATACGGTCCCACACTCCGTTGTCCGCCGCGGCGGCGTTGCCGGTCGCGGCCAGCAGCCCCAGCGGGGCCAGCAGCGCCGCCCCGGCGAGGGCGGCCGTCGTACGGCCCTTGCGGGCGCTGTCGTGACGAGCGGTGTTGCGGGTGGTATCGGCACACTCGGACATGTAATTCCCTCTCCACGAACCCGGGCTCCCCCGGGCGGGACGCGCCTTGCCGCGCATGACCGCGGTTCCTCGCGCCCGCCCCGTCCGCCGCTGCCGGTGCCGTGATCGTGCTCTGCTGGTGCCGGCCGGCGGACGTACCCGAGCGGTGCTCGTTGCACACGGCGGAGGAATGTAGGGAGTACGGGCGGCTGATATCAACCAACTCCTCGTCATTCCAGGCCAGTTCGCCGTTACCCAGGGTACCGGCGATTTTCGGCCAGCCCTTTCATGCGTTGATTTCATGATTTTTCGACCATCCACTGAGGCGATCTGTGACCCACTTCACCCATTCAAGTTCCTTGACTCCGCCGAGAGTTGACGGTGAGTGTCCGATTCCGTACCACAGGTGACCCTGTGCGGTGGATGGTTCGATTCCGTTGTCCCCGGGGCGTGACCCCCACCACAGGACGCCCGTTGTCTTCTTCATGAGCCCGGAACCCCGGGGCTCAGGGGCCGGGAGCCACCCGGCCGACCCAGCACCGCATCCCGAGGGAGCCACCGTGCCGCGCATGCTCGACGTCAGTGACGCCGTACGCGCCGAGATCGGCGACGAAGAAGCCGACCGGCTGCTCGCCGGAGAGAACGCCCCGGGCAGTTACGACTGCACGTCCTGCCGCACCCCGGGCGACTCCGAGCAGGAGCGCACCAGCACCGTTCTGTTCGTCGGCGACGAGACCGCCGTCCTCGCCTTCGCCCACGCCAGCTGCCTGCCCTCCCAGGTGGTTCAGGTCACCGAGGAGCATCTGCAGGGTGCCGTCCGCTCCATCGGCGGCACCGGCAGCGACATGGCCGCGGGCGGCGAGCCGTACGGGTCCGTGCCCGAGCAGGCCGTGCTCGGCGTGACCAGCGGACTCGTCCTGATCGAAGGCGAGTTGCACCCCGCCCTGGTCGTCGAGCCGACCGCGCCGATCGTGCGCCCCGGCTCCGCCGGGCTCGGCGACGACTTCCTCCCGCTGCTCATCGAGCAGGGCTTCATGCCGGTGACCCACCTGGCGTCCGTGCCGCCGGTGCTGCACGGCTGGTCGGTGCTGCTCGCCGTCGGCCAGCTGCACGCGGTACTCCAGCCGGGCGCCAACGGTGGTCAGCCGGTGGCCTGGTGGCAGGCGCATCAGCCGCTGCAGGTCACGGACAGCTGGCGGGCCGCCGCCAACAAGCACCAGCAGGTGCTGATGTTCGCGGCACCGGTGGGGTCCATCGGTCGGCAGCCGCGGGAGGATCTGCTGCGGGAGGCGCTGGACAGGGCCGCGGCGAACGGGAAGTTGGTGGCGGCGGCGCTGCCCCTCGCGGGCACATGAGCGTCGTCCGGGGCGCGGGGAGCCGCGTCAGGAGGGTAGCCGCTGGTTCGTCGTGACGTGTCGCGCCCAAGCGGCGAAGCCACCTGTCCGGCACAGCCGCGCCCTAAAAGGGCTTGCACCGGCCGCATCCCTTCCAGGTTGCCGTCGTTTGGACATACGTGCACGCATACGACACTCCTCCCCGCCGGTCCTCCTACTCCTCCATCCCGCACGCGCGGGCGGGCCAGGAGGGGGCCGGCGGGCCATCGGCCACGCCGATCTACGACATGCTCTACGCGGAGTGGGTCAGGACCTTCCGTACGCTGCCGGGTGACCGCAGCGGTGAGGAGGAGCTGGAGTTCAGCGCCTTCGGGAACGCCCCGTACAGCACCGGCTCGTACCGTTCGAGCTCCTACAGCGCCTACAGCGCGGGTGCGTACAGCGCCCGGTACGGCAGCGGTCAGCACCAGGCGCAGTGGCAGCGGGTCGGCACTCTGGGACGGCAGCACGACACCGGGATGCACCACGTTCCGGCGGCGCTGCCGCCCGGCCCGCGCCGGGGTGTGTGACGCACGGCGAAGGGCGGCCCCCGGTACGGGGGCCGCCCTTCGCCGTGGAGCCGTTACTTCTTCTTGGCGCCGCGCTTCTCGCGCACCCGGACCGAGATGTGGATCGGGGTGCCCTCGAAGCCGAACTCCTCGCGCAGCCGGCGCTCGATGAAGCGCCGGTAGCCGGCCTCGATGAAGCCGGAGGCGAACAGGACGAACCGCGGGGGCTTGGTGCCGGCCTGGGTGCCGAACAGGATGCGCGGCTGCTTGCCACCGCGGACAGGGTGCGGATGGGCCGAGACCAGCTCGCCGAGGAAGGCGTTCAGACGGCCCGTGGGGACGCGGGTCTCCCAGCCGGCGAGGGCGGTCTCGATCGCCGGGACCAGCTTCTCCATGTGCCGGCCGGTGCGGGCCGAGACGTTGACGCGGGGCGCCCAGGCGACCTGGGCCAGCTCGGTCTCGATCTCCCGCTCGAGGTAGTAGCGGCGCTCCTCGTCGAGGGTGTCCCACTTGTTGAAGGCAAGAACGACCGCGCGACCCGCCTCGACGGCCATGGTGACGATGCGCTGGTCCTGGACCGAAATGTTCTCCGAAGCGTCGATCAGGATCACGGCGACCTCGGCCTTCTCGACGGCAGCCGCGGTGCGCAGCGAGGCGTAGTAGTCGGCGCCCTGCTGGAGGTGGACGCGCTTGCGGATGCCCGCCGTGTCGACGAACTTCCAGGTCACGCCGCCCAGTTCGATCAACTCGTCGACCGGGTCGCGGGTGGTGCCCGCCAGCTCGTTGACGACGACGCGCTCCTCGCCGGCCACCTTGTTCAGCAGCGAGGACTTGCCGACGTTCGGGCGGCCGATCAGCGCGATCCGGCGCGGGCCGCCGACGGCGGTGCCGAAGCTCTGCTCGGGCGCCTCGGGCAACGCCTCCAGGACGGCGTCCAGCATGTCGCCGGTGCCGCGGCCGTGCAGCGCGGAGACCGGGTGGGGCTCGCCGAGGCCGAGACTCCACAGGTAGGCCGCGTCGGCCTCGCTGCTCGGGCCGTCGACCTTGTTGGCGCACAGCACGACCGGCTTGCCGGCCTTGCGCAGCAGCCGTACGACCGCCTCGTCGGTGTCGGTGGCGCCGACCTTGGCGTCCACGACGAAGACAACGGCGTCGGCCGCCTCGATCGCGTACTCGGCCTGGGCGGCCACGGAGGCGTCGATGCCGAGGACGTCCTGCTCCCAGCCGCCGGTGTCGACGACCTTGAAGCGGCGGCCCGCCCACTCGGCCTCGTAGGTGACGCGGTCACGGGTGACGCCCGGCCGGTCCTCGACGACCGCCTCGCGACGGCCGATGATGCGGTTGACCAGGGTCGACTTGCCGACATTCGGCCGGCCGACGACGGCGAGCACCGGGAGCGGCCCGTGGCCGGCCGCCTCGATGGCGCCCTCGACGTCCTCGAGGTCGAAGCCCTCTTCCGTGGCGAGCTCCATGAACTCCGCGTACTCGGCGTCGCCGAGTGCCCCGTGCTCGTACTCGTGCTCGGCCGAGCCGTCGGGCTGGATCTGGTCGTTCATGAAGTCCGTACCTCGTTGTTCATCGTGGTGATCGGTGGAACGACCCTTTTGGGCTGGTCCACTACTCAAGTGTCGCCTAGCGCCCGGTCAGGCGCCTGGCGTTTTCCAGGTGGCTGGTGAGCTGCTTCTGGATGCGCTCGGTCGCCTCGTCCAGCGCCCTGCGGGTGCGCCGCCCGCTGCCGTCACCCGCCTCGAACGGGTCACCGAAGACGACGTCGACACGGGAGCGCAGCGGAGGCAGCCCCTTCATCAACCGTCCCGGCTTGTCGGTACTTCCCAGGACGGCCACGGGCACAATCGGCGCGCCACTGCGGACCGCGAAGTAGGCGAGGCCTGCGCGCAGGGAGGCGAAGTCGCCCTCGCCCCGGGTGCCCTCGGGGAAGATGCCCAGCACTCCCCCGTTCTGCAGGACGCCGAGCGCCTGGCCGATGGCCGTGCGGTCGGCGGACGCGCGGTCCACCTTGACCTGGCCGATGCCGGTCAGGAAGGGGTTCAGCGGTCCGACGAACGCCTCCTTCTTGATCAGGAAGTGCGTCGGCCGGGGCGACACGCCCATGACCATCGGGCCGTCGATGTTGTGGGAGTGGTTCACCGCGAGGATCGCCGGGCCGGTCGCGGGCACCCTCCAGGCGCCGAGCACGCGCGGCTTCCACAGCCCGTACATCAGGCCGACGCCGATGCGCCGCCCGACCTCGGCGCCCCGCTCGGACGGAAGGCTCACTTCCCGGCCCGCTTCTCCTCGACCAGGGTGACGACGCACTCTATGACCTGGGCAAGGGTGAGTTCGGTGGTGTCCACCTCGACCGCGTCGTCCGCCTTGGCGAGCGGCGAGGTCTTGCGGCTGGAGTCGGCCGCGTCCCGCTTGATCAGCGCCTCTCGGGTGGCGTGGACGTCGGCACCCTTCAGCTCGCCGCTGCGGCGGGCGGCGCGGGCTTCCGGGGACGCGGTGAGGAAGATCTTCAGGTCGGCGTCCGGCAGCACGGTCGTGCCGATGTCCCGGCCCTCGACCACGATGCCGCGCTCGGCGCCGGCGGCCAGCGAGCGCTGCAGCTCGGTGATCCGGGAGCGCACCTCGGGCACCGCGCTGACCGCGCTGACCTTGGAGGTGACCTCCTGGGTGCGGATCGGGCCGGCCACGTCGACGCCGTCGACCGTGATGGTCGGGGCGGCCGGGTCGGTGCCGGAGACGATCTCCGGCTTCCCCGCGACGGCCGCGATCGCGGTGGGGTCCTCCAGGTCGATGCCGTTGTTCACCATCCACCAGGTGATCGCCCGGTACTGGGCACCGGTGTCCAGGTAGCTCAGGCCGAGCTGCGCGGCCACGGCCTTCGACGTGCTCGACTTGCCCGTGCCGGAGGGGCCGTCGATCGCGACGATCACGGGCTTGGCGGTCGGGGCGCCGTTTTCCACGAGGGGACACCTTCCTGGTGCGGTGCGGTGCGGTGCGGTGCGATGCGGTGCGGTGCGGTGAGCGGGGTGCGGGGAGCGAGAGCGCCCTGCACAAGGTTACTGGGTACGGGTCACTCGTCCGGACGCACGTGCGCGCCGGACGGGAGCGCGCGGCGGGCGCCTACTGCCGCAGCGCCCAGCCCCGCTCCCGCAGGCCGGCCGTGAGCACCGGAACCGCCTTCGGCTCCACCATGAGCTGGACGAGGCCCGCCTGCTGCCCCGTCGCGTGCTCGATGCGTACGTCCTCGATGTTGACCCCGGCCTGTCCCGCGTCGGCGAAGATCCGGGCCAGCTGTCCCGGCTGGTCGTCGATCAGCACCGCCACGACCTCGTAGACCCGCGGCGCGGACCCGTGCTTGCCGGGTACCCGCACCTGGCCCGCGTTCCCGCGCCGCAGCACGTCCTCGATGCCCGCGCTGCCCTCGCGCCGCTTGGCCTCGTCGGAGGACTGCAGGGCGCGCAGGGCGCGCACGGTCTCGTCCAGGTCGGTGGAGACGTCCACGAGAAGGTCGGCGACCGGGCCGGGGTTGGCGGAGAGGATGTCGATCCACATGCGGGGGTCGGAGGCGGCGATCCGGGTCACGTCCCGGATGCCCTGCCCGCACAGCCGTACGGCCGCCTCCTCGGCGTTCTCCAGGCGGGCGGCGACCATGCTGGAGACCAGGTGGGGCATGTGCGAGACGAGGGCGACGGCCCGGTCGTGGGCGTCGGCGTCCATGACGACCGGGACGGCACGGCAGTGCGAGACCAGTTCCAGGGCGAGGTTGAGGACCTCGGTGTCGGTGTCCCGGGTCGGGGTGAGCACCCAGGGGCGGCCCTCGAACAGATCGGCCGTCGCGGCGAGCGGGCCGGACTTCTCCCGGCCGGACATGGGGTGGGTGCCGATGTACGACGACAGGTCCAGGCCGCGGGCCTCCAGCTCGCGGCGCGGGCCGCCCTTGACGCTCGCCACGTCGACGTAGCCGCGCGCCAGGCCCCGGGTCATGGCGTCCGCGAGGACGGCGGCCACGTGGGCGGGCGGGGCGGCGACGATCGCGAGGTCCACCGGGCCCTCGGGTGCCTGGTCGGTGCCGGCGCCGAGCGCGGCGGCCGTACGGGCCTGCTCCGGGTCGTGGTCGGCGAGGTGGACGATGACGCCCCGCTGGGTCAGGGCGAGCGCGGCGGAGGTGCCGATGAGCCCGGTGCCGATGACGAGTGCGGTCCTCACTGGGCGATGTCCTTGCGCAGGGCGGCGGCGGCGCCGAGGTAGACGTGGGCGATCTCGGCGCGGGGCTTGTCCGACTCGATGTGTGCCAGTACCCGGACGACCCGGGGCATGGCGCCCTCGATGTCCAGTTCCTGCGCGCAGATCAGCGGCACGTCGACGATTCCGAGCTTGCGGGCGGCGGCCGCCGGGAAGTCGCTGTGCAGGTCGGGGGTGGCCGTGAACCAGATGCTGATCAGGTCGTCGGTGGTCAGGCCGTTCCGCTCCAGGACGGCGGTGAGCAGGGCGCCCACCTGCTCGTCCATGTGACCGGCCTCGTCCCGCTCCAGCTGGACGGCCCCCCGGACCGCTCGTACCGCCACGGCGCTGCTCCTCGCTGACATGCGTATCGGCTCCTGGTACGTCCAGCCTAGTCAGACCGGACGGGCCGGGCGCGCGGGGTTCGCACGCTGAGACGGGGGCCGGACCGGTGACGCCCGTCCGCCGGCCCCTTCGCCTCCTTCGACTTGGAGACCTTTGGTGAAAAGGTGTCGGACATTACGGCTTTTTCCTGCCACGGTTCGGAGTGACGGCATGACCTACAGCACGACGCGGCGCACGGTGATGGCGACGGGGGCGGCGGCGCTCGCCGTCTCCTGCGGCGGCAACACGACCAAGGGCTCCTCGACGAACCCCTCGACGAGCCCCTCGTCCAGCCCTTCCGGCGCCTCGTCGAGTCCCTCGACCAGCCCCTCGTCCAGTTCCTCGGCGAAGCCCTCGGCGCCGGGCGGTCAGGAGCTGACGAGGACCAGCGACATCCCGGAGGGCGGGGGCAGGGTCTTCAAGGCCCAGAAGGTCGTGGTGACCCAGCCGAAGAAGGGCGACTTCAAGGCCTTCTCGGCGATCTGCACGCACGAGGGGTGCCTCGTGAACCAGGTGGCGGACGGCACCATCGACTGCCCCTGTCACGGCAGCAGGTACCACATCGCCGACGGCGCGGTGGCGCACGGGCCGGCGACCCTGCCGCTGGCCCCCGAAACGATCATGGTGGAGGGAAATTCGATCCGCCTGGCGTGACCGGCCCGCGTACGCTCCCGGCATGCTGCCCGAGCACCCCGAGGACCTCGTACGCGACCACACGATCTACGCCTGCGTCATGGGGTCCCGCGCCTTCGGCCTGGCCACGGACACCAGCGACACCGACCGCAGGGGTGTCTTCCTCGCCCCCACCCCCCTGTTCTGGCGGTTCGAGAAGCCGCCGACGCATGTGGAGGGGCCGGGCGAGGAGCGGTTCTCGTGGGAGCTGGAGCGGTTCTGCGAGCTGGCGCTGCGCGGCAACCCGAACATCCTGGAGTGCCTGCACTCCCCGCTGGTCGAGCACGTGGACGACACCGGCCGCGAGCTGCTGTCCCTGCGCGGCGCCTTCCTGTCCCGCCAGGTCCACGGCACGTTCACCCGCTACGCCCTCGGCCAGCGCCGCAAGCTCGACGCCGACGTCCGTACGACGGGCGCCCCGCGCTGGAAGCACGCGATGCACCTGCTCCGGCTGCTGACGAGCGCCCGCGACCTGCTGCGCACCGGCGAGCTGCGGCTCGACGTCGGTGACCGGCGGGAGCCGCTGCTGGCCGTGAAGCGGGGCGAGGTTCCGTGGGCCGAGGTCGAGGCACGCATGGTCCGGCTGGCCGCGGAGACCGACGAGGCCCTGCGGCACACTCCCCTGCCGCCGGAACCGGACCACGCGCGCGTGGCCGACTTTCTCCACCGGGTCCGCCGTGCCTCAGCCTGTGGGCCGGACCCGCACCACGAAGTCGTGCAGGGCGTCGTGGGCACTGGGCGCGTCGGGCAGGGCTGAGGCGGCCTGCGCCTCGTCGAGCACGGCGTGCAGCCGCTCCACGTCGGCCTCCACGCGCGCGTGCTCGATGTCGGCGGTGCCGTGCTCACGCTCCGCCTTGGCGGCTATCAGCTCGGGCAGACAACCGGGCGCGTCCACCTGCTCCAGGAGCGTGGGCAGATGGGCCTCGACCTCGCCGCTGCGCATCAGGTGGATGCCGGTGAGCAGCACCCGGAACGTGTAGAGCAGCGGCTTGAGTTCGCCGGTCTTGTCGAACAGCCGCCACTGGGTGACCGCGAAGCCGCGGTAGTGGTGGGCGTGGTGGGAGGTGAGGACGCCCGGCACGAGAGCGGTCAGCTCCCGGTGCGCCTGCGTGGTGTGCGCGACCAGGGGCGAGAGCAGTTGCACCAGCACATAGCCGTTGCGCCGGAGCATCAGCCGTACGAACTTGCGCACGTCGTGCGTGACGAGGTCCATCTCGACGCCGAACCGCACCCACGCCCGTGACCGGGTCTCCTCCGGCTCACGCAGTCCCACCAGGTCGGCGACGGGGAGCAGGTGGGCGCCGCGCAGGTCCAGGTCGGAGTCCTGGGAGGGAAAGCCGTACAGGTGGGCTCCGGAGACGGTCGCGAACAGCTGGGGGTGCCCCCAGGCCCTCAAGGCACTGGGGGAGGGTCCGGCTGTTCGGCGATCACGGGCGTCAGGTCCATGTCGAGGTCGTCGATCATGGGCCTAGCGTCCCAGAGCGCTCCCAGCATCAACAGGTCGCCCCGGTACTCGATCCGCTCGGCCCACTAGGCCGGCCAGGCGTCCGCGCCCAGCCAGGCGCCGGCGAAGGCCCCGGTGAGGCAGGCGATCGAGTCCGAGTCACCCGAGGAACAGGCGCCCCGGCGCAGGGCGGTGACGGGCTCGTCGGGGAAGAGCAGGAAGCACAGCAGCCTGGTGGCCAGGGCCTCTTCGGCGATCCAGCCCGCGCCGGTGGACAGGCACGGATCGGTCTCCGGGGAGACGCCGCGCACGGCCTCCTGGAGCCGGCCGAGGATCTGCAGGCACTCGTCCCAGCCGCGCGCGATGAAGTGCTCGGGGCTGGGGTCCTGGGAACGCGTCCACAGGTCGCCGAGCCAGGTGTGGTCGTAGCGGGTGCGGTTGTCGTAGGCGTACGAGCGCAGCTGTCCGACGAGTCCGGCCGGATCGGTGCCCCGGGCGAGCAGGTGGACGGCGCGGGCGGTGAGGTCGGAGGCGGCGAGCGCGGTGGGGTGGCCGTGGGTGAGCGCCGACTGCAACTGGGCCGCGCCGGAGCGCTGTTCGCCGCTCAGGCCGGGGGCGAGCCCGATGGGGGCGACGCGCATGTTGGCGCCGCAGCCCTTGGAGCCGGCCTGGCTGGCCTCCTGCCAGGTCCGGCCCTCCTCCTTGAGCAGGCCGCACGCGGTCAGGCAGGTGCGGCCGGGGGCACGGTTGTTCTCCTGACGATGCCGTTGCGCTGTGATGCCACCTCGACCGGCCGGTCACCAGCCCGCCGACGGGCCTGTCAGCTCCCGCACCGCGGGCAGCGCGACTTCCAGCACGGTGCCGAACCACGCGGACAGCGTGGTCTGCTCCCTCAGCTCGGCGAGGCCGTCCGGGGTGACGAACGCAACGTCGCAGACCTCTTCCGGATCGGGCCGCAACTCGGCCCGGACCAAGCCCACGATCAGATGGTTGTACTCCTGCTCCACCAGACCCGAGGCCGGATCCGGGTGGTTGTAGCGCACCGTTCCCGCCTCGCGCAGCAGCACGGGCGCGACGCCCAACTCCTCGGCGGTGCGCCGGGCAGCAATCAGTGACGCGGTGGCGTGCCCGAACTTGATCGACCCGCTCAGCCGCAGCAAGTCGTCCCAGTGCTCCTCGATCAACGAGAAATTGATCTTCGCCGTTGGTTTTGCGGCCATTACTACCGGGACCCCGATCCGCAAGCCCCGCAGCGCCTCTCGGGCCCCGTCCGCGCACACGACGACGGCCGGGCCCGGGGATCCCGGGACCGGCCGTCGGAAAGCCGCGCAGCCGCCTCCTAGAGGTCGACCTCCTTCATGAGCATCCCGACCTCGGTGTTGGACAGGCGGCGCAGCCAGCCCGACTTCTGGTCGCCCAGGGTGATCGGCCCGAAGGACGTGCGCACCAGCTTCTCCACCGGGAAGCCGGCCTCGGCCAGCATGCGGCGCACGATGTGCTTGCGGCCCTCGTGCAGGGTCACCTCGACCAGGTAGTTCTTCCCGGTCTGCTCGACCACCCGGAAGTGGTCCGCGCGCGCGTAGCCGTCCTCCAGCTGGATGCCGTCCTTCAGGCGCTTGCCGAGGTCGCGCGGGATCGGGCCCACGATGGCGGCGAGGTAGGTCTTCTTCACGCCGTACTTGGGGTGGGTCAGCCGGTGGGCCAGCTCACCGTGGTTGGTGAGGAGGATGACGCCCTCGGTCTCGGTGTCGAGGCGGCCGACGTGGAAGAGCCGGGTCTCGCGGTTGGTGACGTAGTCACCGAGGCACTGCCGCCCCTCCGGGTCCTCCATGGTGGACACCACGCCGGCGGGCTTGTTCAGCGAGAAGAACTGGTACGACTGCGTGGCGACCGTCAGGCCGTCGACCTTCACCTCGTCCTTCTCCGGGTCCACGCGGCGGCCCTGCTCCAGGACGATCTCGCCGTTGACCTCGACGCGGGCCTGCTCGATCAGCTCCTCGCAGGCGCGCCGGGAGCCGTAGCCCGCGCGCGCGAGGACCTTCTGCAGCCGCTCGCCCTCCTGCTCGGCACCCGGGAAGGTCTTGGGCAGCTTGACGTCCTTCTTGCCCTCGTACCGCTCCCTGTTGCGCTCCTCGACCCGCGTCTCGTACTCGCGCGAGCGGGCGGGAGCCGTACGGCCGCCCTGCTGGGGCTTCTTCGGGCCGCCCTTGGCACCGCCGCGCGCGGCGCCACCGCGTCCGGCCTTGGGGCCGTCCTTGGTGGCACCGGGGCCCACGTCGTAGCGGCGCTCCTCGGGGCGGGGCTTGCGGGGCCGGCCCTGCCCCTGCTTCTGGTCCCTGTCGTTGCCGGCACCGCGGTAGTTACCGCGTCCGCCGCTCTTGCCGCTGCCGCTGCTTCGCATCAAGGTTTCCGTCTTAGTCGTCTGCGTCCTGACCGCCGGGCGCGTCGGGCGCGTCCGGGTCGAACGACGGGACTCCCTCCTGGGTCTCGGCCTCGATCGCCTCCGCCTCCGGGAGGAAGGGCGCGAGCTCCGGAAGCTCGTCCAGGCCACGCAGGCCCATCCGCTCCAGGAAGTAGTTCGTCGTCCTGTACAGGATCGCACCTGTTTCGGGTTCCGTGCCCGCCTCCTCGACCAGACCGCGCTGCAGGAGGGTGCGCATCACGCCGTCGCAGTTGACTCCGCGCACGGCGGAGACGCGGCTGCGACTGACCGGCTGGCGGTAGGCGACGACGGCCAGGGTCTCCAGTGCCGCCTGGGTCAGGCGGGCCGTCTGACCGTCCAGCACCAGCCGCTCGACGGCGGGCGCGTACTCGGCACGGCTGTAGAAACGCCAGCCGCCCGCGACGAACCGCAGCTCGAAGCCGCGGCCCTGCACGGTGTAGTCGTCGGCCAGCTCCCGCAGCGCGTCCGCGATCTGCCGCTTCGGCCGTTCCAGGATCCTTGCCAGGTGCTCCTCGGTCGCGGGCTCGTCCACGACCATGAGGACCGCCTCCAGGGCGGGCTTGAGGTCGAGATCGGCGACGGTACGGAGTGCCGGCGGGAGCTCCGCGGTCTTCTCGCTCATGCCTTCTTCTCCTCCTTGGGCTCCTCGGGCGGTCGGTCGAACTCGTCGGTGACCATCGGCGCCGCGTCCCCGTGACCGCCGGTCCAGCGGACGAGCAGCTCCCCGAGCGCGGCCTGCTGCTCCAGGGCGACGGCCTTCTCCCGGTACAGCTCAAGCAGCGCGAGGAACCGGGCCACGACCGTGAGGGTGTCGTCGGTGTCCTCGACGAGAACCCGGAAGCTCGCCTCGCCCAGCTCCTTCAGGCGCGCCACCACGATCCCCGCCTGCTCCTGCACGCTGACCAGCGGGGCATGGATGTGGTCGACGTACACCTGCGGCTTGGCCTTGGGCTGCATGGCCTTGACCGCGAGCTTGGCGAAGCCCTCGGGGCCGATGCTGATGACGACCTCGGGCAGCAGCTCGGCGTGCTCGGGTTCGAGGCCGACGGTGCGGGGGTAGCGGCGGGCCTCCTCGTCCAGTCGCTGGTTGAAGATGTCGGCGATCCGCTTGTAGGCGCGGTACTGCAGCAGCCGCGCGAACAGCAGGTCCCGGGCCTCCAGCAACGCGAGGTCGGCCTCGTCCTCGACCTCGGCGGTGGGCAGCAGCCGGGCCGCCTTGAGGTCCAGCAGGGTGGCGGCGACGACGAGGAACTCGGTCGTCTGGTCCAGGTCCCAGTCCGGCCCCATGGCCCGGATGTGCGCCATGAACTCGTCGGTGACCTTGGAGAGGGCGACCTCGGTGACGTCCAGCTTGTGTTTGGAGATGAGCTGAAGGAGGAGGTCGAAGGGGCCCTCGAAGTTCGACAGGCGGACCTTGAAGACACCGTCGGTGGGGGGTTCGGCCGGGTCTTCGGACTCGGCACCGGGAGTGCGGGCCGGGGAGAGCGACCCGCCCTCGCCCGGGAACCCCGGCTCCGGCTCGGCCGCACCCCTGGACACGCTCCGCCGACCGGCCTCCACCCCGGCCGCCCGCCCGGACGCGCTCCGCCGATCTCCCTCCGCCACAACCGAGGACCCCGACTCGACGAGCGGCTCATCCCCGACCTGCCCCTCAGGCTCACTTCCGGCCATTGCCCCGGACCCACCCCCGGGACGCGGCTCGGACTCATCCCCGGGACACCGCGCAAGCTCACCACCGGGGCCCGGCTCACGCGCCATCCCGGGACGCGCCTCGGGCTCACGTCCACGGCGCGGCTCGGAGCCACTCCGGGAACGCGGCTCCGGCTCACCCCCCGGATAAGGTCCGGACTCATCCCCGGGGCCCGGCTCACGCTCACTTCCGGGATACCACTCGGACTCGCTCCTGGAACGCGGCTCGGACTCACCCCCGGACCGCGGCTCACGCTCGTCCTCGGGGCGCGGTTCGGATTCGTCTTCGGCGTCCGGCGCGGGTGCGAGGTCGGGCTCCGGGCCGGGTGCGGCGACGGGAGACGGACCGTACTCCTGCCCGGCCGCCCGGGGCGGCAGCGGCGTGGGATCCGGCTCGGCGGGGGCCGGCGATGACCCGGGGGGCACGACCGGTGCGGTGGGGGCGCCTGAAGCCCCTGGTCCCCGTCCCAGCGCACGCCTGCGGCCGGCGCCTGGGCCGGGGGCGGGAGCGTCGTTCGAGGTCATGGCCGTCGCAGGCTATCGCTTACCGCCCGCGAGGCCGACTACCGACCCCGCAGCCGCCGGACCAGGATGCTCGCGTCCCCTCGGGACTCCAGGTCGGCCAGGACGACGGCGACCGCCTCGCGGACGATCCGGCCGCGGTCGACGGCGAGGCCGTGCTCGCCCCTGAGGACCAGTCGCGCGTGCTCGAGGTCCATGAGTTCCTCGGCGGACACGTACACCGTGATCTTCTCGTCGTGCCGCTCGCGCCCGCTGGGCCGCCGGTTCGCCGCCCGCCCGCGCTTGCGCGGCTGCGCGGCCGCAGCGTTGCCGGCAGAAGAACCTTCCTGCGCCGTCTGGCGCCGGGCCGGCCGGGTGCGGGACTCGCCGGCCTCG
This sequence comes from Streptomyces sp. NPDC007905, assembly GCF_042959345.1. NCBI lineage: Bacteria > Bacillati > Actinomycetota > Actinomycetes > Kitasatosporales > Streptomycetaceae > Streptomyces > Streptomyces sp. NPDC007905. Next base: position 28,037 of record NZ_JBIBKS010000009.1, on the reverse strand, counting down.
GAGGCTTCCGCCTCCGCCGCGACGTGCTCCGCGCCCTCGCCGTCACCGCCCTGGACAGGTACCGACGGCGGCACGTCCTCGGCGGCCGCCACGTCGTCGCTCTCCCCCGCGGGACCCGGCACCCGGGCCTCGCCGTTGGCCGGGCGTCGGGGCGTGGACGGCTGGAGCGCCATCCCCCCTGTCGTACGGAACAGTTCGTCGGCCCCGGGCAGACTCACTCGGCGTGACACCGGGCGAGCACCTCCCTGGCGAGCTGGCGGTAGGCGGCGGCACCGACGGAGTTGGAGGCGTAGGTGGTGATCGGCTCACCGGCGACCGTGGTCTCCGGGAAGCGGACCGTGCGGCCGATGACCGTGTGGTAGACGTGGTCGTCGAACGCCTCGACGACACGCGCGAGCACCTCACGGCTGTGCACGGTGCGCGAGTCGTACATCGTGGCGAGGATGCCGTCCAGTTCCAACTCGGGGTTGAGCCGCTCCTGGACCTTCTCGATCGTCTCGGTCAGCAGCGCCACACCGCGCAGGGCGAAGAACTCGCACTCCAGCGGCACGATCACCTTGTGGGCGGCCGTCAGCGCGTTGACGGTGAGCAGGCCCAGCGAGGGCTGACAGTCGATCACGATGTAGTCGTAGTCCGGCAGCAGCGGCTTGAGGGCCCGCTGGAGCGTCGACTCGCGCGCGACCTCGGAGACCAGCTGGACCTCGGCGGCCGACAGGTCGATGTTGCTGGGCAGCAGGTCCATGTTGGGGACCGCCGTCTTGAGGAGGACCTCGTCGGCCGACATGCCCCGCTCCATGAGCAGGTTGTAGACGGTGAGGTCGAGCTCCATCGGGTTGACACCGAGACCCACCGACAGCGCGCCCTGCGGGTCGAAGTCCACGAGCAGCACACGCCGGCCGTACTCCGCGAGCGCGGCACCCAGGTTGATGGTCGACGTAGTCTTGCCGACGCCGCCCTTCTGGTTGCACATCGCGATGATCTTCGCGGGGCCGTGGTCGGTCAGTGGGCCCGGGATCGGGAAGTACGGCAGCGGGCGGCCGGTCGGGCCGACGCGCTCGCGGCGCTGACGGGCAGCGTCGGGCGCGAGCGTGGCCGCGTACTCGGGATCGGGCTCGTACTCGGCGTCGGGGTCGTAGAAGTGCCCCTCGGGCAGTTCGTCGTAGGCGGCGAAGTGGTTGTGGGGCGCGCCACTTCCGTCGCCGGCCATGGCGTTCACGTGATGGCCATCCATGCTCTGGTGTGCTGTCCGGGCCGGCTGCGGCCCCGGACTCTGGTGGGCTGCGAAGGTGCGCACAGCGACGGAGCCGACAGCCTCGAATCCCGCGGAGCCCTGGCCCCGTACAGGCATTCCTGGTTGACCACCCCCGGGAGAAAATGTCGACTCATTCACAAGTCGTCTTACCTCCTTGGTGACCAGGGAACTTCTAGACAAGGTCAGCGTGGCACCATGCCGACGGTTGGCGACTCTATGGCGTGTCGGCGGTCCGCAGCAACACAATCCGCCGGACCCGGCAGGATGTGTCGGCAATGAAACATCCCGCTGTCAAGGGCGTACGGCCGTCGCACAGCAGGTTTCACCGGTGTGCGAATCGGTCGAAGGGTTACGTTCGAGGCGAGTTGACCGAGAGCCGCAAAGTGACCATACACACATCCGGCCGGGCCTTGTCGGGCAAGGTCCGGCCGCGTGCGCGCTGTTGACGAACCGTGTTGACGAATCGCCTTTTGGCTGGCGGTGACTTAGCGACTCACCAGGTCGGAGGGTCAGCCGAGCAGGGACTCCAGCTCCACGTGCTCCAGGCCGAGCGCCTCGGCGACCTCCTTGTAAACGACCTTGCCGTCATGGGTGTTGAGGCCCTTGGCGAGCGCGGCGTCGCGGCGCAGCGCCTCCACCCAGCCGTTGTTGGCCAGCGAGACGATGTACGGCAGCGTCGCGTTGGTGAGCGCGTTGGTGGAGGTGTTCGGCACCGCGCCCGGCATGTTGGCGACGCAGTAGAAGACCGAGTTGTGCACGCGGAAGGTCGGCTCGGTGTGCGTGGTGGGACGCGAGTCCTCGAAGCAGCCGCCCTGGTCGATCGCGATGTCGACAAGGACACTTCCGGGCTTCATGCGGGACACCAGCTCGTTGGTGACCAGCTTCGGGGCCTTGGCGCCCGGGATGAGGACGGCGCCGATGACGAGATCGGCGTCCAGGACGGCCTTCTCCAGCTCGAAGGAGTTGGACATGATGGCCTTGACCTTGGTGCCGAAGACCTTGTCGGCCTCCCGCAGCTTGTTGATGTCGCGGTCGAGCAGGGTCACGTCGAAGCCCATGCCGACCGCGACCTGGGTGGCGTTCCAGCCGGAGACGCCGCCGCCGATGACGACGGCCTTGGCCGGGGTCACACCCGGGACACCGCCCGGCAGCACGCCGCGGCCGCCGGCCGGACGCATCAGGTGGTAGGCGCCGACCTGCGGGGCCAGGCGGCCCGCGACCTCGGACATCGGGGCGAGCAGCGGCAGCGCGCGGTTCGGCAGCTCGACCGTCTCGTAGGCGATCGCCGTGGTGCCGGACTCGATGAGCGCGTCCGTGCACTCCCTGGAAGCGGCCAGGTGCAGGTAAGTGAAGAGGATCTGGTCCTTGCGGAGGCGGTGGTACTCCTCCGCGATGGGCTCCTTGACCTTGAGCAGCAGGTCGGCGGCGGCCCACACCTCGTCGGCGGTGTCGAGGATCGCGGCGCCGGCGGCGGCGTACTCCTCGTCCGTGATCGAGGAGCCGAGACCGGCGCCCCGCTCGATGACGACCTGGTGACCGTTGCGCCCCAGCTCGTGCACACCGGCGGGGGTGATGGCCACCCGGAACTCGTTGTTCTTGACCTCGCGGGGGATGCCGACCTTCACGTCGATCACGGTCCTTGGCTCAGAGGGTATGGGGGTGCATTACAGACGTACCCAGACATGCAGGGGCATACCGGGAGACACCGCAGGAGAACGTGCGGCAGAGCCAGTTTAATGAAGGCGTTCCGACTGTCTAGCCTTTCATTGCATCAATCTTCGCTGGATGCACTGCGGATTTCGCAGGCCTTAGCGCCCTCGCCCGCGCTGGAGTCGTCCTCCTGGACTTCCTCACCCAGCATGCGCTCGGCCGCCGACCGGTGCAGATGGGCGGCCGTGGGGTCGCCGAGCCGGTCCAGCGTGTCGGCCACCCGGAGCTGCAGCGCGGCCTGCAGACGGACGTCCTTGGCACGCCGAGCCCACTCCACCGCCTCCTGGCAGGTCCGCAGCGACTCCTCGGGCCGGCCCGCGTACTCCTGGACCCGGGCCACCTCGCTCAACGCCCGCGCGTGCCCGGCCACATCACCGTTCTTGCGGTACGCGGCGGCGGCCGCCCGCCAGTTCCTGAGCGCCTCGCCGTAGCGTCCCGCGTAGGTGTGGGCCGTGGCGATACGGCCGTACAGCCGGGCGGCCTCCGGGCGCTCGTCCCGGGCCAGCCGCTCGGCGAGGGCCCGGCCGAACCAGTCGGCGGCCCGGTCGTAGTCCCCCAGCTCCTGGTGCGCGCCGCCTACGGATTCCATCGCGCGGCCGGTCGCGTACGGGTCATTTGCTTCGCGTCCGGCGTCCAGGGCAGCCCGGTACCGGGCGAGCGCGGCCCGGGTGCGGCCGGTCTGCGCGTCCAGGTCGCCCAGGTTCAGCAGGGCCGCGGCCTTCTCCCGGTGCAACCCCCGCCGCTCGGCGACGTCGAGGACCAGGCCGTGCACGCCGTAGAGGTCGGGCGCGGCCGCCTGGGTGCCGACGTGCGCCGCCATGGCCCTGACCAGCTGGGCCATCAGCCGACGGGCGAGGGTGTCCAGCTCCCCGTCGGCCACGGCCAGGCGGACGGCGGCCAGCAGGGCGGGCCTGCGGACCCGCAGCCACTCGGCGGCCGCGTGGGGGGTGGGGAAGCGCAGCGCCCGGGGCATCTCCTGCAGCTTCTCCCGGGCCTGCGGGATGTCCGTCTCGGTGATCACCCGGCACGACTGCAGCAGCCGAACGGTCCGTTCCAGCATGCGGGCCCGGGCCAGCTGCAGCTCGGCCGGGCGTTCCTGGCTCTCGGCGAGGGAGCGCAGCAGCGGGTGCAGGCAGCCGGGGACGTCGTACTCGGGCAGCGGGGAGTCCACCGTGCGCAGCAGGCCGAGGGCGACGAACTCGTCCAGGGCGGCGCGGGCGGCGCTCACCGAGCAGCCGGCCAGGGCCGAGGCGGTGTGCGGGTCGATCAGGCCGGCCGGGGCCAGACAGAGCAGTCGCAGTATCCGGGCGGCGGAGCCCGGCAGCTCGTCGTGGACGAGCCGGAAGACGCGGGCGAGCGGGGTGGCGTCGGCGCCGTCCTCGACGTCCGCGTGCATCCGCTTGGCGAGGTCGGAGACGGCCGCCTGGGGCCGCGAGGCGAGCCAGCCGCCGGCCAGGGTGAGCGCGGCGGGGTGGCCCTGGCACGCCTCGGCCAGGCTCTCGGCGGAGCGCGGGTCGACGGTGATGCGGACCGAGCCGGTGTAGCGGGTGAGGAGTTCCACGGCGGACTTGGTGTCGAGGCCGCCCAGGGTGCAGGGGCGGACGTCCGCGATACCGGTGAGGGGCCCGCCGGAGACGGCGACCACCAGGCAGTCGGGGGCGTCCGGCAGCAGCGCGTCGACCTGCTCGGCGCCGGCCGCGTCGTCCAGCAGGAGCAGCACCCGCCGGCCGGCGAGGGCGGCGCGCAGCGCCTCGGTCAGCTCGTCCTCGGCGGTCCCGGCGGGCGCCCGCACGTCCAGTGCGGTGAGCAGCTCGCGTGCGGTGCGCTCGACCGGTACGGGGGTGCCGTCGGGCTCGCTGAGCCGGGCCCGCAGCACTCCGTCGGGGTAACGCTCGGCGACCTGCCGTACGAGTTCCTCGGCGAGGGCGGTGCGGCCGGAGCCGGGGCGGCCCGCGATGAGGAGCACGCGCGCGCGGGGTGCCTTGCGGCCGGAGAGGGTGTCCAGGCCCGCGCGCTCGATGTCGGCGCGCAGCTCCTTCAACTCCCTTGTGCGGCCCAGGAAATGGTCCTTCGTGGCTCGGTGTGCGGACAGCCGCACGCCGTCTGTGTCCACCGCCTGATCCGCCACGGGCCACACTCCCGTCCCACCGCACGCGCAAGCCCGCCGGGTCTTCCCGGTACGGCCGTTTCCAGAGCCTAGTTCACGCTCTGCGACGATCCGGGAGGAGCGCGGCGGACACGTCCCCCGATCGGATCAGGCGATCGTCACACCAATGCGCGGACGGGTGGGTTCAGGACTCGAAGGGGCGCGCGGGCCACGGCGCGTCGGCCGGGCGCAGGGCGTCGAGACCGTCCCCGCCGCGGGCCGCCACCAGGGAGAGGACGCCCACGACGAGACAGTTGTTGTGCAGGTCACCGGCGAGCATCCGGCGCACCAGCTCGTCGACGGGCACGCGCGCGTGCTGCATGTCGGTCTCCTCGTGCTCCGCCTCGAAGCGCTCGCCCTCGGCCTCCGACAGGTCGCGGGCGAGGAAGATCCGCACGGCCTCGTCGCAGCCGCCGGGGGTGGTGTACACGTCGGTCAGCACCCGCCAGTCCTCGGCCTTGACGTGCGCCTCCTCGTACAGCTCGCGCTGGGCGGCGTGCAGCGGGTTCTCGCCCGGCACGTCGAGCAGGCCGGCGGGGATCTCCCACAGCTTGTGCCGCACGGGGTGGCGGTACTGGTTGATGAGCAGGACCCGGTCCTCCCCGTCCAGGGCGAGGACGGCGACGGAGCCGGGGTGCACCTGGTAGTCGCGGCGGACCACCGAGCCGTCGGGCATGACCACGTCGTCCGTGCGGACGGAGGTCTTGTTGCCCACGAAGGGGGTCTCCGTCGCGCGGATCTCCCACTGCTCGGGGGTGTCCTTGATCGTCATGCCCTGTCCTTCCACACGCTTTCCCAAAGAACCGGCCAGATGAAGAACCGGGGTGCCCACCTTTTGAAGGTATGCACCCCGGCCACCGTACAACTGGTGTGTTACTTCGAATTCTTCCGCGCGGCCTCTGTCCGTTCGACCGCCGCCTTCACGAGGCCGGCGAACAGCGGGTGCGGACGCGTCGGCCGCGAGCGCAGCTCGGGGTGCGCCTGCGTGGCGACCAGATAGGGGTGGACGTCGCGCGGGTACTCCACGTACTCGACGAGCTTGCCGTCCGGCGAGGTGCCCGAGAAGAGGATGCCGGCCTTCTTCTCCAGCTCCGCGCGGTAGGCGTTGTTCACCTCGTAGCGGTGACGGTGCCGCTCCTCGACGTACTCCTTGCCGTCGTACACCTCGCGCACGATGGAGCCCTCGGCCAGCTTCGCCGGGTACATGCCGAGCCGCATCGTGCCGCCCATGTCGCCCTCACCGGCGACGATGTCCATCTGCTCGGCCATCGTGGAGATGACCGGGTGGCCAGTGGCCGGGTCGAACTCGGTGGAGTTGGCGTCCGGGATGCCGGCGAGGTTGCGGGCGGCCTCGATCACGATGCACTGCAGGCCCAGGCACAGACCCAGCAGCGGGATCTTGTTCTCGCGGGCGAAACGGATGGCGCCGACCTTGCCGAGCACGCCGCGGTCGCCGAAGCCGCCGGGGATGCAGATGCCGTCCACGTCGTCGAGCTGGGCCTTGGCGCCGGCCGGGGTCTTGCAGTCGTCCGAGGTGACCCACTTGATCTTGACGCGGGCCTTGTTCGCGAAGCCGCCCGCGCGCAGCGCCTCGGTGACCGAGAGGTAGGCGTCGGGCAGGTCGATGTACTTGCCGACCAGGGCGAGGGTGATCTCGTGGTCGGGGTTGTGGACGCGGTCGAGCAGGTCGTCCCAGGTCGTCCAGTCCACGTCCCGGAACGGCAGGTCCAGCTTGCGTACGACGTAGGCGTCCAGGCCCTCGCCGTGCACGGTCTTCGGGATGTCGTAGATCGAGCGGGCGTCGGGGCAGGCCACGACGGCGGCCTCGTCGACGTCGCACATGAGGGAGATCTTGCGCTTGATCGCGGTGGGCACCTCCCGGTCGCAGCGCAGCACGATCGCGTCCGGCTGGATACCGATGTTCCGGAGGGCCGCGACCGAGTGCTGGGTCGGCTTGGTCTTCAGTTCGCCGGAGGGGCCGATGTACGGCAGCAGCGAGATGTGCACGACGAAGACGTTGTCCCGGCCGACCTCGTGGCGGACCTGGCGGACGGTCTCCAGGAACGGCAGCGACTCGATGTCGCCGACCGTGCCGCCGACCTCGGTGATGACGACGTCCACCTCGTCGGTGGCCATGCGCCGGATGCGGTGCTTGATCTCGTTGGTGATGTGCGGAATGACCTGCACGGTGTCGCCCAGGTACTCGCCGCGCCGCTCCTTGGCGATCACGGTGGAGTACACCTGCCCGGTGGTGACGTTGGCGGAGCCGTCCAGGTCGCGGTCGAGGAAGCGCTCGTAGTGGCCGATGTCCAGGTCGGTCTCGGCGCCGTCGTTGGTGACGAACACCTCACCGTGCTGGAAGGGGTTCATCGTGCCCGGATCGACGTTGAGGTACGGGTCGAGCTTCTGCATCACGACGCGCAGCCCGCGGGCCTTGAGCAGCATGCCCAGGCTGGAGGCGGTGAGGCCCTTGCCGAGCGAGGAGGCGACACCCCCGGTGACGAAGATGTGCTTGGTCGTCGTGGATTTGGGCGTCATGGCCAAGAGGGGGCTCCCGTGGTCGCTGTCTGTCGTGCGGTGCGGCTGCCGGTCCGGACGCTTCCGGGGGTGCCGTCGCTGCGGTTCGGGGGTTCGTCTCCCACCGGTCCACGGGCTACCAGCGTATCAGCGCCCGGGCGGGATGGCTTCCGGCCACGCTCCGCGCCCGGGCCGACACGGAACGCCCGCCACGTGCGCCGACATGGTGCACATCGGTCACATCGTTCTCACCGGCTGGTCACTCGTTCGGCCCACACGGGTTGCCCGGAGCGGCACGCAGATCATCTACGTGCGTCGTATCCTGCTCGGACACTCGCTGCCGAGCCCAGCCGGAACGACGGCACACCCCCGCCTGCATCACCCGGAACGCGAGAGCGCGGCAGTTCGTTGAGCAAGGACTGTCGTGTTGCCTCAGGGCTCGGCGGGCTGCTTTGCTTCACCGCTCAACGACGCACAACAACGACCCCTTGACCGCACTAGCGACAGCCCCCCTGCGCGGGGGTGACGTGGCCGTTCGACTGGAGTTGCACGTGGCCGGGCGCATCGAAGACTACGCACTCATCGGAGACATGCAGACCGCTGCCCTGGTCTGCCGGGACGGCACAGTGGACTGGCTGTGCCTGCCCCGCTTCGACTCGCATGCCATCTTCGCCGGTCTGCTGGGCACCGAGGAGCACGGCTTCTGGCGGCTCGGCCCGGCGCACGCTGCCGACTCACCGCCGCCCTCCGCGGCCCGGCGCACCTACCGCGGCGACTCGCTGATCCTGGAGTCGGAGTGGGACACCCCGCGCGGCACCGTCCGCGTGACGGATTTCATGCCCCCGCGTGACGGCGCCCCGCAGCTGATCCGGATCGTGGAGGGCGTCACCGGCCGGGTACCGATGCGCTCGGCGCTGCGGATGCGGTTCTCCTACGGCCGGGTGGTGCCCTGGGTGCACAAGCACGAGGGCCGGACGGTGGCGGTCGCCGGGCCCGACTCGGTGTGGTTCGACACCGAGGCCGAGACCTACGGCAAGGCGCTGACGACCTACGCCGACTTCACGGTCGCCCCCGGTGACCGGATCGCGTTCACGATCTCGTGGGAGCCCTCGCACAAGGAGCCGCCGGCTCTGCCGGAGCCGGAGCAGTCGCTGGAGGCGACGGAGGACTTCTGGCGCGAGTGGGTCGAGCACTGCACGTACCACGGGCCGTACCGCGAGGCGGTGGTCCGCTCGCTGATCACCCTGAAGGCGCTGACGTACGCCCCCACCGGTGGCATCGTGGCGGCCCCCACCACCTCGCTGCCCGAGGACATCGGCGGCGTCCGCAACTGGGACTACCGGTACACGTGGCTGCGGGACGCGGCGATCACCCTGTCCTCGCTGTTGCGCACCGGCTACCGCGAGGAGGCCCGCGCCTGGCGCGAGTGGCTGCTGCGCGCGGTCGCGGGCGACCCCGAGAACCTGCAGATCATGTACGGCCTCGCGGGCGAGCGGGAGCTGGGCGAGGCCGAGCTGGACTGGCTGCCGGGCTATGAGCAGTCCGCCCCGGTCCGGGTCGGCAACGGCGCCGCGCACCAGCTGCAGCTGGACGTGTACGGCGAGGTCACCGAGGCCCTGCACCTGGCGCACATGACGGGCCTGGCCCGCCACGACTACGCCTCCCTGCTCCAGCTGAAGCTGATCCGCTACCTGGAGGACCACTGGCAGGAGCCGGACGAGGGCATCTGGGAGGTGCGCGGCCCACGCCGGCACTTCGTGCACTCCAAGGTGATGGCCTGGGTGGCGGTGGACCGCACCATCAAGCTGATCGAGTCCGGTGACGCGGACGGCCCGCTGGAGCGCTGGAAGGAACTGCGCGACGACATCCACCGGGACGTGTGCGAGAAGGGCTACGACAAGGAGCGCAACACCTTCACCCAGTCCTACGGCTCCCGGGAGCTGGACGCCTCGCTGCTGCTGATCCCGCAGATGGGCTTCCTGCCTCCGGACGACAAGCGGGTGATCGGCACCATCGAGGCGATCCAGCGCGAGCTGTCGACCCCGGACGGGTTCATCCTGCGGTACCCGACGGAGGGCCAGGACGAGGGCGTCGACGGCCTGCCGGGCGACGAGGGCGCCTTCCTGGCCTGCTCGTTCTGGATGGCGGACGACCTGGCGATGATCGGCCGGGTGGACGAGGCCCGCAAGCTGTTCGAGAGGCTCCTCGCGCTGCGCAACGACCTCGGTCTGCTCGCCGAGGAGTGGGACCCGCGCCTGCAGCGCCAGGTCGGCAACTTCCCGCAGGCCTTCAGCCATGTTCCGCTGATCGACACCGCACTGCGGCTGACGGCGTCGGGGGCGTACGGCGGCTGAGCGCGCCCGGGTGACCGTGGCCGCCCAGGGTCGGTCCGGCGGATCGGAGCGGCCCCGGGGCAACGGTGTCCTGTCAGCTCGCAGGGGCGTGCCATGGCCAGCGATGGCGGTGTGAGCCGCCGGACAGGCCCTAGGCTGGAGGCGGACCCAGCCCCTTTCCGGAAGGGGGCGGCCATGGCTTCCCTCTCGAAGGCGGGCGCGGCTCTCGCCGCGCTCCGCGAGGATCTGGTCGGCGACGTGCTCGCGCCGGGGGATCCGGGTTACGACGAGGCCCGTGTCGTCTTCAACGCGCTGATCGACCGGCGTCCGGCCGTGATCGCCCAGTGCGCGGACGCGACCGACGTGGTCCGTGCGGTGCGGTTCGGGCGGGAGCTGGACCTGCCGATCGCGGTGCGGGGTGGCGGGCACGGCGTGGCCGGCACGGCCCTGGGCGACGGCGCGCTCGTGGTGGACCTGCGCCGCATGCATCACGTGACCGTGGACCCCGCGGCCGAGGCGGTCCGGGTCGAGGGCGGCGCCACCATGAGCCATCTGGACCGGGCCACCCAGCCGTACGGCCTCGCGACCACCGGCGGCCGGGCCTCCACGACCGGCGTCGGCGGTTTCGTCCTCGGTGGCGGCACCGGCTGGCTGGACCGCGCCTTCGGCCTCGCCGTCGACAACCTCCTCGGTGTGGAGCTGGTGACCGCCGACGCCGAGCGGGTGCACGCGAACGCCGACGAGAACCCGGAGCTGTTCTGGGCGCTGCACGGGGGCGGCGGCAACTTCGGCGTCGCCACGGCGCTCACCCTGGAGCTGCACGAGCTGCCGGAGTTCGCCATCGCCCTGCTGCTGTACCTGCCGAAGTTCGGCCCGGACGCGGTGCGCGTCTTCCGTGAGGTCATCACCGCCGGACCCGACGAGGTGGGCGGCGCGGTGCTGTATCTGACCGGTCCGCCCGAGGAGTTCGTACCGCCGGAGCTGGTGGGCGAGCTGGTGTGCGCGGGGCTGCTGACCTACGCGGGCGGCGAGGACGACCTGCGCAAGCTGGCCGAGCCGCTGCTGGCGCTGCCGCACGAGGTGGAGCTGGTCGGCGACATGCCCTACGCGGACCTGCAGTGCATGCTGGACTTTCCGCCGGGCCTGCGCAACTACTGGTCGGCGGAGTACCTGACCGGCCTGCCCGACGAGCTGGTGGACGTCTTCTGCGCCCGTGCCGAGAGCATGCCGGTGCCGACCCCCACCCAGCACCTCGCCTTCCCGCAGGGAGGCGCGATCGCCGCCGGTCCGCACGAGTACCCGGTGCCGTACCGGGACGCGCCCTGGGCGGTGCATCCCTTCGCCATCTGGGACGACCCGGGCGACGACGGGCGGGCGGTGGCCTGGGTGCGGGACGTCCGCGCGGCCGTACGGCCGTGGAGCACGGGTGCCGTGTACCTGAACTTCATCGGCGAGGAGGGCGCCGACCGGGTGCGGGCGGGCCTGGGCGCCGGGAACCTGCTGCGGCTGGAGAAGGTGAAGCGGAAGTACGACCCCGACAACGTCTTCCGGTTCAACCACAACATCCGGCCGATATAGCCGGGGCCCACGCTGTCGTCCGGGCGTTTGCGCAGGTAGCGTCCGCTGCATGGACAGCGGTACGGACAGCAGACTCGCCACTCAGGGCGCCGGGATCACCGTGCAGCGGGCGCTGGAGCTGCCGGGGCTGCGCAGCGGGCTCCCGGAGATCCTGGCCGGGGCCGACCGGCTGGGGCGCACCGTGCGCTGGGTGCACGCGGGCGAGGTACCGAACATCGCCTCGCTGCTCAAGGGCGGCGAGCTGCTGCTCACCACGGGATACGGCCTGGGCACCCGCCCCGCCGAGCAGCGGGCGTTCGTGCGCACGCTGGCCGAACGCGGGATCGCCGCGCTGGTGGTGGAGCTGGGCCCGCGCTTCGCCCGGCTGCCCGCCGCCCTGGTGGACACCGCCCGCAGCGCGGGGCTGCCGCTGGTCCAGCTGCACCGCGAGGTACCGTTCGTGACCGTCACGGAGGAGATCCACACCGAGATCGTCAACGGCCACTACGCGCTGCTGCAGCGGGCGGAGGAGGTCCATCGCCGTTGTACCGAGGCCCTGTTGGGCGGGGGTGGGGTGCCGCAGGTGCTGGGCATCCTGGCCGACTTCAGCGGCAACCCGGTGTTCCTGGAGACGGCGGACGGCCGGCTGCTGTACGCCGCCGGGTCCGGTCCCGAGGGCGCGGATCCGTTGCAGGTGTGGGAGGGGCTGCGTGGTCCGCACAAGGACGCGCCGCCGCCCGGCGGTTCGGTGCTCGTGGACGTGCCCGGCGGCGGGCCCGGCGCGGGGCCGGGGTCGGTACGGGCCCGGCTGGTGCTGCTGCCGGTCCGCTCGCCGCTGGCTCCGGTGCACCGCATCGCCGCCGAGCGGGCCGCGGGCATCCTGGCCGTGGTGCTGATGCAGGCCCGGCAGGAGGAGGAGCTCGCGGCACGTGGCCGCGGCGACTTCCTCACCGACCTCGCCGAGGGCCGCATCACCGCGGACGACGCCCCGGCGCAGGCCCGGGTCCTCGGCTTCAAGCCCGGCGACAGCCCGCTGTTGCCGGTCGTCATGCGGGTCGGGGACTCCCTCTCACCCGGCGGGGGCTGGGCGGTGCTGGCCAGGGCGGTCGCCGAGGAGCTGGCCGCGGTGGGCGTGCCGGTGCTGCTGGGCGTGCGGCCGGTCGAGGGCCGGGTGCCGGTGCTGCTCGGGCTGCGCTCGGAGTCCGAGCGGTCGGCGGTCGCCGACCGGGTGGCGGCCGCGCTGCGGGCGGGCGTCGAGCGGGCCGGGATGCGCCGGCCGGGCGCGCCGCCGCCGGTGGTGGTGGCCGGGGTGGCCGGCGGCTGGGCGGCCGCGTCGGCGGGACTGCGGCACGCGGCGGAGACGGCGACGGCGGCGCAGGGCCTGCCCGACCGGCCCTGGTACGACGCCCGCCGTCTCGACATCGACCTGCTGCTGTGGCGGCTGCGCGACCACCCGGACCTGGCGGCCTTCGTGGACCGCGCGATCGGTCCGCTGCGCGACCACGACCACCGCTCCAAGCCGCCGCTGCTGCCCACCCTGGAGACCTACCTGGCGCACGCGGGCCGCAAGGCGGAGACCGCCCGCGAGCTGCACCTCAACCGTCAGACCCTCTACAACCGCCTCGCCCGCATCGGAGAGTTGCTGGGCACCGACCTCGACGACCCGCAGACCGTACTGGCGTTGAGCCTCGCCCTGCGGGCCCGTCGGCACGTGCCCTAGACAGGTCCTAGGCCAGCGGCCTCGGCTGGGTCAACTCGTCGTAGACGTTGAGCACTTGGGCGACGGTTTCGTCCTCCGTCGGCCAGGTCGCCGCCTGCCGTGCACCCCATTGCCGCAGCTGCTCCCGCCGCTCCGGATCGGCGAGCAGCCGTACGACGGCGTCCGCGAGCGACTCCGCGTCGCCGTACGGGACGAGTTCGGCCGCGTCCCCGACGAGGTCCGGGATGCCGCCGACGCGCGTCGCGACGAGCGGTACCCGCGCGTGCAGCGCCTCCTGGGCGAGGACGGACCGCGACTCCCAGCTACTGGTCAGCAGAGCCAGGTCGGCGGCCGTGAGCAGCTCGGGCACGTCCTCGCGCCGCCCGACGAGCCGCACCGGCAGCTCCTCGTTCTCGATCCGTCGCTGCAGCACCGGCCGCAGCGGCCCCTCCCCCGCGACGACGACCAGCGGTACCGGGTTCAGGTCCCGCCAGGTCCGGGCGGCGTCCAGCAGGACGTCGTAGCCGCGCTGCCGGTCGAGGGAGCCGACCGCCATGAGCAAGGGGCGTCCGGTGGCTCCGAGTTCGGCGCGGATCTTGGGCCGCAGCCGGTCGGGGTCGTCGTGGTCGACGGGCCGACGCCGCCCGGGCAGGGCCACGGCCGCGAGCCGGGCGTCCCGCGCCCCCGTCCGGCGCGCCCGGTCCACCAGGTCGGAGGTGGTGCCGAGCACCACCGCGGCCGTCCGCACCACGCGCCGCTCCAGCAGCCGCAGCAGGTGCGCCCGGGCGCCCTCCGCCCGGGCCCGGTTGTGCCAGGTGACCACCAGCGGGGTGCGGCGCCCGCTGAGCGCCAGCACGGCACGGAAGGAGGCGTGCAGCCCGTGGGCGTGCACCAGGTCGGCGTCCGCGCAGGCCGCCCGGAGCGCGGCCACGGAGGCCGGGTCGCTGCTGCGTGGCACGTGCACATGGTCGGCGCCGGTACCGGTGAAGTCGTAGGCGTGGTCGGCCTCGACGGGGGCGCACACCGTGACCCGCACGCCCCGGGCGACGAGCCCCTCGGCCAGGGAGCGTACGTGCGCGCTGCTGCCGGCGTTGCCTCCGCCCAGCACCTGCACGGTGCGCAGCGGCGACTGGCCGTGCGGTGCGTTGCTGCTCACGGGGCTCACGGGGCCGGGGCTCCTGACTCGGGCGCGGGCGGTCACGAAGAAACGTACAGAAGGTAGCGGGCTCAGAGGGGCGGAAGGACGTACCGCGTGCCTCCCGCACAACGGGGTGGGACCCGCCACCCGCCCTGCGTTCAACCCGCCACCCGCCCTGCGCTCGACCCGCCACCCGCCCTGCGCTCAACCCACCACCCGCCCTGCGCTCCCCGCCAAGCATGCCAGGCCCTCCGGCCGTTCCGGGAAATCCGGGGAGGCGCACAGCGCGGCGGGCCGCAGCAGTGCGCCGGAGCACGTCACCCACACGGGTGAGGCACAGCGCGGCTCGACCGAACCCAGTCAGCACCCGTACCGCGAGGTCACAGGCGCAGATCCCGCGCCCACGCGCTCACCCGGTCGCCGCACGCCGCGGCCGCTACCACCGCGGCGGCGTGCGCCACCAGCCCCGCGCGCCGGTTGCACACGACCACGGCGGCACCGAGCGCCGCCCCGAGGGCGTGCGCACCCACGTCACCGATCATCACGCGCTCCCCGAGGTCGTCGGGAAGCACGGCCGCGGCACCGCCCAGGGCGGCCGCGGTCAGTTCCCCGCCCGGCCCCTTCCGCAACAGCCCGGGCGCCCCGAGCACGAGCACCGCACCGGCCGCACGCCCCGGGCGTACGTCGACCAGGTTCACGAAGTGCGCGGCCCCGGCGATCACGACACCCGCCAGCACCCTGTCGACCGGCCGCTCCTTCATCAGGGCCCCCGCCACCAGCCCGGCGGTCGAGATGCCGAACAGTTTGACGGCCCCACTGGTGACTTCACCGTCCCGCAACGCGCCGAGATGCGCCCGGAAACCGCGCCGGTGATCCCCCGCGACGTCGTCGTACGCCCCGCACACCCCGGCGGCCGGCACCGCGAGCCCGGCGCCGGGGTGGACCCGGGCGGCGGCCACCGCCGTGGCGAGCGCGGAGGCCGGCCCCGCGTACAGCCCGACGGACCGCCCGGCGTGGTTCTTCCGCTCCCATGGCCCGCGCCCGCCGGGCGGGTTGGCGCGCAGGAGCGCCTGCCCGGCCCGGGTGAGCACGGCGGACAGCAGGAACGAGTCAGGGCTACGGACGCGGTCGATCATCGCGCCGGCGTCACAGATCCGCGCGGGCGGTGGCCAGCAGCTCCTCCGCGTGCGCCCGGGCCGTCTCGGAATCCTCCTGGCCGGCCAGCATCCGGGACAGCTCGCGGACCCGTTCCTCGCCCTCCAGGACCTTCACGCCGGAGCGGGTGACCGAGCCGTCGTCGGTCTTCTCGACCAGCAGCTGACGGTCGGCGAAGGCGGCGACCTGGGGCAGGTGGGTGACCACGACGACCTGTGCGGTCCTGGCGAGCTTCGCGAGACGTCGGCCGATCTCCACCGCGGCCTTGCCGCCGACGCCTGCGTCCACCTCGTCGAAGAGGTACGTCGGCACCGGGTCGGTGCCCGCGAAGACGACCTCCACGGCCAGCATCACGCGGGACAGCTCACCGCCGGAGGCGCCCTTGGCGATGGGCCGAGGCGGCGCGCCCGGGTGCGGCGCGAGCAGCAGTTCGACCTCGTCCACGCCCGAGGGCCCGTACGCGACCGTGCGCCCGCCGACCTCGACGCCCTCGGGGTCCTCGGTCTGCCGGATGTCGAAGGACACGCGCGCGTGGGGCATCGCCAGCGAGGCCAGCTCGGCGGTCACCGCGGCCGCGAACCGCTCGGCGGCCTCCGTCCGCGCGTCCGTCAACGCCTGGGCCAGACCGCCCAGTTCGGTGCGCAGGGCGTCCCGCTCCGCGGTCAGCTCGCCGATCCGCTCGTCGTCGCCGTCCAGTTCTGTGAGTCGCGCGGCACTCTGCTCGGCCCAGGCGAGGACCGCGTTGACGTCGTCTCCGTACTTGCGGGTGAGGCCGCCGAGCGCGGCCCTGCGCTCCTCCACGGCGGCCAGCCGCAGCGGATCGGCGTCCAGATCGTCGGCGTAGCCCGCCAGCTCACCGGCCACGTCACCGAGCAGGATCCCGATCTCACCGATCCGGTCGGCGAGGGAGGCGAGCGCGGGATCGTGCGAGCGGACGGCCTCCAGGGCCCGGTGCGCGCCCGCGACGAGCGTCGAGGCGTCGATGCCCTCGGGGTCCTCGGGATTGCCCGCGAGAGCGGCGTGCGCGGCGGTGGCGGCGGACGACAGCGCCTCGGCATGCCCGAGCCGCTCCGCCTCCTCGGCCAGCTCCACGTCCTCCCCGGCCCGCGGCTCCACTGCGGCGATCTCCTCGAGCCCGTACCGGAGCATGTCGGCTTCCTGGGCCCGCTCACGCGCGCGCGTGACGATCTCCTCCAGCTCGGCGGCAACGGCCCGCAGCCGCCGGTAGTCCTCGGTGTACTTGGCCAGCGGCACGGCGACGGCATCGCCCGCGTACCGGTCCAGGGCCTGCCGCTGCCGGGACAGCTTCAGCAGCCCCTGCTGGTCGGTCTGGCCGTGCACGGCCACCAGGTCGTCGGCCAGCTCGGCGAGCAGCCCCACGGGCACACTGCGCCCGCCCAGGTGCGCCCGCGAGCGGCCCTCGGCGGAAACGGTACGGCTGATCAGCAGGGCGCCGTCGTCCAGCTCGGCCCCGGCCTCCTCGGCGCGTGCGACGGCGGCGGCACCCGCGGGGACGGCGATCCGCCCCTCCACGACCGCCTTCCCGGCGCCGATCCGCACGAGCGCCGGGTCCGCACGCCCACCGAGCAGCAGCCCCAGGCTGGTGACCACCATGGTCTTGCCCGCACCCGTCTCACCAGTGACGGCGGTGAACCCCGGCGACAACTCGACGACGGCATCGTCGATGACCCCGAGCGACCGTATCCGCATCTCCTCCAACACGGAACAGACCATACGAGGTCCGGGGCGGGGAGTGCACATGGGCCGCCCATGTCACTCCGGCGAGTGGTCCTGCTCGAGGGGCGCGGGGAACCGCGCGACCGGCCCCGGCCGGCCGGCACCCGCCGACGAACCGCGACCAACCCCCACGAACCGCTGGTGCTGTGACCGGAAAGGTTTGCCGCAAAGCTCGCGGCGTCCGGTGCTGGGGGCACCTCCCACGCCGTTCAGGCAGTGGGGGAGCATCGCAAGGCGGAGCATCGCCCGCGTACTGGATGTACTCGGGTGATGCGACAACGCGGCGAGGTGCCGTGCCGGGCGTCGCGAGCCGGTGAACCCTTCCGGTCACAGCACCTAGTGAGGCGCCCCCCGCCACCCGGAAACGGGCAACGCGAACTTGGCCACCAGCCGATCCGTGAACGAAGCGTGATGCAACCGAGCCAGCCGCACCGGCACGGCCCCCCGCCGCACCTCCACCCGCGCCCCGGGCGGGAGCTCGACGGTCCGCCGCCCGTCGCACCACAGCACGCCGGGCGGGACATGAGGCAGAACCTCCACAGCCAGGACCGAATTCGGTGACGTGACCAGTGGCCTCGCGAACAGCGCATGTGCGGAGATCGGCACCATCAGCAGCGCCTCCACCTCGGGCCACACCACAGGCCCCCCGGCGGAGAACGCGTACGCCGTGGACCCGGTGGGCGTGGACAGCACGATCCCGTCGCACCCGAACCCCGTCACCGGGCGGCCGTCGATCTCCAGCACGACTTCCAGCAGCTTCTCGGCGCCGGCCTTCTGTACGGCCGCCTCGTTCAGCGCCCAGTCCGTGTGCACGATGTCCCCGTTGCGGTGCACGACGACGTCGACGGTCATCCGCTCCTCGACCTCGTAGGACCGCGCCACCACCCGGTCGACCACCCGATCGAGGTCGTCCCGCTCGGCCTCCGCAAGGAACCCCACCCGTCCGAGGTTGACGCCGAGCATCGGCACCCCCGACGCCCGGGCGAACTCCGCGCCGCGCAGCAGCGTGCCGTCGCCGCCGAGCACGATCAGCAGCTCACAGCCGTCGAGGCACTGTGGCGTCGCCTCCTTGACCAGCTCCACCTCGTCGGGCAGCGGCAGGTCGCACGCCTCCTCCTCCAACACCCGCACCCCGATGCCGTGCCGCAGCAGCCCCTTGACCACCAGCTCCGCACTGCGGATGGCCGCGGGCCGCCCGGTGTGGGCGAGCAGGAAAACAGTACGCGCTCGGTTCTGTGTCAACGCGGCCCCTCCGCCACTGCTCGGTCGACGTCGGCCGGGTCCAGTTCGGGGGCGCCGGCCCGCAGCCAGAGAAAGTACTCGACATTGCCCGAGGGACCGGGCAGCGGGCTGGCGGTGACCCCACGCACGCCGAGCCCCAGCTCCCAGGCCTTCTCGGCCACCCCGCGCACGGCCTCCGCCCGCAGCTGCGGACTCCGTACGACACCCCCGCTGCCGAGCCGCTCCTTCCCCACCTCGAACTGCGGCTTGACCATCATCACCAGGTCGGCGTCCGGCTTCACGCACCGCTTCAGGGCGGGCAGCACCAGCCCGAGCGGGATGAAGGACAGATCCCCCACGACAAGATCCACAGGCTCCCCATCGATCGCCTCAAGCGTCAACTCGCGTACGTTCGTACGGTCCTTGACGGTGACGCGTTCATCGTTTCGGAGGGACCAGGCAAGTTGGCCGTATCCGACGTCCACGGCGACGACGTGCGCGGCGCCCGCGCGCAGCAGGACGTCGGTGAAGCCGCCGGTGGACGCGCCGGCGTCCAGCGCGCGCCGGCCCTCGACCACGAGCCCCTGCGGTACGAAGACCTCCAGCGCACCGGCGAGTTTGTGGCCGCCGCGCGACACGTAGTCCGGGTCGCCGGCGTCTGCCTCGACCACGATCGCCGCCGCGGTCTCCACCTGCGTGGCCGGCTTGGTCGCCACGGTCCTGCCGACGGTGACCCGCCCAGCGGCGATCAGCTGACCGGCGTGCTCGCGCGAGCGCGCGAGCTTCCGGCGGACCAGCTCCGCGTCCAGACGGCGGCGTGCGACTCCTGCCACGGTGGGTTCAGCTCCTGCTCTGGTGGTACGACGATCGAAGGGTGCGACCCGAAGGGTCTCATTGGGGGGCGGCGGTCGGGTGACGGGTGGGAGCCGGAGGTCCCGGGCGGGCGTCGAGCGCGGTGAGCGCGTCGCGCAGCCCCCCGTGTACATCCTCGTACACCTCGAGATGGCCGTCGGTGGCGAGGTGGTCGGCGTCGGCCAGCCGCTCCAGCTGGGCGTCGACCTCCGCGTTGCCGGTGGGCGCGCGCGGGACGTGCAGGGGTGCCGGGGCGGCGGGGTCGTACTCGGGCTCGGCCTCGGTGACGACCTGTTCCCCGGTCCCCTCGGTTTCCTCGGTGTCGTCGGACACGGACTCGCTCATGCCCAGACGCTACCCCGAACCGCTGGGGTACCGTCGGTGGCGATGGCCACGATCGAGGAGTGCCGCACCGCGCTGGGAAAACTCTCGGACACCATGCAGGGCACCGAGGGCGACGCCCGGGCCGCCGCCGCGCTGGACCGCTCGGTGAGCTGCCACATCACCGACCTGGACGTCACCTTCGTGGGCCGGATGACCGGCGGCCGGATCGAGGTCGACGAGACCCACCCGGGGCCACCGCGCGAGAAGGCGCAGATCGGGCTCGCCCTGGCCGGCGACGACCTGGTGGCCCTGGTGGACGGCGAACTGAACTTCGCGACCGCCTGGGGCAAGGGCCGGGTGAAGCTGGAGGCGACCCTGCTGGACCTGTTCCGGCTCAGGAAGCTGCTGTGAGCCTCGCCCTGCGCGCGGCCGGAACGACCAGCGGGGTCCCGGTCTCGGGGTCGTCGATGATCCGGCAGCGCAGCCCGAAGACCTCCTCCACCAACTCGGCCGTGACGATGTCGTTCGGGGCGCCCTCGGCGATCACCTGGCCGCCGCGCAGGGCGATGAGGTGGGTGGCGTACCGGGCGGCGTGGTTGAGGTCATGAAGGACGGCGACCAGGGTGCGGCCCTGGGCCTCGTGCAGCTCCGCGCACAGGTCGAGGACGTCGATCTGGTGCTGGATGTCGAGGTAGGTGGTCGGCTCGTCCAGGAGCAGCAGTGGGGTCTGCTGGGCGAGCGCCATGGCGATCCACACGCGCTGGCGCTGGCCGCCGGACAGCTCGTCCACGTACCGGTCGGCGAGTTCCGCGACGCCGGTCTGTGCCATGGACTCCCGGACGATCCGCTCGTCGTCGGCGGACCACTGCCGCAGGATGCCCTGGTGCGGGTAGCGGCCGCGCGCGACGAGGTCGGCGACGGTGATCCCGTCCGGCGCGATGGACGACTGCGGCAGCAGGCCGAGGGTCCGCGCGACCTTCTTCGCGGGCATCGACCGGATGACCTGCCCGTCCAGCAGCACCCGGCCCCGGATCGGCTTCAGCGTCCGCGACAGCGCCCGCAGCAGCGTCGACTTGCCGCACGCGTTCGGGCCGACGATCGCCGTGAAGGAGTGGTCGGGGATCTCCACCGACAGCTGTTCGGCGATGACATGCTGGTCGTAGGCGAGGGTGACGTTCTCGGCGGACAGGCGGTGCACGGTGCTCCTTCGGTTGTTCGTCGCGCTGCCGGCGGTCATATCCGGCCCGCCCTGCGCTCGGTGACCAGCAGCCACAGCAGATAGGCACCTCCGAGGACACCGGTGACCACGCCCACGGGCAGCTGGTCGGCGCCGAAGGCGCGCTGCGAGGCCCAGTCGGCGGTGACCAGCAGGGCGGCGCCCATGCACAGGGAGGGCACCAGGTTGGGCCCGGGCGAGCGGGTCAGGCGCCGGGCGAGCTGCGGCGCGGTGAGCGCCACGAAGCCGACGGGTCCCGCGGCGGCGGTGGCGGCGGCGGTGAGCAGGACGGCGCAGACCATCAGCACCAGCCGTACGCGCTGTACGCGCACCCCGAGGGCGTTCGCGACGTCGTCGCCCATCTCCATCATCCTGAGGCCCGGCGCGTTGGCGAGGACGAGCGGCACGAGGAGGACGCACAGCCAGAGCAGCGGCCAGACCTGCTGCCAGTCACGGCCGTTGAGGGACCCCGTCATCCACACCACCGCACGGGCCGCGTCGACGAGGTCGGCCTTGGTGAGCAGGTAGCCGTTGACCGCGGTGACGATCGCGGAGACACCGATGCCGACCAGGACCAGCCGGTAGCCGTGCACGCCCTGCTTCCAGGCGAGCAGATAGATGGCGAATCCGGTCACCAGGCCGCCGATCAGCGCGCCGACGGTGACCTGCGTGGCACTGCCGGACATCAGCACGATCACGATCAGCGCGCCCGCCGTCGAGCCCTGCGAGAGGCCGAGCACGTCCGGGCTGCCCAGCGGGTTGCGGGAGACGGCCTGGAACAGGGCACCGCCGAGGCCGAGCGCGGCGCCGACCAGCAGGCCGACCAGGACGCGCGGCAGGCGCAGTTCGTGGACGATGAAGTGCTGGTAGGCCGTACCGTTCCCGGCGAGCGTCCTGAGGACGTCGGCGGCCGGGATCTCGGCGTCGCCGGTGCCGATCAGCGCCACGCCGGCGGCGAGCGCGGCGGCCAGCAGCAGAGCGACGACGATCAGCGCGCGGACGTCCAGGCGCAGACAGAGCCCTCCGGGGGCGCGTACGGCACGGCTCCTGGTGGGTGTCTTCACAGCTTGGCCGTCCTCCGCCGCCGTACGAGAAGGATGAAGACCGGGCCGCCGATGATCGCGGTGACGATGCCGACCTGGAGCTCCGAGGGGCGGGCGACGACCCGGCCGATGACGTCGGCGCCGAGCAGCAGCACGGGCGACAGAACCGCCGCGTACGGCAGGATCCAGCGCAGGTCGGGGCCGGTGAAGGAGCGCACCGCGTGCGGGACCATCAGACTGACGAAGACGATCGGACCGCAGGCGGCCGTCGCGGCACCGCACAGCACGGTCGCGGCCAGCATGGCCAGGGCTCGGGTACGGCCCAGGTGCGCGCCGAGGGCACGGGCCGTGTCGTCGCCCATCGCGACGGCGTTCAGCGGCCGGGCGAGGGCGAGCGCGAGGACCGTGCCGACCGCGAGGAACGGCAGCACCTGCAGGACGGTCGAGTCCGTGGCCGAGGCGAGTGAACCCACCGTCCAGAAGCGCATCCTGCCCAGCGCCGCATCGTCCATGATCATCGCGGCCTGGAGATAGCCGTACAGGGCGGCACTGATCGCCGTACCGGCGAGTGCCAGCCGCACCGGCGTGGCGCCCCGGCTTCCGCCGAGGAACCACACCAGCGCGCCGATCGCCGCCGCACCGCCGAAGGCGAACCACACATAGCCGGTGAGGCTGGTGACCCCGAAGTAGGTGACGGCCGTGACGACGGCGGCGGAGGCGCCGGCGTTGATGCCGAGCAACCCCGGGTCGGCGAGCGGATTGCGGGTGAGCGCCTGCAGCACCGCCCCGGACAGGCCGAGCGCGGCACCGGCCAGCAGACCGAGGACGGTGCGCGAGAGCCGCTCGTCGACGACGACGTCGCCGTAGGTCCCCGTGTCGTGGAACAGGCCGTGCCCGACCTGGTCCAGCGACAGCGCCTTGGCCCCGATCGCGATGCTCGCCAGGGCGAGGAGCACCAGGACCGCGACGGAGAGGATGAGCCCAAGGGCCCTTGGCACCCGGCGGGTTGGGGGCGCGGGGGCGGTCCGCGCGCGCGGTTCCGTAGGACTGTCGACCAACACAAGGTTAGGTTAGCCTACCCTCGCATTCGACTTCGATCCTGCGGCTCCTGTGACGTGTCGCTGCCCGTCAGAGCCCGAGTCTGGCCAGCGCCTTGCCCGCCTCCAGCTCACAGGAACCGTCCCCGGCCGCCGTCCAGGCCGCAGCGCACAGGGCGCGCAGCCCGTCGAGCGCCTCACCCTCGCCCTCCAGCTCCAGCCGGTCCGCACCGGCGGTCGCCGTCCAGCCCGCGCAGCAAAAGCCCTCGCCCTTCCGGGTGATTTCGGGCTGGCCGGTAAGCAGGCCCCGCAGATCGGCGTCCACATACGTCGGCCGGTGCCGCGGCGGCGCCGCGAGCAGCTGGGGGCCGTCCGTGACGCCGGTCAGCACCAGCAGCGAGTCCACCCCGCCGTTGAACGCGCCCTCGATGTCCGTGTCCAGCCGGTCCCCGACCACCAACGGCCGCTTCGCGCCCGTCCGCAGAATCGTCTCCCGGTGCATGGGCGGCAGCGGCTTGCCCGCCACCTGCGGCTCCCCGCCCGTCGCGATACGGACGACCTCCACGGCCGCCCCGTTGCCCGGCGCGATCCCCCGCCCGCTGGGAATCGTCAGGTCGGTGTTGGACGCGAACCACGGCACCCCTCGCGCCACGGCGTACGACGCCTCCGCGAACCGCCCCCATGGCAGATCGGGCCCGCCGTACCCCTGCACCACCGCCGCCGGATCGTCGTCCGCCGACTCCACCGGCGTCAGGCCGCGCTCGCGCAGCGCCACCCGCAGCCCCTCACCACCGATCACCAGCACCCGCGCCCCGGTCGGCACCTGCTCGCTGATCAGCCGCGCGACCGCCTGCGCCGACGTGATGACGTCGCCCGCACCCGTGGGTATCCCCAGCTCCGTCAGGTGCTCCGCCACGGCGTCCGGCGGGCGCATCGCGTTGTTGGTGACGTAGGCCAAATGCATCCCGCCCGCACGCGCGTGGGCCAGCGAGTCGACGGCGTGCGCGATCGCGTTCCCGCCGGCGTACACCACCCCGTCCAGATCGAGCAGCGCCGTGTCGTACGCCTCGCTCAGGGGCTGCCCACTGCCCTCGGGCTTCGTCCTGACGCCCTGGCTCATTCCACATCGCTCCTCGTTCGACCGTCTTTCCCTCGATCATCCCCCACACCCCTGACACACGTACGATGCCGGGATGAAGACTGCAGGTCACTCGGAAGCAACAGCGCGCCGAGGCCTGGAACTCACCCCGTTCCGTGGCCTTCGTTACGACCCCGACCGGGTCGGCAGCCTGGCCGCCGTCACCTCCCCTCCCTACGACGTCGTGGTCCGCCCCGACGGCCTGCACCACCTCCAGTCAGCCGACCCGTACAACATCGTCCGCCTGATCCTCCCCCAGGCCGGCA
This sequence comes from Streptomyces sp. NPDC007905, assembly GCF_042959345.1. Taxonomy (NCBI): domain Bacteria; kingdom Bacillati; phylum Actinomycetota; class Actinomycetes; order Kitasatosporales; family Streptomycetaceae; genus Streptomyces; species Streptomyces sp. NPDC007905. Next base: position 3,696 of record NZ_JBIBKS010000009.1, on the reverse strand, counting down.
CCCCCGACGCCCGCAACGAACAGGCGGCCGACACCCTGCGCCGCTGGCTCGCCGAGGGCGTCCTGACCGCCGACACGGACCCCGCCCTGTACGTGTACGAGCAGCGGGACGGCAACGGCATGCTCCAGCGCGGCGTCATCGGCGCCCTGCGCGTGTCGGACCCCTCCGAGGGCGTGGTGCTCCCGCACGAGGACGTCATGCCGCCGGTGGTCGCCGACCGGGCGGCCCTGATGCGCGCCACCCGCGCCAACCTGGAACCCCTGCTGCTGACCTACCGCGGCAACGGCACGGCGGCCGAGGTCGTCGAACACACCGCCGAGCTGCCCCCGCTGCTGGCCACGACCACCGAAGACGGCTTCCACCACCGCCTGTGGGCAGTCACCGACCCCGCCGACGTGAACCGGATCCAGTCCGACCTGGTTCACCACCAGGCCCTCATCGCCGACGGCCACCACCGCTGGGCCACCTACCGGCGGCTGCGCGCTGAGCACCCCTCGCCGAGCCCCTGGGACCACGGCCTGGTCCTCCTGGTCGACACCGCCCGCTACCCGCTGCGCGTCCGGGCCATCCACCGCCTGCTGCACGGCCTGCCGGTCACGGACGCGCTGGCCGCCCTGGACGGCCTGTTCCGGGTACGACATCTCGACAAGCCGCTGCCCGAGGCCCTGGAGGCACTGGCGGACGCGGCCTGCGCGGGCAACGCCTTCCTGCTGGCCGGCGACGGCGCCTTCCACCTCATCGACCGCCCGGACCCGGACCTGCTGGCCCGCACCGTCCCCACGGACCGCCCGGCCGCCTGGCGCTGCCTGGACGCCACCGTCCTGCACGCGACGCTCCTCGACCACGTCTGGCACATCCCCGAGGACTCCCCGGCCCACATCGCCTACATCCACGACACGACGGCCACGGTCGAGAAGGCCGAACGCGACGGCAGTACGGCGGTCCTGCTGCACCCCGTCCACGAGGAGGTCGTACGCGACCTGGCCCGCCAGGGCGTGACGATGCCCCGCAAGTCGACGTCGTTCGGCCCCAAGCCGGCGTCGGGACTGGTGCTGCGGGCGCTGGAGATCTGATCCGGCGCATACGAAAGGGCGGGACCCCTGGGGTCCCGCCCTTCGTCACCTCGTCACCCGAACGGGTCAGTCCTTGCCGTCCTGCTCGGAGGCGTCCGTGGCGTCGGCGTTCTCTCCGCGCTCACCGTCCGGCTCCTTCTCGCTGTCGGCCTCGCCTTCGCCCTCGTTCACGCCCTCGTTCACGCCCTCGCCCTCGCTCCCGCCCTCGTTCTCGTCGAGGGCGTCGACGAACTCCACGCCGTCCAGCTCGGCGAGCCGGTCGGAGGCGTCCGTGCTGCCGTCCCGGTCGGCCTCCACGGCCTTCGCGAACCACTCCCGCGCCTCGTTCTCCCGGCCGGCGGCCAGCAGGGCGTCGGCGTAGGCATAACGCAGACGGGCGGTCCACGGCTGGACGGAGTTGGAGGCCAGCTCCGGGCTCTGCAGGGTCACGATGGCCGCGTCCAGCTGCCCCATGTCACGCCGGGCACCGGCGGCGACGAGCCGCATCTCGACCTGCCCGGCCTTGTCCAGCTTGTGCACCTCGGGGGCACCGGCCATGTCCAGCGCCTTCTCCGGCCGCCCGAGCCCACGCTCGCAATCGGCCATCACCGGCCACAGTTCCACGGTCCCGGTCATGCGCCGCGCGGCCCGGAACTCGGCCAGGGCCTCGCTGTACTTCTGGTTGGCGTAAGCGGCGAACCCGGCGGCCTCGCGCACGGCGGCCACGCGGGACGCCAGGCGCAGGGCCACCTTGGAGTAGCCGTAGGCGCCCTCAGGGTCCTCGTCGATGAGGCGCGCGACCATCACCAGGTTCTTCGCGACGTCTTCGGCGAGCGTCTTGGGCAGGCTCTGCAGCTCCTGCCGGACGTCCCTGTCGATCTCGTCACCGGTGACGTCCTCCGGGATCGGCAGCCGCTTGATCGGCTCCCGGTCCCGGTCGCGCTCGTCGCGGACACGGCCGCCACCACGCCGGTCGTCCCGGCCCCGGAAGCCACCGGTACCCGGCCGACCACCACGGTCGTCCCGGCGGAAGTCGCCCCGGTCGTCGCGACGGGGGCCACGACCGCGGTCGTCCCGACCACGGAAGCCGCCGCGGTCGCCGCGGTCTCCCCGGTCGTCACGCCGGAAGTCACCGCGGTCACGACGCTCGCCACGGTCATCGCGCCGGAAGTCACCGCGGTCGCCACGGTCATCACGGCGGAAGCCGCCCTGGTCGCCGCGGGCGCCTCGGTCGTCACGGCGGAAGCCGCCCTGGTCGCCGCGGGCGCCTCGGTCATCGCGCCGGAAGTCACCGCGGTCGCCACGGTCATCACGGCGGAAGCCGCCCTGGTCGCCGCGGGCGCCTCGGTCGTCACGGCGGAAGCCACCCTGGTCGCCGCGGGCGCCTCGGTCGTCACGGCGGAAGCCACCCTGGTCGCCGCCACGGTTGTCCCGCCGGAAGTCACCGCGGTCGCCACGGTCGTCACGGCGGAAGCCGCCACGGCGGTCGTCCCGACGGTCATCACGCCGGGAGTCGGAACGTTCACCGCCACGGCGGAACCCGGAGTCACCTTCACGGCGGTCGTCGCGGCCTCGGAAGCCACTCTGCTCGCCACGGTCGTCGCGCCGGAAGCCGCCACGCTCACCGCGGTCGTCCCGCCGGAAGTCACCTCGGGCGCCACGGTCGTCACGACGGAAGCCGCCACGCTCACCGCCACGGCGGTCGTCGCGGTCGTCGCGAGGGAAGCCGCCGCGGTCGTCACGGCCCCGGTAACCGCCACGGTCATCGCGGTCGCCCCGGTCACGGTCGTCCCGGCGGCCGGAGCCACCGCGTTCGTCGTCACGGCGGAAGCCGCGCCGGTCGTCGTCGCGTCGCTCACCGCGGTGGTCACGCCGGTCGTCGTCACGGCGGAAGGAGGGCCGGTCGCCGCCGCGGTCGTCACGGCGGAAGGAGGGCCGGTCGCCGCCGCGGTCGTCACGGCGGAAGGAGGGCCGGTCGCCGCCGCGGTCGTCGCGACGGAAGCCGCTGCGGTCGTCACGTCGGGAGTCACCGCGGTCACCTCGGTCGTCACGGCGGCCGTAACCACCGCGGTCGCCGCGGTCCCGGTCCTCGCGCCGGCCGTAGCCGCCACGATCGCCGCCGCGGTCCTGCCCCCGCTCGCCGCCACGGCGCGGACCGCCACTGTAGCCACCACGATCACCGCGGTCACCACTGTCCCGTCGCCGCTGGTCGCGCTCCGGTCGATCGTCGGGAGAGTTGGTGGACATCGGTGACTCCTGTCTTCGGTACCGCAAGCATTGTAAAAACGAAAGGACCCCTGGTCCCAGCTGAACGCTGGTGACCAGGGGTCCTTCCAAAGATTGTTCGGCGGCGTCCTACTCTCCCACAGGGTCCCCCCTGCAGTACCATCGGCGCTGTGAGGCTTAGCTTCCGGGTTCGAAATGTAACCGGGCGTTTCCCTCACGCTATGACCACCGAAACCCTAATGGTTTCGAGCGAACAAGCACACTCTTCAATTGTGACCACATGTTCGGCTCAAAGCCGGCAACCGTTCGTTGCCTCAGAACATACACAGTGAACGCGAGCATCAATGGACAAGCCCTCGGCCTATTAGTACCAGTCAACTCCACCCGTTACCGGGCTTCCATATCTGGCCTATCAACC